>NZ_DFMT01000016.1:83590-403590 GCF_002376385.1 Algoriphagus sp. UBA3586 | reverse complement strand
CAATTATTACTTGAATCTGGGTTACAATTTTATAAGTGGAATCGACTTAAAATAAAAAAGGAACTCATGCGCCCACATGCTTTACTTTCAACTTTGACTTTTGCCTTATTGGCTTTGCTGTCTTTTTCTTGTGTTCAGGATAATCAGATCAGAGATAATTCATTTGATTGCGAGTTATTTGCTTACACAGACACCATTTATTACATCAATGCGACCCAAAATGTCATTGTAAATCCTATTACCAACGCATCAGGAACTTTCACTGCCAGTCCTGATGGCTTGGCTATCAATGGAGAGACGGGAGCAATTGACGTAAATGCAAGTGAAACCGGATTGAAATATAAAGTAACATTTACTCCGGAAGGAAGCTCCAGTTCCTGTGAGACTTTCGTTACCGTCGGAGGGGTGAATTACCGGGATGGTATTTATGTCCTTGGGCAGAATCAAATACAGGCAGCTCCGATTTATAATGGAGTTCCGGGTTTGTTACTTCCCTGCGATGATGGAGATGATGACGACGATGATGATACCAGCTGTGATTTTGATGTAGAGGATCAAAACGGTATTTCTCTAGAGGATCTAGGCTTTGAGATTTCATCCAAAGGTGTTTTTGACCTTCAAAAAACAGTTGAAAATGGGACATTTGGTGCTATTCCCGTAAACGGACAAGTCCTAGATGTTGAATTGCTTTATAGATTACCTGATTTAAGCAATCTGGCACTCAATTCTATCCCCTTGAGATTTTTCTATTTTGAAACTGTGGCAGACATTCCTCAAGCATTATTAGATGATATTGAGGAAAAAAATGACCTTATCAATGAGCGAAGAGGAGGAAATTGGGTTAATTTTAGATCACTAAATGAAACCCGACCTGCCGGCAAGCCGAGACCTCCTTTTGTGGTAATCGTAGCTCGTCTGGAGTAGGGTTTGTCCCTATTTCCGTGTTTTTAAAGAGACTTTATCTTTCCATTTTCCTAAGCTTATGCTTCTCACCCATATGCGTATTAGCGCAAGGAAACCTGGATTTGCTGAAAAAAGCCGACTCTCTTTACCAGTTGCCTTCACCTACTGAGGAGGATGATAGGCTTGCCATCATGCTGTACTCTGAGGCTTTGGCTGAAACTCCCAATTCTGAAGAGGTTCAGCTTTTCTTGAGAGGCTCTGAAAGGTTAGGAGTGTTACTTTCTGTATATGGAGAAAATGAAGCTGCAGCCAAATCTTACAGAAAAGGAATTCAACTAGCCAAAGCATTTAAACTTCCAGATACTTTAATTTACTCATCCCATCTATTTTTGGGAGAGCTTCTTTTTAGCTTGAGTAAGCTGGACAGTTCTATTTACCATTTAAAAGAAGCTGAAAGTCTTCAGAAATTGATTCAGGGAAAGACTCAGCCCGAACGACTATTTAATGCTTTGGGAGTCTATTATTTTGAAACAGGAAATTACAGCCAAAGTATCAGCTATTTCAGTAGGGCAGAGTCAGCATTGCCTTCTTCTTTAGGGGATTATGGACGATATGCACGCTATAGTTTTTTGAGTAATAAGGCATCAGCCTTGTATAATCTGGAAAAATACGATAGTGCGAAAAAGATTTATGAGGATTTACTGACTTGGGAGATTAATCCAAATCAAGTTCGAATCAATCTGGCAAACACTCATTTGGAAGAGGGAAATCCTGATCAAGCACTGGATGTATTAAATCAAATTAGTGAAACCTCCGAGCCTTTAAAGTTTTCGCATTGGAATTTACTTGCGAAAGGTTATTTGTTAAAAAAGGATTTTGAAGCTGCTGAATTGGCTTTGGATAGGACTAGGGACTCTCTCATGATCAAGTTGATGAGGAAAAAAGATCTTCAGAGAGGTATCTATTATAATCTTAGAGGCCAGCTCCATGAACAGAAAAAGGAGTATCAGAAGGCTTTGAATTCTTACCAAAAAGCGATAATAGAGCTGCATCCTACTTTTGAAAATCCGGACATTTTTCAAAATCCTGAAAAATCATCCTTAGGAATGTCCTCAATCACGCTCTTTGAAGTTTTAGCATCAAAGGCGGAAGTAGCCTGGATGCTTTATGAAAAAGAAGAAGATTCCAAATGGTTCAGGTTGGGCTTGAGTACCTATCTCAGTGCTTTCGATTTTGCAAATTACATCAGCTTCAATTTTGATAATGATGAGGCTAGGATTTTTTTGGGCGACCAAGTTCTCAAGGCTTATCAAAACGCCATCGAGAAGATTTACAATATTGCTCTAGAGAGAGATGAATTGGATTTAATGGAACAGGCTTTTGTTTGGGCAGAGCAAAGCAAAGCTGGGGCTTTGAGGCAAAGTGCCTATTTTGAAAGACTCAAAAGAAGGTCTGGAATCCCTTTAGCGAAGCTTCAGGAAGAGGAAAATCTCCAATTTCTGCTTTCAAAAAATTATCAGAGACAATATTTATCCAATGATCCCGAAGAGTTAAAGAAGCTTCAGGAGGAATTTATCAAACTGCAAGTTGACTTGTCCAGGTTACGTGAAGAATTCAAGAGTTTTTTGCCTGATTTTGAAAATGCAGATGTCTTCAGCTTAGCTAGATATCAGGATCAATTGGGTAGGAGGAAGGCGAGTTTATCTCTATTTCAAACTTCTTCAAAATTATTTGTTTTTTGGGTTGAGCCTGATTTTTTCGATTTCAAAGCGTTGGATATCAAAGAAATCAATTTCAGAGAACTTGAAAATTGGAGGAAGGCATTACAAACTCCTAACTTGGGCAGAAAGTATGATGCTGGTTCCTTCATCAGTCAATTTGGGAAAACACTTTTTGACCCTTGGCTGTTGAGAATGAAAAGCCGGAATCAGTTGATTGTAGTTCCTCATGCGCAGTTTAATCCTATTCCTTTTGAGGTATTACCCATTGATAGAGAATATTTAATTGAGCGAATTGCAGTTTTATATCAGTTTTCTGCTGCTTTGGTTAAATCAGAACCCAAGAAAGAATGGTTTTCCAATGCTGTTTTGGGTTTTTCTCCATTTGAGCAAAAGGGATTTCAAGGCTTATCAAGGTTGCCCGGATCCAAAGAGGAAATAAGCAGGAAAGGATTTACCGTGTTTACAGATGAGTCTGCAGATCTGGAAACTTTCTTGAAAGAAGCCCCTAATTATCCCTATATCCATTTGGCGACGCATGCAAAAGCTGAGCCCGGGGACATCAATTCTTCATTTATCGCATTCTATCCCGGTCTGGAAGAATTTAGGCTTTTTTCTCAGGAATTGAGCTATCAGGCTTTGGACTCGGTTGAATTTGTATTTCTCAGTGCATGCGAAACAGGAGCGGGGCAGTTGAGTGATTCTGAGGGGTTGATCAGTTTAGCTAGAAGCTTCGCTCTGGCTGGAGCGGATCACTTAATTACCTCATTGTGGTTAACCGAAAATCAGGTAGCTGTGTATTTATCAGATGCCTTCTATAAACATTTGCAAAAGGGAGAATCCTATGCCTCAGCATTAAGATTGGCAAAATTGGATCTACTAAGCGATCCTAAAATGTCGCAATTTTCACATCCCGGTTATTGGGCAAATTATGTGTTAATTGGTCAGCCTGAAGTAGTTTCTTTTGAGCGAAAAGTGAAAGAAGTAATAGGTAGGATAGCTTTGGTTCTCTTTATTCTAGCGGGTATAGTCTGGATAATTTACAGGTCAAATAAAAAGGAATAAAAAAATCCGGCAAATTGCTCTGCCGGATTATTTCGCTGAAAATTAGCCCTATTTTAGTTTCAGCTCAATTTCGCTTGAAGCTTCTATTTTATCCAATACTCTTTCATAGATTTCTCTATTTTTTGTTCTTGAAATTAGCAAGACACCATCAGTCAATTCTGCATTTTCCAATTCAGAATTTGAGATACTAGAGAACCAGCCTTTTGCATTAATTTCTAACATTGCCAAAGGATTATTTACTGCATCGAGGAAGAATAATTCATCATCATCTTCGGCTTCCAACTCAACTTCAAAATCCAAGTCCTCGTCATCATCTCCAAAAACTTGAAGTCTAAATGGTACTGAACTTCCGTCTTCCTTATTAAAAGTACCGTCTAGCTGAATGCTTGGCTCGTTTCTGTTATCAATCAAGTCAATTTCAAATTCAACTTCATAATAGTTTCCAGCAGGAATATTGATAAAGAAGTCGGCTCCTGAATCAAATTCATTGAAATCGATTTTCAGAATTTCCGGAAATTTATATTCAAGCTCACGCTCGAATTCTCCATTTTCGTCAACTCCTTCTGTTTCCAACTCAATTTTTTTCACTTGTAAAAAGCCTGAGTTGATATCAAGTCCGGAATTTTGGATTCTTGCGCCTGGGTTAGTCCCGGAGTTCATTTTGACTCCAACACCCATTCTCACTTCTCCTTCACCTAAGGAAAGAGGATCTTCATCATTGTTACAGGCAGCTAGCCCGATAATCAAAAATGTGCTTAGTGTTAATTTGATTAGTGTTCTCATAATTTTTGTTGGTTTAATCCTTTGTCGGAGTCAATTGCAAATATGTAACCACTTAACTGAAAAAAAATTAAAAAAACTCCCATAGGGGAGTTTTTCGCTTTATTCAATTCACTTTTTCAACTTTAGAATTCTTATTTTCCATAAGTCCGACTTCGTAAAGTTTTTGAAATATCGATGTGAAGGATCCTGCAAGATCTTTTCAAGCCGTGATTCAGCCTCATCATATTTTTCCTGCTGAAGTAATGACTGGATCAGGTAATAATCGATTTCCTCAGAAAATACTGGTTCTTCCAATTGTGAATTTCTGGTTTCTAGATCTTTTAATATGATTTCAGCCAAAGCTGACTTTTCGTTTTCCAAATCAGCCATGGCTAAAATAAATAGGGATTCTAAATCTGATTGACTGACCTGACTTCTTAAGGACTCTATCAGCTCATAATCCTGGCTGAGGTAGGCATCCTGAATTTGTGAGAATGTATTTTGTTCTCCTCTCATCACAGGAATTTGATAGCTGTAAAAATTTTCTACCATGGAATTTTGGGACGTTGTGACGAATAGTGCCACAGTTGCCACCACCAGTAAAAAAGACAGACCTGCGGCGATTCTTCCAGCCCAAGACCAAAGTGGATTTGCTTTTGAATCTGCTTTTTTTCTCTCCTTCAAAAATGATTTTTGAGTTCCGGAGATCAATTCTGCCCAGGAGTTCATAGCTATTGCCTCTCTTGAGAGTTTTAGTAATTCCAGTTCCTCTCTTAAAGAGGCGTCTTCCTTTAAGCTATTTTCAAGTAGTATTTTTTCTTCAGAAGCTAATTTTCCATCCAAATAAGCTTCCAATGTTTCCAAGTCTATATTATTCATGGCGTAAAGCTTTTTGAAGGTTTTGATATACTTGAGGTGAAGCCTGTGTTTTTTCAATCAATGATTTCAGGCATTTGTATTTTTTGTTTCTGAGAACTTGCTCTGAACTAAAGTCAAGTTTCTCGCAAATCTCCTTCATTGGAAGTTCTTCATAGTAGAAGAGTTGAAGAATCTGCTTGCATTTGTTTCCCAACTCCTGAAAGAGTCCCATGATGTATTTGAGACTCTCGGTTTTTGCTATACTTTCCGAGACATCTGAATCTACTTTTTCAGTACTTTCTTCATATTTCTCTTGCCTTGCAGCAGAGCTTTTTCTTTTTCTTAATTCTGTGATCCAAAGGTTTCTACAAATACTGTAAAGAAAGGATTTGATGGAGGACTCTGCTCTGAATTTTCCTTCAGAAATCATTTGTACAAAAATCAGCATCACTTCCTGAATGATGTCTGCCGCATCGTCTGAGCTGCCGGAATTCTGTAAAATGTAATTTTCTAAGACTCCGTAATATTGTCGATAAAGTAAAGTTATTGCCATATTCTGCCGGTTTTTGGTTAGGATCATTTCCACCAGTTCCTGATCAGTGAAATTTGGATTTAGCTTCATTTGCTATTCATCTTTAGGTCGATACAGCTTGGAATTTTGTAACCACAATATCCAAAAAAAACAGTTCATCAGTGATAAAACTTCATTTGTCCGGAAATGTGTTTAGAAAACTTTAGGGAAGAATCAATGTCTGTTATATTTTTAAGTCAGAATTGAATTTATGAAAATCACGAAAGACTTATATCAGGGAAGTTTGGCCCTTCTCACTGACTTTTATCAGCTTACCATGGCATATGCCTATTGGAAATCGGGAAAAGGTGAGCAGGAGGCTGTTTTTAATCTGTTTTTCAGAAAACATCCATTTCAAGGCGGTTTTACCTTGGCAGCTGGACTGGATTATGTCATTGACTATTGCAGCAATTTTAGGTTTGGGAAAGAGGATATAGAGTACCTCTCACAAATGAAAGCCCCTGATGGAAGCCAACAGTTTGAAAAGGGGTTTTTGGAGTATTTGAGCGAATTAAAATTCAGTTGTGACATAGATGCGGTGGAGGAAGGAACCGTGGTATTTCCCAATGCACCTATGGTGCGTGTAAAAGGCCCTTTAATCCAGTGTCAGTTGCTGGAAACACCCCTTCTGAATATCCTCAACTTCCAATCATTGATCGCTACTAAGGCTGCTAGAATTAATTTGGCAGCAAAAGGAGAACCGGTATTGGAATTCGGTTTACGAAGGGCACAAGGCATAGATGGAGCATTGGCAGCAAGTAGAGCGGCCTATATTGGAGGGTGTGCTTCTACCAGTAATGTAATGGCAGGAAAACTATTTGGAATACCTGTTTCCGGAACACATGCCCATAGCTGGATCATGTCATTTGAGACTGAACTGGAAGCTTTCGAAGCCTATGCAGATGCATTTCCCAATCAATGTGTCTTTTTGGTAGATACCTATGATACAATCAATGGAATCAAAAACGCAATTAAGGTTGGCCAAGCTTTGCGAAAAAAAGGGAAAGAGATGATGGGGATCCGAATTGACAGTGGAGATTTGGCTTATTTTTCCAATCAAGCAAGAGAACTCTTGGATGAGGCAGGGTTTCCTGAGGCAAAAATTGTAGCTTCCAATGACCTGGATGAGCATATCATTACTTCTTTGAAAGGGCAGGAGGCCTCAATCAATGTATGGGGTGTTGGAACCAAACTGGTGACAGCATTTGATCAGCCTGCCTTGGGCGCCGTTTATAAGTTGTCAGCTATTAAAACCGAGAATGGAATTTTTCAGCCTAAGATTAAAATCAGTCAACAATCCCTGAAAATCAATATTCCGGGAATTCACAATGTGAAGCGATACTACTCCAATGACAAAGCAGTGGCTGATATGATTTACTTGGAAAATGAGGAGATCAACCCGAGAGGTACGGTCATTATTGATCCAACTGATCCGACTAGAAGAAAAAGAATCATGCCGGCATTTTATCAGGAAGAGGATTTATTAAAACCTATTTTCAAAAATGGGAAAGCAGTTTATCAAAGTCCTGATATTCAAAAAATCCGTGAAAGAGCGCAGAAACAGCTGGATTCCTTTGATAAAACACATAAGAGATTGGTCAATCCGCATCTATATCCAGTGGGCTTGGAGGAAAATTTGCACCATTTGAGAATGGAATTGGTTTTACAGGCAAAAAAGATGGAAAATGGCAATGCATAATTCAAAGTCAGCTTTGGTAATCGTAGATGTTCAATATGATTTTCTACCGGGAGGCGCTTTAGCGGTCTCTGATGGAGATCAAATTGTACCCATCATTAATTCAATTCAGGAAAAATTTGAATTGATCATAGCGACTCAGGATTGGCATCCAGTAGATCATCAAAGCTTTGCGGCCAATCATGAAGGCAAGAATCCTGGGGAGCTGATTGATCTCCATGGATTGACTCAGGTTTTGTGGCCAGTTCACTGTGTACAGTTTACCAAAGGAGCCCAATTTTCCTCGGACCTTAATCAATCTCAATGGGAGGATATTTTTCAAAAAGGGACTAATCCGGAAGTAGACTCGTATTCAGGCTTTTTCGATAATGCCAGAAGAGGGGATACAGGTTTGGGAAAATTTTTAGAAGATATTGGAGTGGAAAAGGTATATGTTTGCGGTCTTGCACAAGATTATTGCGTGAAGTTTACATCCATGGATTCGAAAAGCCTGGGGTTTGAAACCTATTTAATTACGGATGCGACCAAGCCTGTAAACCTTAAAGCGGAAGATGGAGATGTTGCCTTGAAAGAAATGCAGGATGCAGGAATTCATTTAATTACCTCAAAAGACCTTTAAAAGAATGTTTGAATTTAACCCAGACAAATACTATCCCCAAGAAACGGAAAGCAGAGTTGTAATCCGCTTTCAAGATTGCGATCCTTTACAGCATTTAAATAATGCGAAGTATTTTGATTACTTCTTCAATGCGAGGGAGGATCAGGTGCCAAAGCTGTATGGCTTGGAAGTTATTGATTTGATCCGAAAGTATAAAGCTGCCTGGGTGGTGTACAATCATAATATCAGCTATGTCAAACCTGCTATGGTGGGGGAGTGGGTTCGCATCATGAGCCGAATCATCTGGCACAATCACAATACTATAGTGGTTGAATACTACATGACTGATGATAGCAAGACTCAGCTCAAGACCTTGCTTTGGTCTACTATGCGCTATGTAACGTTGGCTGAAGGGAAGTCAACAGATCATGAAGGTGCAGTAGAAGATTTCTTAAAGGCCACTTCCGGAAACCTGGATATCAGCAATTTAGATATCAAAGATCGAGTAAAAATGTTGATTTCAGAGTTTAAGAAATCTTAAAAGAAGAATTTAATTGTCCCGCGACGAACAAGACCTGTACAGAAGCGTACAGGTTTTTTTATTTGTAAAAATTGGCATGATGCGATGGAAATTTTTTTTGAATTAATTTTCCTTAACAATACCGGCAATCATGCAACCTTCTTCCAGTAAGAAATCCAAGGATTTTGTTCGGAACTGATACAAGCGAACGGGGATTTGCCCAGTAGTTATACAGTTTTTGTTAATTTTTTGACACGTTATCCAAATTTAATTTTGTTCAATTGTTAATTTTTTGAAAAATGTATTTTCTCAGTTCTAATGAGAAACTGGGATTATTCAGAGTTGGTATGTCCTTCGCAAGAGGATAGACATTGAAACACTAAACCAACTCACATTATGAAAACCTTATTCACAATCGCAATGGCCGGACTTTTAGCAACTAGCACTCTAGCTTCAAATTCAAATGAAGACTTGATGGCTTTATCTACTGCCAGCGCCAAGTTTAAAAAAGTAAACGTCCTTCTTAAAGAAGGTATTGGGAAAGCCAAAGTAGCAATCCTTGATGAGGATGGAAAAATGCTCCACCAAAGAAAAGTAAATGTAAAGGACCAGCAAGTAATCGTTCCTTATGACTTGAATGAAATGCCTTGTGGAGAATATCAGGTCAAAATTACTACGGAGGATGAGGAAGTAACTTACAAGGTGGAAACGTTTGAGCGCAAAAAAATAATTGATGAGTATCCATTGGCAGCTTACGGTAAGAAAGTGGACGATCAGACCATCAATTTATCTGTGTTTGGATTGACCGAACCTGGAGTTCGAGTTAAAGTTCGTCATGAAGATTCTGATGCAATTTTGCACTCTGAAAGAATCAATGTTTCAGAAGGCTTTACCAAGGATTTCAAATTGCAGGGATTAAGTCCTGAAGAAGTTTATTTGGAGGTAACAGACTCTAAAGGAAGAATGAAAATTCTCCATTTCTAATTCAAAAATTGAAGAAAAAAAGCTCCAGACGCAGATGTTTGGAGCTTTTTTGTTTTTCACGGCAACTTAGCCAAGAATGAGCTTTCTTCCCTTTTCCAATAATTTTTTCTTTGCTTCCAGATCAAAATTTACTGGAAGCTGGGCTATTCCTATCAACCTTCTCAAGATTTCAACCCCATGATATTGATCCAACAAAGCTTGGGAATAAGGCAGGGTATAATGATCCTGGAAAGCTTGCTGAATAATTTCAGAGTTTCCACTGAGATCTCCATGTGCCAAGACCACGCCTAGATCAAACTCGGCATCACCCATAAAACCAAATTCAGGATCAATGACTTTTAAATCACCTTGAGATTCTATCCAGCTACCTGGATAAAAGTCACCATGAAGTAAAGTCTTTCCGGTAGAAAGATATCTTTTACCTAATTCAGTGATTTTGGATTTCAGCTGTGTATCCCTTTTCCAAGCCATACTCAAATCCTGCAAGCCAGGCTGAACGCTATCTAAGTCAAAGCCATTTTCTTCTAAGAAAGGAAAATTGAAAATGTGCTCATGATTTAATTTCTTCATTTCTAGATTTTCAGGAAAACCCAACCCATCAACCTGATGTAGGAAATTGAGATATTGAAAGATGGATTTTGCATGATTTTGACTTAAAGAAAAATCAGCTTGATACATTTTCGAAAAGTCTCCTTCTGTCCCCAAATCTGCAGTAATTAAAATATGTTGATCAGGATAATAAGCCAATACTTCCGGGGAGTAGGGACGCAGACTTTCCTGCTGATTAATCCTGCTGAGATATTGGTATTCTACATCAATTCTTTCGATGGGAGCAGGGATTTGAGGGAATTTCCTGACATAAGGTTTGGATTGCTTGAGGATGACAGACCTTTCATTTGTCTGTACTCTTAAAACCAGGTTCATATTACTGTCGCCGGCAGGCAATACATTGAGGATTTTTTCTCCTTTTTTCCAAAAATCCAGTACTTCTAAATCAGAAATGGGGCTGTTGATACTTAACTCGGTCATAGGAAAGCTAGATGTCTTTGTGGTTGAAGTTTAAACATAAGTCTTGTTAATCAATTTTTCAGAAAAGGAATTGTTTATTTTTCCTTAAATGAAAACCCTTAATTAACCTCAAAAACAGCTGAATTTTCTATTTTTGAGGGAATTAAAAACGATATAAACCCAATGTTTGGACTACCACGAATGTTATTTACCGAAGAGCATGAGCTTTTTCGGCAGAGTGTAAAAGATTTTATTGCCAGAGAGATTAGCCCCTACAATGCAGAATGGGAGAAACAAAAAATGGTTTCTCGAGAATCCTGGAAAAAATTTGGTGAAAACGGATTCTTAGGCATACAAGCTCCCGAGTCATTGGGAGGAATGAACATACAGGATTTCCGATACAATGCGATATTAATCGAAGAATTGGGATTGAGTGGATGCTCAGGACCTGCGATTGGATATCCCCTTCACAGTGACATTGTGATGCCTTATATTTTGCATTATGGCACAGAAGAAGCCAAGAGGAAGTATATCCCCAAGATGGTTTCAGGCGATTTTATCGGTGCCGTTGCAATGACTGAGCCCGGTGCTGGTTCTGATTTACAGGGAATGCGTACATCAGCTGAGGATAAAGGAGATCATTTTTTGGTTAATGGAAGTAAAACTTTCATTACAAATGGTTATCTATCTGATGTTGTGGTTGTTGCGGTTAAAACTGACCCTGCAAAAGGTGCAAAAGGCATTAGTTTGGTTTTGATTGATAAGGATATGAAAGGATTTTCAAAAGGAAAGCCTTTTGAGAAAGTAGGCCTTCATGCCCAAGATACTTGCGAATTATTCTTTGAAGATGTGAAAGTTCCAAAGGAAAACCTTCTTGGTAAGTTGGGAGAAGGGTTCAAATATTTGATGACTGAACTTGCCCAAGAGCGACTGGTAGTCGCTTTGGCGGCAGTTGCTTTGGGAGAATATATGCTGGCATCCACTGTTGAATATGTGAAGCAAAGGAAAGCCTTCAATAAAAGTATTTCAGAGTTCCAAAATACCAGATTCAAATTAGCAGAGATGACAGCAGCTTTGGAGCAGGGAAGGATCTATTGTGACCATTTGGTGCAGTTGCATAATTCCAAATTAGTTGATCCTGCTATGGCATCTGCAGCTAAATACAATATGACCGAACTTCAGTGCAAGGTGGCGGATGAATGTGTACAATTACACGGAGGATATGGGTACATGTGGGAGTATGGAGTAGCTCGAGCTTATGCAGATGCGAGAGTTCAGAGAATTTATGCAGGTACAAATGAAATTATGAAGGAGTTAATTGCCCGAAAAATTTTAAAATAGAATTATATTAGGCTTTAATTAAATATAACGTTACACCCAAATTAGCCAATCGATGAAGGATTTTCCGTGGTTTAAACATTACCCTGCCTCTGTTGAAAAAGAAGTGAATTGTGAAGCATACTCCAGTGTTGCAGATTTATTCGATGAAAGCGTTGAGAAATACAAAGATGCAGTCGCCTATGAATGTATGGGTAAGACACTGTCTTTCAATCAAGTAAATGAATACAGTGCTCACTTTGCTGCCTACTTGACAGAGGAATTAAAGTTGAAAAAGGGTTCCCGCGTTGCTATCCAAATGCCTAATATTCTTCAATACCCTGTGGTGATGTTTGGTGCCTTAAGGGCAGGGATGGTTGTAGTTAATACCAATCCACTTTATACATCTTCCGAAATGAAGCATCAGTTCAATGATTCCGGAGCTGATGTTATTGTCATTGTAGCCAACTTTGCCTACAACTTGGAAAAAATCCTTCATGAAATCCCCGCTAAACATGTCATAGTTACAGAATTGGGGGATATGTTGGGCGGTTTCAAAGGCACATTGGTAAACTTGGTGGTGAAGCATATCAAAAAAATGGTTCCTGCTTACAGTATTCCCAATGCTGTTTCCTTGAAATCCACACTTTCAAAAGGAGCTAAGCATAGCTTCAAAAAACCAAAGATTTCTCTTCAAGATACCGCTTTCCTGCAATATACAGGAGGAACTACAGGAGTTTCCAAAGGTGCAGAGTTAACCCATGGCAATATAGTAGCCAACATGCAGCAGATTTCTGCTTGGATGAAACCTAAGTTGAAAGAGCGAGAGGAAATTGTAATTACTGCTTTGCCATTATATCATATTTTCGCCTTGACAGTGAATTGTTTGGCTATGCTAAAAATTGGAGCACATAACCTTTTGATCACCAATCCAAGGGATATGAAGGCTTTTTGTAAAGATTTATCTAAACATCAGTTTACGGTCTTTACAGGAGTCAATACTTTGTTCAATGGTTTGCTCAATCAGGAAGCATTTTTGAATCTTGACTTCAGCAAATTAAAGATCGCAGTAGGTGGAGGGATGGCTGTTCAGAAAGTTACTGCTGAAAAGTGGAAAAAAGTCACTGGAGTTCCTTTAGCAGAAGGTTATGGCTTGACAGAGACTGCACCAGTAGCTACATGTAATCCTATTGATGGAACTGAGAGAATTGGAACAATTGGAATTCCTTTGCCAAATACGGAAGTTATGATTGCCAATGACGAGGGTGAACCATTGGGATTAGGAGAAAGAGGAGAGATTTTGATTAAAGGACCTCAAGTGATGAAAGGCTATTGGAATCGTCCCGAGGAAACCGCAAATGTAATGCATGGAGAGTGGTTTAAGTCAGGAGATATTGGAGTTATGGATGAAGATGGCTTCTTCAAAATCGTGGATAGAAAGAAAGAAATGATACTAGTTTCTGGGTTTAATGTCTATCCTAATGAAGTTGAAGATTGTATAGCTTCCTGTCCAGGAGTACTAGAAGTCGGAGTCATAGGAATGCCGGATCCAAAATCAACTGAAAAGGTGGTAGCCTATGTAGTAGCAAAAGATCAAAGTCTGAAGGCTGAGGCTGTTATAGCACATTGCCACGAATCTTTGACCAACTATAAGATTCCAAAAGAAGTATATTTTACTGATGAGCTGCCTAAATCCAATGTGGGTAAAATTCTGAGGAGAAAAATCAAAGAGGCTCATATAGAAAAGCACGGAGACAAATAAAAAAAAAGCCACCCGAGAGGGTGGCTTTTGATTTATATAATACTTTCGAAATATTCAATTGTTTTGACCAAACCTTCTCGGAGTGGAATTGTAGGCTCCCAGCCTAATTCTTTCTTTGCAAGATCGATAACTGGCTTTCTCTGCATTGGATCATCCTGTGGTAATGGCATATGAACCAGCTTGCTTTTCGAGTTGGTCAGTTCGATTACCAAGTTGGCTAGCTCCAACATGGTGAATTCTCCGGGGTTTCCAATATTAACCGGACCAGTAAATCCGTCTCTGGAGTTCATCAACCTGTACATTCCTTCGATATTATCATCTACATAACAGAAAGAACGAGTTTGCTTTCCATCGCCGTAGATAGTGATATCTTGATTTTTTAATGCCTGAACAATAAAGTTGCTGACAACTCGGCCATCATTCGGGTGCATTCTTGGACCATAAGTATTGAATATTCTCATCACTTTGATCGCAACTCCATGCTGTCTGTGATAATCAAAGAATAAAGTTTCTGCACACCTCTTTCCCTCATCATAACAAGCACGAGGACCAAGCGTATTTACATTACCTCTATAGGATTCAGGTTGAGGATGGATTTCTGGATCTCCATAAACTTCAGAAGTACTTGCCTGAAGGATTTTAATTTTCAGCCTTTTAGCCAAACCTAACATGTTCATTGCACCAATCACGGAGGTTTTGGTCGTTTGAACAGGGTCAAATTGATAATGAATTGGAGAGGCAGGGCAAGCGAGATTATAAATCTCGTCCACTTCCACATAAAGAGGATGAGTCACATCGTGCCTCAATAATTCGAAATTCTTATTGTCTAAAAGATGGTGAATGTTTCTTCTATTTCCCGTGAAAAAATTATCCACACATAGTACTTCGTTACCTTCCTTTAATAATCTATCGCATAGATGGCTACCCAAAAATCCGCCACCACCACTTACTAAAACTCTTTTCATTAATATTAAATGATGTTAAAATTTATTGCTCGCCAAAATAAGCAAATGTTTTTCAATATTCATGGATAAAGATCGATTTAAACAGTAGCTCTCACTTTGAAGGATTAAAACCAATCATTTTTCATTTCAAGAGTAGGGTAGTTCTCCGATTGAAGCCTTGCTGCAAGGGATTCTATTTTTGTTAGCTCATATTCCATAAAATATTCTGAGGCCATTATTTTACCTTGATAGAAAGCTTTCTCCGGAGATCCACCATTTAATTGACTTTGGGCGATATGGGATTGATCTAGCCATTTCCAAGCTACGCAAAGGATTCCGCACATTTCTAGGAATAAAGTGGCATCGGCAAGATAATATTCTAGGCCTTTTTTACTCCTTGCCAATACTTTCTCCGCTGTTTCTAAAACTATCCTATGGTATTTTTCAAATCTTGATTTCAAATTAGGGTCAAGGCTTGACTGATTTAGGCTCTTCAATATTTCTTGGTGAAGTAATTTCCAAGCTAGTCCTTCTGACATCAAGACCTTTCTTCCTAAAAGATCTAATCCATGAATCCCTGTAGTTCCTTCATGAATAGGATGTATTCGGGCTTCACGATAATATTGCTCTACAGGAAAATCCGTAGTGTAGCCAGCCCCACCTAAAACCTGAACAGCTGCAGATGTACTATGAACACCCATTTCTGATGGGTAGCTTTTTGCAATTGGGGTTAATAAGTCCAGCAATGCTTCCTTGGCTTTTTTCTTCTCTGAGTTTGGTTCCCGCTGGACTTCATCCGCAAGTTTGGAGCAGTATAGCAAGAGTGCCAAAGAACCCTCAGTGACACTTTTCTGAAACAAAAGCATACGCTTTACATCTGCATGCTCTATTATGGGAACTTGTGGTTGATTGAGATCTTTATTGTTAATTCTCCTTCCCTGAGGGCGTTCTTTCGCATAGGCCAAAGAGGAATAATAAGCGGCAGTAGCAATTGCAACCCCGTTCATACCTACTCCAAGTCTTGCCTCATTCATCATTTGAAACATGTACTTCAAGCCCTGATTTGCTTCACCCACAAGATATCCTTCACACTGATCTTCTGAACCTATCATCAGATGAGCTATTGGGGCTCCTTTATAACCCATCTTGTGATAAATTCCCTGAGTTAATACATCGTTACTTTCTTCTGTATCAATTCGCTTTTGGGGAACTACAAAAAGAGATATTCCTTTTGTTCCAGCAGGTGCGCCATCTATTCTGGCCAGCATGAGATGAATGATATTCTCACAGGCATCATGATCTCCGCAGGATATGTAGATTTTTTGACCTTTAATTTTATAGACTCCAGCTTCATCTGTCGGAAACGCAGTAGTGCTTAGGTCTGAGAGGGAACTTCCTGCATCAGGCTCAGTCAAAGCCATGGTGCCCTGCCAAAGCCCAGAGTAGAGATTTGGTGTAAACTTTTCTATTAATTCCTTACTACCAAAAGTTCGTATCAAGTTGGCAGCTCCAGTAGTCAAAAAAGGAAATACAGAGGCTGAGTAATTTGCTGCCTGAAGAATGAACCCCGCTGCAATATGTATAGTCCAAGGTAATTGTTGACCGCCTTCTTCATAGCTAAAAGTAGCATTAATCCATCCATCCTTTCCAAATTGTTGGATAATGGGTTTCATTTTTGGGTGAATCTTAATTTTCCCGTTTTCCAATTGGGGTTCATTGCGATCCATCTCGGTAAGTAAAGGTCTTAAAGACTTTTGAGCTATTTGATCTGCAGCTTCAAGGATCATTTCAAAGGTTTCCCGATTATGATCTTTAAAATATTCGATTTGATTTAACTCATCAGCTTTTATCAATTCAAAAAGTTGAAACTTAAGGTCTCGCTTAGAATAAAATTGAGTCATGGTTTTTAGCTTATATTTTTTTGATTATTCGGGCGGGATTACCTGCAACTATCACATCCTCGGGAACATCTTTGGTTACCACAGATCCTGCTCCAATAATTGCCCTATTACCAATTTTTACACCAGGGCAGATAATGCTTCCACCTCCAATCCAAACATCTGATCCAACATGAATTTCTTTGCCGAACTCCCAAAGCTCTCCTCTGATTTTTGAGTCGATAGGATGGGTTGCTGGATAAAATTGAACATTTGGACCCACTAAAGTTCTATCCCCTATGGTAACAGGGACAACATCCAATATCACACAATTGAAATTAAAAAAGGCATGGTTGCCCAAAGAAATATTATAACCATAATCACAGGAAAAAGGGGGCTCGATCCAGCAGTTTTCACCGATGCTGCCCAGTAATTGGCTCAAGATATTTTGCCTTTTCTCGGATTCTTCCGGATCTGAAAAATTGAATTCCTTTAATAGCTTTCTTGCTCTTAGCCTCTCTGATGATAAAATAGGATCGCCGGCCTGATAGAGTTGGCCGGCGAGCATTTTTTCTTTTTCTGTCATTTGGTTTTGCTGTAAAGAAGTGCTTGCTCCACTCCTCTAATTTCAGCCAAACCTTTTAATCTTCCAATTGCAGAGTAGCCAGGGTTCGTTTTTTTACCTAAATCATCCAGCATTTGATGTCCATGATCAGGACGCATAGGAATACTTTTTCCCCTTTTTTCCTGAATTTTCAGTATTTCATCAATTACGGCAACCATTGGCACATCGCCCTCCAAATGATTGTCTTCAAAGAAATTCCCTCCCTCATCTCTTTTAGTACTTCTCAGATGGATGAAATTGATATGATCACCAAATTCTGCAACCATTGCAGGTAAATCATTGTCTGGTCTTACTCCATAACTTCCGGTACAAAAGCACAATCCGTTATGAGGACTTGGGTTGTCTCTTATTATTCTTCTTGCATCTGCAGCTGTTGACACTACTCTAGGCAAGCCATACAGCGAGAAAGGAGGATCATCTGGATGTATCGTCATGTAAACGCCCACCTCTTCGGCTACAGGAACTAAAGCATCCAAAAAAAGCCTAAGATGCTCTTGAAGTTTAGGTGCATTGATGCCTTCATAAGTTGAAAGCATTTCTCTGAACTCATCCAAGGTGTAACCAATTTCAGAACCAGGTAAGCCTTTCAGAATGTTATCAATAATTAGTTGCTTCTTTTCAGGAGAAAGGACTTCATAATACTTTCGCACTTCCTCAATTTCCTTGGGAGTATATTCCTCCAAAGCTGCATGTCTTTTCAAAATAAAAAGGTCGAATGCCTGAACCGCCTTCTTTTCATAAAATAAAGCCTTGGATCCATTTGGAAGTTCTCGTTCCAAATCTGTTCTAGTCCAGTCAAGTATGGGCATGAAATTGTAACAAACAGTAAAAATTCCTTCAGATGCCAGATTTCTGATGGTTTGTTGGTAATTGGCTACCAGTTCCTGAAAGTTACCAGATCTGGTTTTGATACGCTCATGAACTGGAACAGATTCTACCACAGACCAGTTTAATCCGGCATCTTCAATAGTTTTTTTTCGAAGCTGGATCTCTTCTCTTGACCATATATCCCCATTTGGGATGTGGTGAAGGGCAGTTACAATTCCTGTAGCACCTGCTTGACGAATATCTCTTAAACTGACTGGATCATTAGGACCATACCATCGCATGGTTTGTTCCATTTTGAATAGTGCCATTGATTTTTCTTTTAGGGTTTATTGGGTTGAGATCATGAAAATTAAACACCGGAAAATGCGCTAAAGCCTCCGTCAACCGGAATGATTGTTCCAGTGACAAAAGCAGAGGCATCTGAACAAAGCCATTGTAATGCTCCAAAGAGATCTTCTGGTTTTCCAAATCTATCCATAGGAGTATGTTCTATGATCTGATTTCCTCGACTGGTTAGTGATCCGTCATTTTCTGTTAATAAAGTCCGGTTTTGTTCTGTGAGAAAGAATCCAGGTGCAATCGCGTTCACTCTGAAATCAGGACCATGTTTCTTCGCCAATTCCACAGCCAACCACTTGGTCAAATTATCTATAGCTGCTTTGGCGGAAGCATATCCCATTACTCTCGTCATAGGTCTACTGGCAGCCATGGAGCTGATATTGATAATATTTCCTTTGTTCTGCGCCAGCATCAAAGGGAGAAAATGCTTGGTTGGAAGCACTGTTCCCAAATAGTTGAGATCCATTACCTTTTTCAAAGCTTTGGCATCCAGATCAAGAAAATTTTGATCAGGTCTGATTACAGCACCCGGCATATTTCCACCTGCTGCATTGATCAAGATATCAATGCTACCGACTGCTTTTTTTACTTCTTCTGCAGCCTTTTTTACTTGGTCTTCATCGGTAACATCACATTGAAAGCCCTCCGCTTTTCCGCCTTCTGATTTTATTTTGACAATGAGATCTTCTATTTTGACTTCATTCCTTCCTAGGATCAAAATCGTAGCACCTTCTTTAGCTAAATACCTGCTCATAGCTTCGCCCAGTACTCCTGTAGCGCCGGAGAAGGCAATTATTTTTCCAGAAAGGTTGAAAAGAGAGTTACCCATTATCAGACGGTTATATTTTTTGAATTAAAGTCAAAATAGTTTTTGGCATTTTGGTAGCAAATATCAATAATGATTTTTCCCAGCCATTTTTCATCCCAGGGGAGTTCTCCATTTTCTACATCTTTTCCAAATAGATTGCAAAGGATTCTTCGGAAATACTCATGTCTTGGAAAGGATAAAAAGCTTCTAGAATCGGTCAACATACCTATAAAGCATGATATCAATCCCATATTTGACAATACATTCATCTGGGCTTCCATCCCGTCTTTTTGGTCTAAATACCACCAACCTGAGCCAAATTGAATTTTCCCTTTGGTGCTTCCATCATTAAAATTTCCAATCATGGTTGCAATTACTTCATTATCTCTTGGATTGAGATTATAAAGGACAGTTTTAGCTAATTGATCCTTGCTATCAAGTGAATTTAAGAAGCCTGCTAATGCTTTGGCTTGATCAAAGTCCCCGATGGAATCAAATCCCGTATCCGGTCCCAATTCATCCAATTTTCGTGTATTGGTATTCCGCAAAGCTCCCAAATGAAACTGTTGAACCCAGCCCTTGGAATGATACATTTTGCAAATTTCCTGCAAGGTTTTGAATTTGAAATACTGGATTTCTTTGGGTTCTAATTTCTTTTTGTAGCGAATTAACTCAAATAGATCCTGAAGATTGAATTCGTCTTTTTCAAAGAAATATAACTGCTCCAAACCATGGTCACTTAGCCTACAACCCCTCTCATGAAAATATCCAATTCTATTTTCTAGAGCAGCCAAAAGATCTTCATAATTCTGAATGCTAATTCCTGCTGCTTCTCCCAGTTTTTCTAAATAGGAAAGATAGGCATCCGGGTTTTCTATGGCATAAGCTTTATCCGGCCTGAATGCAGGATACATGGATAGCTCTGTTTTTTTTCTACTAAAATCAACATGATCATGTAGAGAATCAATGGGGTCATCTGTTGAACAGATTACTTCCACTTTCATTTGCCCCAATAATCCTTGAGTGGCATATTCCGGCTTTTGAAGTAATTCATTGCAATGAAGATAAACTTCAGCTGCATTGGATTCATTTAATATTTCTTCAATTCCAAAATATCTTTTCAGCTCTAAATGAGTCCAATGATACAGCGGATTACGCATGGTGTAAGGAACGGTTTGAGCCCATTTTTTAAACTTCTCTGAATCAGTGGCATTGCCTGTAATATATTTTTCAGAGACGCCCAAGGTCCGCATAGCTCTCCACTTATAGTGATCTCCAGCCAGCCAAATTTGGCTCATATTATCAAATTGCCTGTTGGAATTGACCTCTGAGGGAGAAAGGTGATTGTGATAATCTATGATGGGTAGATTTTTAGCGTAATCGTGGTATAGCGTCTTAGCAAAAGAGTTTTGCAATAAGAAGTCTTCGGATAGAAAATTCACTTGCGAATCAGTTGAAATCATGGGAAAAAGGTCATCAAATTAGCATTCCGTTTCAAACTTGAATTTACCCCGAATCGAGAGCATTTGAAGATTTAAATACGAAAACGTTTGCGAAATTTTCCGAACCATTTTACCAAGAGAGCGAAAATGATTCGTATTTTCAATGACTTTTATACTAACAAACCCAAAATAGTCATGAATAATGGAATCAGTCTCAAGGAATTGGCAGCTGAGTTGAATTTGGCGCCATCTACCGTATCCAGGGCTTTAAATGACAGTTACGAAATTTCCGAAGCCACCAAAAAAAAGGTGATTAGCATGGCGGAAAAACTGAATTATCAGCCTAATCCATTTGCCAGAAGTTTGAGGGAGAATAAGAGTAAAACCATTGCAGTAATTATCCCTGAGCGTATTAATTACTTTTTCTCTCAGGTGATCGATGGAATCGAAGAAATTACTTCTGAGCATGGCTATCATTTGCTGGTCTACAGTACCCACGAGGATGTAGAGAAAGAAAAGAAAATCCTCTCTTTGCTTCAAAATGGCAGAGCTGATGCAATAGTCATGTCTGTTTCCAGCCAAACAAGTGATGTTTCTCATTTGAAGCGCTTGCATGATAGAGGTTTGCCTATATTATTTTTTGATCGAATTTGTTCAGAAATTCCCACCACCAAATTCATCACAAATGACTATGAAAGTGCTTTCGAAGGAACTAAGCATTTGATTCAGCAAGGATGTAAAAAGATCGCATTTTTAATGCTTAGTAAAGAACTTTCCATTACCAAAGAAAGGCACAGAGGCTATGTAGATGCCTTGAAAATGGCTGGAATGGAACCTGAACCCGCATTTAGCCTACATTGCTGTCATAGTGATGAAGATAATACTCAGTTGATTAGAGAGTTGCTGTTGTCCTCAAACAGACCGGATGGTATACTTTCTTCTGTTGAAAAATTGGCTTTAGCTACTTATCAGGCAGTCAAAAAAACAAACTTGAGCATTCCGGATGATTTGAAGATTATTTCCTTCTCAAATATGAGTATTGCCGGATTGCTAAATCCATCCCTAACTACAATCACTCAACCTGCAGAAACTATAGGGGAGGAGTGTGCAAAGCTTTTAATCAAAAAGCTAACAAAGCCCAGACAGCCCGATCTTTTGAATCAGGTAATTACCATTCCCAGTAAAATTACGATTAGGGAGTCGACACTTGTGAGATAAAAGGTTTAGAAATTATAAGTCAGCTTTAGTGTGCTGGAAATAAAAAAACTGCTCCGAAAATCGAAGCAGTTTTTTGTTTGAAAACCAGCTAATTTTTAATAACCGGGGTTTTGAGGGAAAGCACTTGCTCCACCTTCAGCCCGATCTATTTGATTTTGAGGTATAGGTCTAAGAGTATGGAAATCCTGAATATTTGGAGCTCCTTGAGGGTTGAATGCCTTAACTCTTTCTACCAAAATACCCCAGCGTTTCAAGTCTAACCATCTAGTTTGCTCGCCAATCAATTCCCTTGCTCTTTCTTCAGTCAAAAATTCGAAAGTCATCTGAGATGGAGTAATTTCCATTTGACTACTTCTTCCTGGAAAAGCAGCTCTTCTTCTCACCACATTGATGGTTTCGGTAGCTTCAGCAACTTTACCCTGTCTAAATTGGGCTTCTGCTAAAAGAAGATAAGTGTCTGCAAGGCGCATAGCGATATAATCCCTTCCACCTTGAAATTGTGTTCTATCAACTCTTCCGGGGTCCAAATGCTTGTTTAAAGATGGATACAGCTTTTCCGTATATCTACTTGGGGTAAGAACCTGGTAGGGCTTTTTTGCTTGCTCATCCAAAGGCATTTCAAACCCGGGTAGATAAATAGTTGTGTCTCCTTGCGCAAAGGTTACTTTCTGCTTTGTCGGGTCAAAGGTGGTATTGTATGTACCTGGTCTGTTGGCAAGAAAATGATCAACAAATGATTTTTTATATCTACTGTCATTTACTCTTTCTCCAAATACAGTTTCCAAGCAATAAGTAGTTGGCTTATAGCGCTTGAAAGGCCTACCATTTTGAGTATCCCGAATCATACCTGGTTGGATATCATATTCCATTAAGAAGAAAACGTGAGCATTATTGCCGCCACCATTGGTAAGAGGGTCTCTGGTATATTGAACCGACCAGATTACCTCATCGTTGATCTCATTTCCAAAGCGATGTACATCTCCAAAATCAGGTAATAATCGTAATCCGTAATTATTAATTACATTTTTCAATAAAGGTTCTGCTGACGCATAATCTGCTGCGCTGCCTGCAGGTGATGTTGCACGGGTTAAATAAACTCTTCCCAGTAAATGCTCTGCAGCAGGTCTGGTAGCTCTTCCATAATCGCTTGATTTAGCTTTGGCTTCCAGATTAGGGATGGCCTCCTGAAGATCTTGAATGATTGCAGCATAAACTTCGGAAACAGGTGCTCTGCTTACTTCTTTGGTAGGAACTTTGGTTTCGGATAATTGGAGGTCCACTGCTCCAAAAAGTTGTACCAATAAGAAATAGTGATGAGCTCTTATAAATTTAGCTTCTGCAACCCTCTGAGCTTTTAATTGGGAGGACATTCCGGTTACGTTCTCGGCTCTTTCGATTACAGCATTGCAGGTATTGATACCTCTGTACAATTCATCCCAAAGCTCACGAACATGCCCATTCTGGGAGTCAAATTGATTGGTATAGGTATTCATAAATTTCCAGCTACCGTCTGATCCATTGGTATAAATATCAGTTCCGAAAATGCTGAAATTGTTTCCTCTTTCTGTTCCATACCAGCTCCTCATAGTGCTATAGGCTGCATTTATGCCGTCATTTAGACCTTTTGGAGTGTTGAGGTAATTGTTCCCGATTTGTGAAATGACATCCTCCTCCAATAATCCATCGCAGGAAACAGCCATGGAGAGGCTCAAAGCCAAAAAACAGGCTTTAGCTCCATACTTTATATTATTGATTAATTGCTTATTCATGAGATTGATTTTTCTGATTAAAACTTAGCATTGATTCCAAAAGTAAACTGGGTAACAGCAGGGGATATGTTAGCATTGACTACACCACCTTCGACCCCTTGCTCTCCATCGATGAAAACCTCTGGATCTATACCCTTATGCTTTGTTCTGTACTCTGAGAATATAAACGGCTGCTGAATACTGCTATAAACTCGCAGGCTTTGCAAACCAATCTTTTTAACTGCTTCTTGAGAGAAAGTATAACCGAAATTGATATTTCTAACCTTCACGAAAGTTCCGCTGAAGTAGGACATGGAGGTATTATATTTCGGACGCTCTTGATTTTGATTTGGCCTTGGATAATCATTAGTCGGATTATTAGGAGTCCAATAATTCACGGCTAGGTTATTATATCTTCCAAACAGCGTATTGAAATTATCATGGAAGGCTGATCTGATCATGGAACCAAATCTTCCAAAGATGAAGAAGTTGAAATCAAATCCTTTGTAGGCAAAACGGTTAGTCATACCGATTGAGAAATCAGGGACTGCAGAGCCTAGAAATTGTCTGTCATCTGCATTGATTCTTCCATCGCCATTGAAATCTTCCACCTTGATTTCGCCAGGAACATCGCCAAATGAATTAGCTACATCAGCTTCGCTTAATTGCCAAATTCCAACTTTCTTCAAGTCGTAAAAAACAGTCAATGGACGCCCAATAAATCTACCTGCAGCGATATCATCTCCGTTGGGTAGTGAAATGATTTCTTCTCGGTTTCTTGTGAAAATCAGGTCTGTGGACCAAGTGAAATCTCCTTTTTCAACATTTAAGGTAGATAGAGTTAATTCAATTCCCCGGTTTTGGGTTTCGCCAATATTGGTAATAAAACCTCCAAATCCGGTTGAATTCGGCAATGGTTGAGGTGCCAAAAGATCGGAAGTATTGGTGACGTAATATTCCAAAGCACCTATTACTCTTCCTTTCCAAAGGGCAAAATCAACCCCAGTATTGAATGTTGTAGAAGTCTCCCATCTCAAATCCGGGTTACCAATTGAGTTTGGACGATAACCAAATGCAGGAGTATTATCAAAAGCATAAGTAGTACGACCAAGAAGTGCTTGCGTTTGATAAGGATTGATTGCTTGATTTCCAATCGATCCATAAGAGACTCTCAGTTTCAATTGATCTACGGATGAGGAATTTTTCAGGAAAGCTTCCTCAGATAAATTCCAGCCAACTGCCACAGAAGGGAATACCCCGTACCTATTGTTTTCTCCAAATCTTGAGCTACCGTCAGCCCTTACTGTACCTGTTAGAAGGAGTTTGTTTTTATAATCATAATTAACCCTTCCCATGAATGACATCAAAGCCCATTGAACCAAATTTGTGTTTGCTCCTGTGATTTGGGAAGCATCTCCTAAACGATGGAATAGTTGGGACTCTGCTGGTATGCCTAATACACTTACCGTGGTCTGCTCAAAATTGTCCTTTTGAATGGACTGAAGGGCAGTGATGTTAATATTATGATCCTGATTGAATTTTTTAGTGTATGTCAGGATATTTTCTAGCGTGTAATTGAATCGAAAACGCTCATTAACACTTCCTGTAGCTGCCCCACCACGTCTTGCATTGGTTTGAGATCCTGTGAATCTTCCAGACCTGGCTATGTTAAAATCAGGACCAAAAACAAACCTGTATGTCAAACCTTCTGCAATTTGCCAATTGGCATAAATGGAATTGAAGATCCTGTATCTTTTGGTAAGATCGACTTGGGCCCCTGGTACAACTTCTGCAAAAGGGTTGGTTCTCAGACCATCAGACGTAGGTAAAAAGATCAAATTACCCTCATCATCAAAAGGCTTACCTAATGGATTTTCTTGCAGTGCACCACCTAGTGGGTTAAAGTCTTCTCCATTTCTTTCACTGTAAGATACCAGAGTGGAGGTTCCTATCTTAAACTTATCATTGATTTGATGATCGATATTCACCCTAAATGTATAGCGGCTGAAATCCTGATTGATTACTACTCCCTTGTCATTGAAGTAGTTGGCAGAAACAAAGAAGGTTGTTTTATCACTCCCCCCACTTACTCCAATTTGATGACTCTGGATTGCACCGGTGCGAAGTAGACCTCCGATATAATCGGTGCTTCTTCCCATGGCTAAGCTTTCTAATTCTACTGGTTCAAAAATATTTGCATCAGCTTCTGGAGTGGCCGGACCTTCAGGATAGTTTCCTGTAGCTCTTCTGGACTCTCTTTTGTATTCTGCGAATGCAGGTCCATCAAAAACTTCAATTCTTCCCAATTCTTCATTGATTCCATAATAGGAGTCTAAAGACACTACTGTTTTGCCTTTTGTACCTCTTTTGGTAGTGATTAAAACCACTCCATTCGCCCCTCTTGAACCATAGATAGCTGTTGCAGAGGCATCTTTCAGAACTTCCATGGAAGTAATGTCCTGAGGGTTGATGTCATCCAATCCACCTACAATCGGAATTCCGTCTACTACATACAAAGGTTCGTTGGATGCATTGAATGATCGTCTTCCTCTGATACGAACCTGAGGTGGTGAGCCTGGCTTTGATCCGGGCTGAGTAACATCAACTCCTGCAGCTCTTCCTTGTAATGCCTGCCTGGCATCGGTGATCGGGAGCTCTTGGATTTCTTTGTTTCCAACTGAAGAAATTGCACCTGTCAGTTGACTTTTCTTGGCTGTTCCGTATCCTACCACAATCACTTCTTCCAAATCAGATAAATCTGGATTGAGGCTTACATTAATAGTAGTCTGATTACCAACTGTGACCTCTTTTGGGTCATAGCCAATAAAGGAAAATACTAAAACCCCGGTTGAAGGGGCTGAGATGGAATACTTTCCATCTAAGTCGGAGGTTGTGCCGCGGGTAGTTCCTTTCAATAGAATGGTCACCCCGGGAAGGGGATATCCTGTTTCGTCGGAAACGGTTCCGCTTACTTGCTGGTCTTGTGCTTTTGCCTGGAATACACCAAGCAAAAGAAAAAGCACTACCGTGAGGTAAGTGTAAAATTTTGGACGCATTGGATAAGGGTTTATTGTTAATTGATAGATAGATTATGGTTATAAATAGAGTTTTCCTAATGTGTATTAATGATACTTTAGAACTTTATTTATGATTATAATTTACCTATATATAAAACCCATAGCAAGGTGTCTAATAGTATAGATTACGGAATCGATTTCGTTTGCAAATAGCTAAAAATCAATTAAATAGTATTTTTCTAAGAATCATAAAAAAATATGAATGAGTTTGAAAAATAAATTAAACAATAACCTAAAATATCGTCTCAGGAAATAAAAAAAGGAAGACCAAATTATATAATTCAATCTTCCTTTTTTTGTTAATCAATATAAATTAAACCTTGGGAGGTTCCCAACCTTTTTCATATTGACGTGTCCATAAGGCCATGGCAGCTTTGGAGTTGGTGATATGACCATTTTTGGGATCACATTGTAATATTTCACCAGTTCTTGAAGCAATATTGGCTAAATGACAAAGCAGAGTACTAACGGCACCTTCTTCTATATTGGAGTTTTGTTTTTCTTTTCCCCTTACTGCGTTAAAGAAGTTGACTACGTGAGTGGTACTCATGTCGCCACCACCTCCGAGTTGCGTACCACCTTCGGAACCTGAAGATTGACTATCCGTAATCAGTTTTCCATTTCGGTCAAAGTGCTTGTAGCCATTTCTATTGACAAATACACTTCCTTCAGAACCGTAGATGATTGTCCCTCTATCTGCTCCATAAGTATTCAGGCCATTTCTACTTTTACCGTCCCATGTGATCGTCTTGTCTTTACCAAACTTAAAAGTTGCTTCCATGGTATCGTACATAGTCCAGCCATCATCCACAAAATGATACTTTCCAGAATCAACCATGACCTGTGAAGGATAATCTACTTGCAAAGCCCACCTTGCCACATCTAATTCATGAGTAGCATTATTGCCTGTCTCTGCAGTGCCATAATCCCAACCATACCAGTGCCAATTGTAATCCCAAGTGTCATGAGTGTATGCTCTCCTTGGAGCGGGACCTTGAAACATGTCCCAATCCAAACCTTCTGGCACTGGAGCAGGAGAGGGGTTGACTACTCTTCCACGCTGATTACTGTAAAAGGCAACTGCTTTATAAGCTTTACCGATTGCTCCATTATGAATGGCGGCAATGATTTCTCTACTTTCAGGAGCTGAGCGTTGCTGATTTCCCATTTGAACTACCTTATTGTATTTCTTCTGTAAAGCGATCAACAGTTCTCCTTCTTTTGGATTATGGGAGCAAGGCTTTTCTACATATACGTGTTTTCCTCTTTCCATTGCAAGCCAAGTTCCCGGTGCATGCCAATGATCCGGAGTAGCATTAATCAAAACATCCAAGTCCTTGTCCTCCAAAACCTTCATGATGTTCCCTTCCAATTTGGGCTGATAAGAAATATGCTTGGAAAAATTGCCTGCTGCTTTGGTCATTTGGCTTTGCATTACATCACAGAGGTAAAGCAAATTCACATTGCTGGATTCTAAAGCGATTGGCTCGTAAAAAGCTCCCAATCTCCTTCCCAAACCTGCTATAGCTACATTCAATCGTTCATTGGCACCAATGATTCTACCATAGGATTTGGCTGAAAAGCCCACAGCTCCTAAAGCCGATAAGCCTAGGGTGGCTGCCGTACTTTTTTTGATAAACTCTCTTCTATTTTGCTTGCTCATGGTTATTGGGTCTTAGTTCAATGTTTTTATTTTGATATTTTTAAAGCTGACTTCATCACCATGATCCTGCAAAAGGATATGGCCCTGCTCTGCCTCGCCAAAGTTTTCCCAGATTTTATACTTACTGATTGCCACTAGGTCTTTGTACTCTTGGGAACCCCTGACATATTCAACTACTTTAATTCCATTTAGATAATGTTCCACTTTATTATCAGGATGCACGACTATTCTACCCTTATTCCATTCTCCGATTGGTTTCAAAAATCTAGGCTGTTTTTCTGCTTTGATCAAATCATACAAGGAAGCTAAGGTTCTGTTACCTTCTCTTCCCATTTTGGCGTCTGGATGTCTTTCATCATCCAAAATCTGATATTCCAAGCCAATCGCTGAACCTGAATTTTCTTCTTTCAAAGTGACAAAATATTTCATACCGCTATTGGCTCCTTCCGTTAACTTAAAATCAAAAGCTAAGTCAAAAGCACTGAATTCCTCTGTGGTTACAATATCTCCAGCATTTGTGGATTCTCCGCCACCTGAGGCTGCAATGGTCAATATTCCATCTGTAACAGACCAACCGAAATCAGGGAAGCTGTCTTTATAGGCTCCAACCCATCCTTCTGAGTTTTGACCATTAAATAAAAGTCTCCAACCCTGAGTTTTTTCATAATCTGTCAATTCATTCAAACGGTTATTGACCACGAAAATGTCTTTGTTGAAAGGTTGAGGATCTAAGTTTTCTGTTTTGATCCTTACATTTCTGAAATAGGTTTTTCGACCTGCATCTTCTGGCTTTTGGATACTATGAACCTGAAGACCAATAAAACCCATTTTGTCCATGTCATCTACGACATAAGCAACTTCCTGTCCATTCAACCAGGTTTTGATTTCATCTCCAATTACTTCAATTCTATATTGATTGTATTCACCTAATTTGAAAGCTGATTTTGCTTCAGGATTGAGCTCCAAAGGATATAGCCAGCCTCTTCTGGCTTCATCATATATACCAGCTGACCAAGCTCGCTCGGTTGGGTCAGCCTCAATTTGGTAACCGTAAACCAATCCTTTTCCGTCCCTTCCATTGGGATCAAATTGTCCTCTGGCCATTACTCCGGAATTAGAAGAAACATGCTCTACCTTAAGCTCTAGCTCCAGAATAAAATCCCCGAATGTATCTTCAGTGATTAAAAATGTATTGGGAGAGCCAGCAACTGCGGTTCCAATGATTTCGCCATTTTCTACAGCAAAAGTGGCTGTTCCGGCTACTGCCTTCCAACCGCTTAAATCTTCTCCATTAAATAGGTTTTTCCATCCATCCGCGTTTTCTTTTTCACCGGAAGAACATGAAAAAAGGAAAATACTACCGAGAAGGGCAAGGATGTAAATTGATTTTATATTCATACAAAGTCTTGTTTATACATTCTAAATTGAAAATTTCGAGGCTTAGGTACAAGTTGAGCATGATGTAAGTTACGCAATCGTTTGCGAGTTTTACCTTTGATTTTACATGAGCAGCTAGCAAAAATCTTCGAAGATCCTTTGGCCTGAAATCCCTACTTTTGTGCATGCTTGATTTTAATGAAAGAAGAAAGGTCTTTATTACTTGCAAGGACCGATCGGTGACCTACTTGGAAAAGGAAGTAAGAGAGTTAGGTTTTGTTCCTGAATCTGTACAAAGGACAGGGATAGAACTTATTGCCAGTATGGAAGATTGCATGGATTTGAATCTTCATCTCAGAACAGCCTCTCACGTACTCTTCGAAATCAAGTCTTTTTATCTGCGTCATGCGGATGATATTTATCGCAGAGTAAAAGCTATCACCTGGGAGGATTATCTGGATGTGGATGGCTATTTTTCTATTAATTCAGTGGCAGACAATGAAAGTGTCACTACCCCTTTGATTGTCAATGTGAAAATTAAAGATGCTATTGTAGATCGTTTCAGAGAAAAATTTGGAAGGAGACCTGATTCTGGCTCAGAATTTAGCGGGGCCGTTTTTCAGATGTTCTGGAAGGATACGCAAGCCACCTTATACATTAATACCTCTGGAGACACGCTGGCCAAGCATGGATATAGAAAAATTCCAGGCAAAGCTCCTATGATGGAGGATTTGGCAGCGGCTACCATTTATGCTACCGAATGGAATACGAGAGTACCTTTTATCAATCCCATGTGCGGTTCAGGTACTTTGGCCATAGAAGCAGCACTGATGGCTACAAAAAGATTTCCAGGTTTATATAGATCCCATTATGCCTTTATGTCAATTCTGGGTTATGATGAGTCTGCCTATCAAGCTAAAATAAAGAAGTTGGAGGCCAAAATAGTGGAGGTTCCTGAAGTCAAGATTATAGCATCTGATATCTCATTACAAGCTATTTCATTTGCGAAAGAAAATGCCATGACTGCCGGAGTGGATCATATGATTGATTTTCAGGTTTGTGATTTTGCGGAAACTGAGATTCCAGAGAAGCCAAGAGGCGTGATCATGTTTAATCCCGAATATGGAGAAAGGCTGGGAGAGGAGACGGAATTGGAGCAAACCTACCGCAGGATAGGAGATTTCATGAAACAAAAATGCGCGGGGTATCGTGGTTATATTTTTACCGGAAACCTTGAATTGGCCAAAAAAGTAGGACTAAAAGCCAGCCGAAGAATTGAATTTTGGAATGGTACAATCGACTGTAGATTGCTGAAATACGATTTGTACGAGGGAAAACGGGACTAAGGGAAGTATGAAAGATAAAGTTAGAAAGCTGAAATTTTTCAGCTTTCTAACTTCAAACTTCAGCCTTTATTGGTGTTCATCTCTGAGTAGATCATTGACTGTTTTCACCGGGTTGAAAGTGATCAAAGGAACTTCAACGAACAAGGTATTCCAGCCTGCCATTGCACCGTTCCATAAACCAGGTAATTCCAAAGCCTTGAGTTCTCTACCGCTTTTTGATTTCTCTGTAATGAATCCGGTTTTCATGTCTCTGTATTTCAAAAGATCAAATTCTTCTCCTTTGAAATTACGGGTGCCACAAACCAAATCTACCGGATTGAAATGGGTAGCAGCCTGAAAATGTTTTTTTGACTCAGGGTCAGAAAGATCGATTTGGGCTGTTTCGAGGATTTGAAGGGACTGACTGCCATCTTTTTCCATCACCCAAAAAGGTCCTCCTCCAGGTTCTCCAGTATTTTTCACCATGCCACAGACACGGATCGGTCGATTGAGCTTTCCTTTCAGAAAATTGGCTCTTTCCATCAAAGGTTGGTTTTCAAACTCATTTGGAAGCTTTGCTCCTAATACTTCAGTAAAGACATTTTTTGCCTTTTTCAGTGACTCATCCGATATCTCCTGACTCAATTCTTTTAAAGCTTCAAAAACTTTCTCCTGAATTTCCAGCAATAGCCCTCCAATGGCCATTTTATAGGTTTTTGTATCTGGTTTAAGTCGGTCAGGAACTACATTGTCAATATTTTTGATGAAAATTAAGTCAGCAGAAATATCATTTAGATTTTCCAACAAAGCACCATGTCCGGCTGGACGAAACAAAATAGATCCATCTTCTTCAAGGAATGGCTCATTATCCATCGAGACGGCAATGGTGTCAGTTGATTTTTTCTGCTGTGAATAAGTTACCTCGTATTTAAGACCTGTTTTGGACTCCAATTTTGGAACGATGCTTCCTATTTCTTTTCTGAATTTTTCTTCATGTTCCGGTGAAACGGTAAAGTGAATTTTGACAAGTTTACCTTTTCCCACTGCATACTGTGAGCCTTCGAACAAGTGCTCATAGGCAGGTGTCCTTGCTTCAGATTCGTATTGGTGAAATTTTAAAAGGCCTTTGGGAAGGTTTCCATAACCTAGTCCAGAGTCTTCCAAAAGAGTACCTACTATTTCTTTATAATCCTTTCTATCGAGACAATCGGCAATCGAAGTATTCTTTTCTTTCAATGTCGCATTCAAATCATCATAGAAAGCGAATTTTTCGATTTTGTCTATGAACTTCTGTACAAAAGCCGATTTGCTCAAGTCACCATCTCCATCCAAAAAGGAGAAGAGATCTTTAAACATCCTGGATGCAGCGCCTGAAGCTGGAACAAACTTCACTACTTCTATAGATGCCGCTTTTTTGGGATAAGTTTCTACAAAATGCTTCAATTGATCATCCGAAAGCACCTGAATGCCATCCTGAGGAGTTGCTGGGCCTGTTATTTTCAAATAAGGAAAACCATCCTTAAAGTTTGAAATTTGCTCCGCTACTGTATCAGGATCCATTCCTTGGGCGATAATTTTGTCTTTCAACAGGGTATCCATGTGGTCTTAGGGTTAATGGTAAAAACTGTAATTTAACAGGTCGGAGGGCATCACTCAAATTTCAAGAGTAATTTATTAAGAAGTGATGTTGATTTTTTTCTGGGTGGGCTCAAAATTTAATCTTCGGAAACTAGCTGGAAACGAATTTTTTGACCCGGAGCCTTTTGAGCTATAACTCTCAGGTCCTTTTCATCAATTTGTAAAACTCTTGGATAGCCTCCTGTTACTTGCGCATCTTGCTGCAGCACCAATAGTTTTCCACCCGATGTCAATTGAATAGTCCCTGGATAAACAGGAGCAGTTAGAATATCTGAGATTTGATTGGAGACCAATTCTTCCAGTTGGATTGCCATCGTATTTTTCATATTTGAAATATGGAAATCCCTGGATAGAAGCATCTTTTGTGCGGTGGGATCCAATAAGTACCACTCCGGACCAGGGTAAACCCTGATTTCTTCTTTTTCCAAATAGCTATTATCCCATTTAGGATGTGAATAAGTAGTTTTTATCGGGTCTGAGAGGTTGGTGAAAAATGGGATTTTTGCTCCTTTTGTAATAGATGCAGCATCTGTGATGCCGTTTAGTTGAGTTCTGGAACCTAAGATCTCTTGGGTTTGAAATCCTCCCCGAATTCCCAAATAAATTAAAGAACCGCGCAGAAATTTTCCTATTTCTAAAAGATCACCTTCTTGAATCTCTATAACTCCGTTACAGGCTATATTTTTCCCATTGAGCTTGATGGTAGATGAAGCACCCGAAATACAAATTTGGCAGGCTTGCTCAAACTGTAATTTCAATCCAGGTTGTTGGATTTCCATTTGGGCGTCTCCAGGTGAGTTTTTTAGTAAATGATTATTCCATAAAAAAGCTTCCAAGTCTCCAGGACCTGATTGTGGCACTCCAAATTGGGCTAAGCCAGTTCTTCCTAAATCCCTGATTTTTGTCCCTGGGCCTGTTTGAATAAGGTTCAAATAAGCTATGTCCTTGATCATAGCTGTTCTGGGAGTTTTGGGTTTCGCTTTAACCGCTCATATTCCGATTCAGAAATAGGAGTAAACTGAATCAGGTCACCTGCTTTTCCCCAAACTGGTGGGATAGAAGAGGGAGTAAAAAAAGGAATAGGGCTCCTTCCTATGATATGCCAGCCACCGGGGGATTCCAGGGGATAAACACCTGTTTGATCTCCTCCAATGGCCACAGAGCCTGAAAGAATGCTGCGGTCTGGTATGGATTTTCTGGGAGTAGAAAGTATGGGGTCTAAACCTGAGAGATACATAAACCCAGGTAAAAAACCATAGAAGAAAATCCTATAATTGGTCTGACTATGCAGTTGAACAATTTCCTCCTCTGACATTTTTTTTTCTGAAGCCAAATTGAGAAGGTCTTTTCCAAATTGGCCTCCGTAACATACGGGAATTTTCCAAACCGTATCTGAAAGAGTAGCTGTTTGAGCGGAGGTAGTTTTAATCAGCTTTTGAAACTGATCTTCAGGAAATTGATTTTTCCACTTAACGACAATTGATTGATAGGCTACCCTCAAATCATTTATTTCATTTCCCAGTTCATTCTGCAGGGATTTTTCCAATGATAATCTTTTAATTAGAAGAGAATCACTTACTTGTTCGGACCATTTTATTTCGGTGTATTGAGGACCAATTTGAAAAACTGAAGGAGTCAATTCCACCATTTCTTCCTGATTTTCGGTAAAAAATTCAATAATCCGGGGTTATCTCCGTGAAAACAAAGGGTATCAGCAGGAACCGAAATCATGGTTCCATTGACCGTTTGGATTTTGCCTGAGTTCAATATGGGTTCTAAGTGTTTTTCAACAGAATCATACTTTGTTAAAAGAGAGTCTGCCTCTGATCTAGGCCTTAATTTTAGATCTTCCCCATAAGTACGGTCGCCGAAAATTTCTCTTTTGATAGCCAATCCAGCCAATTTTGCTGCCTTTTCCATCTCTGAACCCGGTGGAACAAAGACGGTGGTTTCAGGAAGGTTTTCGATCAAAAAGTGGCAAAGTAATTCCGCTAATCTGGAATCTTTGGCTGCATCATTATACAAAGCTCCATGAAACTTGATATGATCTAATTCAAGTCGGGTATTTTGCCTTACGGATTCGAATAATTCCAATTGACTGGCTAAGGCATCGATTAGATATTCATCAGAAATATCCATGGATTTCCTGCCGAAATTTTCCAGATCAGGATAGGAGGGATGTGCACCTGCTGCTTTCCCGAATTTTTCACAGAGAGAAAGTGTGTGGGCAATGGTACTCTGGTCCCCAAAATGCCCTCCGCAGGCTATGCTGGCTGCATCAATCAAGGGAATGATTTGGGCTTCATTTTCTACCCCTTCACCTAAATCACAGTTGATCTGAATTTTGGCTTTTTCCATATTCTAAATTAAGAAAGAAAACAGGAAAAGATTCATTAATCCCCAAATTGACATCCTAAGCGCTGTTTTTTAACTTTGAGTATCTTTTAACTTAAACCTGAAAATTATGGGAAAAGGAGATTTGAAATCTAGACGAGGAAAAATCAATCGTGGAACTTTCGGAGCAAGCAGACCCAAAAAAGAGGCCAATCGTCAGACCAGAAAGGCCAAAATGGGTTTGAATAAGAAGTAAAGCATTGATCAATAAAAGAGGGTTTTGGCCCTCTTTTTTATTTTTCATGTGACCTAATATAATGTAGCTGAGGTACTTTTTCTACGAAAATTTGGCTGGAGATACATTGGAATTTTAGCATTTGATCAAGAGGTCCGAATAATGAGATTCCTTCTCCCAAAATCACAGGAATTTGGGTTATTATTATTTCATCGATTAGGTCTTCTTTGAGAAAACTTTGAATAGTTTTACCCCCATCGATGTATAAACTCAAGTGACCATTCGAATGAATATCCTTAAGGACATCCTTCAAATTTCCTTGGACCAGAAAAACTTTGTCTTGTAGCTCTTTTGGAATTTGTTTGAGCGTGGTACTCATGACATAAACAGGCTTTTCGTATGGCCAAGGAATGTCAAAACCCAATACTGTTTCAAAAGTATGCCTTCCCATTACAAGTGCATCCACGCTTTGCATGAATGCTGCATAGCCTGAATCGACTGTGTTGAGTTCCGGAACTGATTCCAAAAAGTCTATTCCGCCGTTTTTATCCGCAATAAAGCCATCCATGCTTGTAGCAATGAATACCTTGTTTTTTGCCTTTTCTGCCATGAAATTAAAGATTATTATAATATTTGATCCACTCGTTTAATTGCTTAAAATCCAATTGCCCTTTGGCTAATTTCAGATGATGCATAATTGCAAGGGATTTTTTCATTCTACTTTCCGGATTTTTAACTTTAGTCACCAAGTAAATCAGTGATCTTTGTTTCCCGGGAGTAAGTGATTTAAAGAAAGCACTGCCTTCTTCATCCTGATCCATCAATACCAAAAATTCCTCAGGAACTTCGTGTCCATATTCACTCAAGTCCCGCTCCATTTGGATAGTTGCCTTTTTGTTCTCATCCAAATCAAGTTTTTTGCGGAGCTCTTGATTGATAAGGATATACCAGCATTCTTTTGCTTTCATCAAGGCCATATGAAAAGGTTGGCTTCCATTTATTTTGACCAACACTCTTCTGTGATTTTTATCCATCATCTGCGCGGCAATTACATCTGGAACCGGAAAATGATAGTGCCAATGATTGAAATCAAATTTACCTAGCCGACTTTCAAAATTGAGCATTCTTTTTCTTATCAAGATAATAATTGATTTAGCTTTTTCAGCTTTCACTCCGAATCTAGGTCAAGGAAATAAGGTTAAATTCTCCTTTTTTCAAATTAAAATTGATTACTTGTAAGAGTCAAAATTTTAGAAATATGCGCTCAAAATTGCCCCACATCGGGACGACTATTTTTACAATCATGTCTAAAATGGCTCAGGAGGAAGGAGCAATTAATTTATCCCAAGGCTTTCCGGGCTTTGGTGCCGATCCTGAATTATTGGATATGGTGGCCAAGTATACCAAAGCCGGATATAATCAATATGCACCCATGAGTGGGATTCCTTCTTTAAGGGAAAAAATGGCGGAAAAAACGCTAAGGTGCTATGGTGCCAAGGTGAATCCTGAAACAGAAGTAAGCATAGTTTCAGGGGCGACCGAAGCAATTTTTTCTTCAATTACTGCGATGATACATCCTGGTGATGAGGCGATTATACTGGAGCCCGCCTATGATAGTTATGAGCCAGCTATATTATTGAGTGGAGGTATTCCAATTCGAGTTCCATTGAATTCAAGTGATTTTTCGGTTGACTGGGAAAGGGTGAAAAACTCCATCACCTTTAAGACTAAATTGATTGTCATCAATAGTCCTCATAATCCAAGCGGATATGCATGGACTCAAGATGATTTGGATCAATTGGCCGAATTAGTCAGAGAAAGGAATATCTATGTGGTCAGTGATGAGGTATATGAACATATCACATTTGATGGCCGGCCCCATCTTTCTTTAGTTGGACATGAGGAATTGAGACAAAAATCCTTTGTGTGTGGGTCTTTTGGAAAGACTTTTCATGTAACGGGATGGAAATTGGGCTACTGTATCGCTCCTGAAAAGCTAACGGAAGAATTTCGGAAAATCCATCAATATGTAACTTTCAGCTCGGTTACTTTTTTACAATATGCTCTTGCGGAATATCTGGAAAAACCTGAGCGATATGAGTCGATTCCTGGTTTTTATCAAGAAAAGAGGGATTTATTCTTAACTGGCTTGAAAGAAACAGGCTTAGAGTTTCAGGCTACCCAAGGAAGTTTTTTCCAAACAGCCAGCTATGGACATCTTTCAAAAATTGGGGACAGAGAGCTAGCAGAGAAAATGACCAAGGAATTGAAAGTAGCCTGCATTCCTGTATCCTCTTTTTATCAATATCAAAAAGATGACAAGATCATTCGCTTTTGTTTTGCCAAAGAAAATTCAGATTTGGAAGAGGCTTTGGTCCGTCTGAAGAATCTTGGAGATTTATTCAAAAAATAAGCGGCAGAGATTTCTCCCCGCCGCGGTCGTGTTAAGCATCCTTTCCTAATCAGGCCAGGCTCTTTCTACAAAATTCCAGGCATTTTTGCACTTCAGCTACTGGATTAGATCCTTCCGGTACCTGATATTCCAGTTCTATAGTTGCTGGGAACTTGTATTTATTTTTTTGCATGAGTTTGAGTACATCTCCTATAGGAGTGTCTCCGCTTCCCCATACCACGTTTCCTTTGCCATTTTCAGGCCTCTGACGATCTTTGGTATGCATGCTGAGGATATTCTTCTGCTGTTTTTCAATCAATTGAAGTAAATCTTTGTGCCCTGCTGCGATATAATGTCCCATATCCAAATTCAGTGCATTTTTTGGGCTTTGAGCCAAGGCTGTATCCCAAAAGTCAAAGGTTTGTTGTTCGTGTCCATGATAGGCAACTGCCATACCAAACTGTTCACCCATTTTACCCAATTTCAAGGTATGGGCATCATTTGAGGGATGCTCTAAGGTTACATGACTGGCTCCGAGAGCTTTGGCTGCTTTCATTCCATAAGCGATTTCAGCATCCGTATTATTCATTCCAAATGCGCTTGGTTTGAAAGCATAGATACTCACACCAGCGTCTTTGTACATTTTTCTCAATTGTTCGAAAGGCTTCATAGAGGCATTCGCTCTCCATTGTGCAACTTCCTGAGAATATGCTTCAGCAGCTTTTCTGATTTCTGCCAATTCATTCTTATCATTGTCTGAGAGAGTTTCTCCTCTTCTTTCTCTTCCACCCAATTGCCATGCTTTCATCCTGTCAAATGTAGGGGAAGGCATACCTGCAAATGATTCCGCTGGATCTCCCATTAGTTCAACAGCACTTAAACCTGAGTCTGTTATATATTTCAGGGTTGCTTCGGCACTTTGGTCAGGAAGTGATCGGAATGAATAGGTAATGCATCCAATCTGAACTCCATTAATCTGACTATCCGGTTTATTGTAATTTTTGATGATCGAGGGGGCTCCCTGTAGCCAAGCAGGAGCTAAGGCTAAGCCAGCGGCTCCTAAAGTGGATTTAATAAGAAAGTCTCTTCTGTTCTTCATGGTCGTTTGCAGGTTAAATTAGGTTTGAAGCTATTGTTTCAAATTAACAAAATAGATTCGTATATACGAGTATTTCAATTGAAATATTTAACAGAAGAGCTTTAAAGGCCTAAAAACAAGAAACTAAGGATTAAATATAAACCTTTCTTTGAAAAGAAAGCAAGCATAACCTAAAAAAATAAAAAAAGAAAACTGCATTTATCGCTAAATTTCTGCATTGAAGGAATTAAGTATTTTTTCAAGCTCGGCAATATTCATATTTGTTTTATTAATCATTTAGATCATGAAAAAGAACTATTGTAACATTTTAAGATTAACCTTGCTTTTTTGCATAGGTTTTGTGTTTCAGCTGCAAGCACAAACAGAGAAAAGTCTTCTTTGGAAGATTAGCGGGAATGGATTAGAAAAAGATTCCTATGTATTTGGTACCATTCACATGATTTGTCCTGATCAATTTTTGATGAATGAGGAAATTAAGGGTGCTTTCACTGGTACTGAACAGTTGGTTTTAGAATTGGATATGGATGATCCAGAACTGCAGCAAAAGATGCAGGCGGTATCTATCAATTCTGGAATGAAAAATATCCAAGGAGAAATGAAAGAGGAACAATCCAAGGCTTTGGATGAGTTTTTAACTCAAAATTATGGGGCAGGATTGGCACAAATGGGAATACTGAAGCCCTTTGTATTGACTTCAATGGTCTTGATGAAGCAATTGCCTTGTGATCAAATGGAGAGTTATGAGTTCTTTTTTACGCAGATGGCTCAGCAGCAAGGAAAAGAAATTCTAGGTTTGGAAGATGTAGCATTCCAAGTAGGAATTTTTGATCAGATTCCTTTGAATGTTCAGTTGGAAGAGCTTGGGAAAATGGTAACCACAGATGAGTCCATGAAAGAGTTTCAGACTATGGTTGAGGCTTATGTTGATCAGGACTTGGATAAGTTGTACCAAACCATCAGGGAAAATTCAATGACCGGTAATTTTTCAGAAGTGCTTTTGGATCAAAGAAATGAAAAATGGATCCCGGAAATGGAGAAAAAAATGGGAGAAAAATCTACCTTTTTTGCAGTAGGGGCAGGCCATTTGGCTGGTCAAAAAGGAGTCTTGAATCTTTTGAAAGAAGCTGGCTATACGCTTTCACCAGTTAATTAATTGCTATTTCAAAACAATGGGGTTTCAGGGAAAAATATCTGAAAAACATCTTTACTGGGTTCTACAGGTGCTTGGCTGGAGTTCCATTGTTTTTATTGAAACCATCAATTATACCTTCTTTATTGTCGGAGAGTTTATTTGGGAATATGTGATGCAGTTTTTGATCATGTCATTTCTAGGATTGACTGTATCTCATTTTTACAAAACCTATTTTATCCCTAAATCTCAATTTCAAAAGAAACTTTCCAGAATCTGGGTGAAAGGGTTAGTGGATGTTTTTGGGATTACATTCATCATGACGGCTTTATTGTATCTCCCTTTAATCATGAGTTCTGATTTTGAGGGGCTTAACTCTCAGTTTATTATCAGCTACTTTGGACAACTCATGAATTTGGGACGCTACGTGATGGGTTGGGTGATTATCTATTATCTTTTCCATATCATGAAGCACACGCAAGAGGTGACCGAGCAAAAGCTTTTGCTGGAGAATTTGGCCAAAACTTCTGAGTTGGAACTCTTGAAAAATCAATTGAATCCTCATTTTTTATTCAATTCTCTCAATAGTATCAAGGCCTTGGTTTTAATTGATCAGGAGAAGGCAAGAGATGCGATAATCAAGCTTTCGGAATTGCTGAGATTCTCTCTGAATTATGAGAAAGCTCCTTTAATAGCTTTGAATGATGAAATGAAGGAGGTAGAAAAGTATCTTTTGCTGGAGCAAATCCGATTTGGAAAAAGATTGGATGTTCATATTCAGCTGGAAGAGGAAACCTTGGATTTGAAAGTGCCTCCGGCCATGGTTTTAACCTTAGCTGAAAACGCGATCAAACATGGGATTACGAAGCTTCCTGATGGGGGGGCTATCCATGTATCCAGCAAAAAAAGAGGAAAAAATTTAATTGTCGAGGTGACAAACTCAGGGCAGTTGAATGATACTTTCAACTTGGGAATCGGCCTTCAAAACGTTCAAAAAAGATTAGAATCTCTTTTTGGGGAGAATTCAAAATTCATGCTCGACAGTAACTCTTCCAATGAAGTTCGGGCTATTATCAATCTACCAATCAATTAACATGAAAAAGCGGGTTTTCCTTGTGGATGATGAAAATTTGGCTCTAAAGGAGTTACAGGTACTACTTCAACCTTTTCCGGAATTGGAAATAATCGGTAAATCTGATCGTGTTCAGGAGGCAATTATTCAATGCAATGAACTAAAACCGGACTTGATTTTCTTGGATATCAATATGCCTGGAATGGATGGCTTTCAGTTTCTCGAGCAATTGGATGAGGTAAACTCTGTCATTTTTGTAACAGCCTATGATCAATACGCCATCAAAGCTTTTGAAATTAACGCTTTGGATTATTTACTGAAACCCCTTAATCCCATACGGTTAAAAGAAGCTGTCAATCGCTTTTTGTCCAGAGAATCAGATGTGGAGAGTACAGAAGAAAGGCTTTCTCCAGAAAAGAAGATTTTCATCAAGGATGGAGATTCTTGTCATTTCGTACCGGTATATAAAATATTTTTATTGGAAAGCGTGGGGAATTATGTGCGGGTTCATTATGAAAACCAAAAGCCACTTTTACATAAATCTTTAAGCTATTTGGAATCCAGACTTCCTACAGATCTATTCTTTCGGGCAAATCGTCAGTACATATTTAATATGGATTTTATTCAGAAAATTGAACCCTACTTCAACAGTACCTTGTTGATAAAATTGAAATCAGGTCATGAAATTGACTTAAGTCAGCGTCAAAGCGTGAAGTTCAGAGAGATTACGGGTATCTAAAAAGGCAAAATGAAATCACTTGAAAAAAGAATTGCAGAGGGAGAATTTTTGAAGGAATTGGACTTTCAGACAGCCAGAAGTTCAGGTCCGGGAGGACAACATGTAAATAAAGTTGAAAGTAAAGTTCAATTGTATTTTGATGTACAAAACTCTACCGTTTTATCTGAGGAAGAAAAAGAAAAACTTTCTCAAAAATTCAAAAACAAGATAGATCTAGAGGGTAAGTTACAGCTGCAAAGTCAAGAAAAACGCTCTCAGATTCAGAATAAGGAATTGGTAGTAAAAAAGTTTTACGATTTGCTTAGAAAGGCATTTGAAAAAAGAAAAATCAGGAAAGCAACCAAACCCACCAAAGCAGCAGTAGAAAAGAGAATTAAGGAAAAAAAAGCCAGATCCGAGAAAAAAGCCGGTAGGGGTTGGACCAAAGACTATTAAACTCTATTCTTCTGACCCAAAGGTTTTTACCAAGAGTTTTTCACATACTTTTTGACTGAGAGTTTCCTTTTCAACATCTCCGTAACTGATGACCATACTTTGATCAAAAGCTTCCTTTGAAATCACCTTTAATTCTGTTCCCAAAGTCAAGTTTCGGCTATTGAGATACTCCAAAAATTCTGTGCTGGAATCTGCCAAAGCAGCTAAAATTACTTCCTGTCCCGCTTTAGCTTCTGAAAGGTTTTTGAATCTTAAGTCTTGAATTCTTCCTTGTTTATCTGGAATAGGAGATCCATGAGGATCCACCGTTGGAAATCCCATCATTTCATCCATCCTTTCAAAAAATTTAGGGGCATGAATATGCTCCACCTGCTCAGCGATTTCATGTACCTCTTCCCATCCAAAGCCCATTTTAGTCACTAGAAACATTTCTGTCAATCGGTGCTTTCGGATAATCAAAGCAGCCTCTTTTTTCCCTTTAGACGTCAGTATGACTGGTTTGTATTTCTCGTAAACACATAGTCCGGTCTTTTGCAAATTTTTGACCATGGAGTTGGCAGTAGGCATGCTAACCTGAAGTTGGTTCGCCAGGTCAGAAATATTGACTTCCCCTTGCTCATTCGACAGATTAAAAAGGGCTTTGAGATAATTTTCTTCCGTGGTTGAGGCCATAATTAAAATTTGAGTACTCAAATATGTGAAAAAAATTGATAGAATAAATTTGTTAGATAACTCTAACATTGTAATTTTGTAATTCTAATTAAAATAGTTAGCTCTTTAATCTTATTTATTTACAAGAAACTATGATCACTCGCTTACTGCTTACTCTTTCATTTTGTTATCTTTTGAATGATACTGCCCAAGGGCAACATAGCTTAAAGGGTAGGGTACTTTCAGGGGGAAAGGCTGTGGAGTTTGCCACTATATTTTTACCCGATTCTGGGAAAGGTGCAGTTTCAGAAGCCGATGGGCATTTCCAGATTTTTGGATTACAGAAAGGGCGGCTAAAAGTCGAGGTTTCCCTTTTAGGATTTAGAAGATATATCACTGAGGTAGAGATTCCATACGAGGGTGATATGATTGTTGAAATGGAATCTTTGGATTCAAGTTTGGATGAGGTGGTAGTCAGTGGAACTTTACAGGAAGTCTCTAGGCTAAATAGCCCTGTTCCGGTGGAGGTTTATAAGGAGGGCTTTTTTAAAGCCAATCCAACCCCATCCTTATTTGAATCCTTACAGAATATTAACGGAGTAAGACCTCAAATCAATTGTAACATTTGTAATACAGGGGACATCCATATTAATGGTTTGGAGGGGCCCTACACTATGGTATTGATTGATGGAATGCCTATTGTCTCTGGTTTGTCAACTGTTTATGGTCTGACAGGAATCCCTCAGTCTTTAATCGATCGAATTGAAGTGGTTAAAGGACCTGCATCTACTTTGTATGGTTCGGAGGCAGTTGGTGGCTTGATCAATATCATTACTAAAAATCCTGACTTAGCACCCAAAGTAGGAATAGATGCTTTTGGCACTGGATGGGGAGAGTATAATTTGGATCTAGGTATTCGTTCCAAGTGGGGAAGGTCCGTAAAGTCTTTGACAGGAATTAATGCTTTTTATTATGATAATCCCATCGATAATAATGGAGATGGCATGACGGATTTGACCCTTGCAAAGCGGATATCGGTTTTTCAAAAAATGACTGTGGATAGGGCTAGTAAAAAAGCCCTGAATCTAGGGCTTCGCTATTTGTATGAGGATAGATGGGGTGGCCAGATGAATTGGACTTCTGCTAACCGCGGAGGAGATGAAATTTACGGAGAGAGTATTTACACCAGTCGCTGGGAGGTTTTTGGGAATTATGAACTTCCGGGCAGTGAAAAGTTGAATTTTCAATTTTCAGCAAACGGGCATAATCAAAACTCTGTGTACGGTGATGTCATTTACATCGCAGATCAAACCATCGCTTTTGGACAATTGACTTGGGCTGAAAATTTAGGAAATCATCAATTGCTCTCCGGTTTGGCTTATAGATATACTAAATACGATGATAATACTCCAGCAACCTCTTCGGTAGAGTTGGATTTAAATCAACCTTCAATCATTCACTTACCCGGAGTATTTGTTCAAGACGAGATCAAATTGACTACTAGTCAAAGTTTACTCTTAGGGGCAAGAGCAGATTATAATTCCATTCATGGAGCCATTTTCAGTCCTCGCCTGAATTATAAAATTTCATCCGCTGATCAGACGATGGTTTTTAGATTATCAGCGGGAAATGGCTTTCGGGTAGCTAATGTATTTACGGAAGATCATGCTGCTTTGACCGGAGCCAGAGAAGTGGTATTTGAAGAGGAATTGCAGCCAGAACGTTCTTGGAATGTCAATGCGAATGCCATCAAGAAATATTACAGCAGCAAAGGGGCATTTCTCAGTTTAGATGCTTCGCTATTCTATACCTATTTCACCAATAGGATCATTCCAGATTACGAAACCAATCCAAACCAAATCATCTATGCCAATTTGGATGGTCATGCGGTTTCGAAGGGAGTTTCATTAAATTCTAATTTTGCAATGCCAAGTGGCTTGGAAGGAAGTGTTGGAGCCACGCTGATGGATGTGACTTTTACAGAAGAAGGAATCAGCACAAGGCAGCTTTTATCAGAGAGGTTTTCAACTGTATGGAATATTGGTTATACCATTTATCCTCTGGATTTGAAAATTGACTATACCGGAAACCTCTATAGTCCAATGCGCCTACCCTTATTGGGGGAATTGGATGACAGGCCTGAGTTTTCTCCTTGGTGGAGTATACAGAATATTCAACTCACTAAATCCATTGGCAAAAAATGGGAGGTTTATGGTGGAGTTAAAAATCTCTTAAATTTTACCCCGCCTGCCAATAGCATTGCCAGAGCCTTTGACCCTTTTGATAGGGGAGTTGAGTTCGGATCAGATGGATCGGTTATTCCAACGCCAAATAATCCGAATGCGCTGACCTTTGACCCCACTTATATGTTTGCTCCCAATCAGGGAATTCGAGGGTTTTTAGGATTAAGATTTACCATTTTGGATTAAATATAAGATGCTGTCTCAAAGGTGAAACTTGTCACATTGAGCGAAGTCGAAATGTGCTTAATTACAATAAAAATGGCCTTCGACTCCGCTCAGGCTGACATTAAACTGATTTATGAGACAGCATCTTTTGTGTTTTAAAACAAGCTTCGTTTTTTCTTCTTTTTTCTGGTCATAAAAAACAAGGTAAAGCCAGAAAAAACTGTAGCTAAACCAAATAGTGAAAATGCTCTTAAGAGTAAATTATTGAAATCATCTCTGCCTGCATAATCCATGGTATGAAACATCCATAGGAAATCAAACCAGCGCCAACTTCTATGTCTTACTCTTTCAAAGTTCCCGCTCTTAGCGTCAATGTAAGCTGTTAAATTTTCAGGGTGCTCAAAATGAATTGCCCAGGCAGGCAAAGGACGTCCTCGGTATTCATGATGTGAACCTGTCTCAGTGAGATATTCAGCCTCCTTGATTTGAAGATTACCTTTGATGTAAATCTGAGCTATTTCCCGAGCTTCTTTTTCAGTGATTTCCTCTTTTTTAAGGCCATTTTGAGCATGATAAAGGACATTGTCATTGACCCAATAATAGGGTTGATGATTGACAAATCGAAGTTCTAAAGAGGAGATTTGTAAAGTTGAGTCCAGACTTGAAGGGTTGATCAAATTACTTGGAGATTCATGCATCATATGTTCCTGATGAAAATGATCACCATGAATTTCATCAATATCAGTCCAACTGAAATAAAGTCCACTGATGGTCCACAATAGGAACTGGATTCCTATAAATACGCCTAAAAATCTATGGATTTTACGGGCGAAGTACTGATTGTTCTTTCTCATAGGTGGGTGATAGGTGAGTTTTCTCTTCAGTAAAATTTGTTAGTATTTAGCTGTTTTTGAAATCAAATTTGATTTGGGTTGTATTCCAGCTAACCGTAATTTCTCCCATGCCAGGAGCTGTTTCCTGAACAAAATAGGTCAGAGATTCAACAGGTTGATCGAGCTCTTTGGGTGTGACCGTAAATCGTAAAATGTCTTTTTCTTGGCTATAGTCATCAGCTAAGTGCATATCCCAGTTTTCATTTAGAATGATGGTCCATTCATTTTCTCCGGGAATGGTAAAGATTCCGTATTTCCCGGCTGGAATTTCATTGCCATTAATGCTGACAGGCTTGTCGAATTGAATTGAGGTGGCTTTATGTGCTCCTGTGACCCACACTTCTCCGTAAGCGACTAGTCCACCAAATATTTGTCTTCCTCTTACGCTTGGAGAGGAGTAATCTATGTGTACATGGTTGCCATCTATCATTGCCATAGCGCTAGTCCTAGGGCTTTTGGAGGGAGTAGCTTTCTCGGCCGGAGCTTCATGATTTGCATGGTCTTCATGATTCATTTCTCCATTTGAATCGGAGGATTTTGGACTGCAAGCAATTGCCGCAAAAAGGGTGAATAATAGAATTCTGTTTTTCATATGATTATAATTTGTTTTTCAGTGGTCAGATGGAATGCCTCGTATAATCATCCCCCTGTGTGAGATTTTTCCTCATGGGCATTTCATATGTTGGGTTTGGTTATATTTTTCTTCGTAATAGTTGAGCGTTCGCTGCGCAAATGATGGTACTTAAACTCATCAATGCGGCTCCAACAGCAGGTTGAATCATCAAGCCTGGAATAAATCCTGTGGCAAGGGGTAAGGCAATTGCATTATATCCGACTGCCCATCCTAGATTTTGAATCATCTTGTTATAAGTTGCCTTTCCAAAGAGAATTAATTTGGCTATATCTTGAGGATTGCTGTTGACCAAAATAATATCAGCTGTCTCTACAGCGACGTCTGTTCCTGAACCTACAGCAATTCCTATATTAGCTTTGGCCAAAGCAGGGGCGTCATTGACACCATCACCCGTCATAGCGACAAATTCACCTTTTTTCTGTAATTCTTCAATGACTTTTACTTTTTCATCCGGAAGCACTTCGCTGTAATACCCATCTAATTTTAGTTGTTCACTTACCGCTTTTGCAGTTTTTTCATTATCACCGGTTGCCATATATAATTTAATTCCCTTTTCTCTTAGGGTCTTTATAGCTTGATGACTTTCTTCACGAATGCTGTCTGCCAATGCGATGAAACCAAGTAGTTTCTTTTCTTCTAAGAGAAAAACAATTGTTTCTGCTTCATCAGAATCTGTCTCCTGAGGTATTGAGATTGAGTTTTCTTCCAAATAACCTGGACTGACTACTTGATAGGTTTTACCATCGATGTCTCCTTGAATTCCCTTACCTGTTATGGATTCAAAGTTGGAGACTTCCTTTAATGTGATATTTTCCTCTTTAGCTTTTTCTAGGACTCCTTGAGCGATTGGATGCTCAGAACTGGATTCCAAAGAGGCAGCAATTTTCAAAATTTGATCTTTTTTCCATTCTCCTGAAATATGAATTCGAGTTACTCCAAATTTCCCCTCAGTAAGAGTTCCTGTTTTATCAAATACAATAGCACTTACTTTTCTTGCATTTTCAAAGGCAGTTCGATTTCGAATCAAAAGCCCTTTTTCTGCTGATAGGGAAGTGGAAATAGAAACAAGCAACGGAATGGCTAATCCCAAAGCATGAGGACATGCGATGACCATAACAGTTACCATCCTGCCTAGGGAAAAGTCAAAATCCTTTCCTAAAATAAGCCAAACTGATAAAGTAATAATTCCAGCACCAATAGATATGAATGTCAGCCATTTAGCTGCGACATTAGCTAAATTTTGTGTCTTGGATTTACTTTGCTGCGCCTCCTTGACCATATTGATTACCTGATTCAGGTAGGAGTCTTCACCAGTTTTGGAGATCTTGATTTTGAGAGATTGTTTACCGTTGATTGATCCACCTATGACCTCGTCTCCTTTCTCTCGCTTTACCGGCTTACTTTCACCCGTCAACATACTTTCATCAAGATGACTTTCACCCTCTTCAATGGTACCGTCAGCAGGAATCTTTTCATTAGCTTTCACCAAAATCAAATCCCCCTTTTTTAATTCGCCCGCAGAGATATCTTTTGTTTCTCCATCGACAATCAAATGAGCCTCGTTGGGCATTAAATCCGCCAATTTTTCCAAAGCTTTGGAAGCACCCATAATTGAGCGCATTTCCATCCAATGCCCAAGGAGCATGATGACAATTAGTGTGGCCAGTTCCCAAAAAAAGCCCATCCCTTCTAAGCCAAAAGCCACAGCGGAGCTATAAAAATATGCTACTGTAATAGCAAGGGCTATTAAAGTCATCATTCCGGGATTTTTATCTGACAACTCTTCTTTTAGCCCCTTGAGAAATGGCCAACCGCCATAAAAAAAAAGAATACTGGCAAGCCCAAATATTACATAATCTTTTCCTTCAAATTGGATGTTGAAGCTCAACCAATCTTGAATCATATCTGAAAAAAGAAGAATTGGAATCGTTAGAATTAGTGAGATCCAAAACCTAATTTTAAAATCCTTGATCATGTGGGCATGATGATCATGGTGGTTTTCCTGGTGATGTTGATGGTTAGAATGTTCCATAAAAAGATTAATCAGGTTAGTTTAAAATATTGAAATTTAAATAGATATGGTCTATTTATTCTCAGGTGTTTCGAAATACAAATGATAATGCTTGCTACATCCAGGGTTAAAAGCTGCCTGGCAATTTGGACAGGTATTGTTGGAGTTCATATAATCTTTGATACTCAACTCTGTTCCACAAACACCACATAGGATGGCTTTTTGGTCAAACTCTTTTTTAGGCCACACTTGATGAGTATGGTCGGCCTCTTCTTCATGACAGGAAAAGCAGGGGTAGTACTTCTCGCAACACTTAAACTTGATAGCTATCACATCCAATTCGGAATGCCAATGGACGCATCTGGTTTGATTATCTACCGGTTTTCCAAAAACATTGATACCTCGGATTTGAGATACTTTTAAAGGTTCCAAAACTTTGGTTTGGGAATAAGCTTCTAATGAATAAAGAAAGCAGGCTAAAGAGAAAAGAATTAATCGGATCATATTGGGAGGAAATAAAAAGTGAGCCCATAGGCTCACTTTGAAATTATAAGTTCACTGTTAAAGTATCTTCCACAGCTCCACAATTTAGCATTGAACTACCAAAAAGCGGGTTTTTGATATCTGAGGAGGCACTTAACCACATTCCACCGGTGTTGTTTTTGTACATAGGGCAATATTGATGATAAAGGGTTCTATCTGCACCTGTAATTTTAATAAAGTCCTTCACCAATACGCTTAATGCCTGGAAGCTTTCTCTTTGTACAGCAATATCATCCGATGCAATATTGGAAGCAAATTGAGCAGCTTCAGTTTGGACTCTCTCCAATTCTTCAATGTCTTCTCCCTGAGAAGAAGCAATATCATAAGCTTTTAATGCTTCTGTTAGAGCTTTGCTTTTTTCAGCAGCATCTGATGAGTTGTCTGCCACAAGTGCATCTTTTACAGCTAAATAAGCATCAATAATTCCTGAAGTTCCAGAATTATTAGAAACTGAAGTGGCTTGATTTATTTCAGTTTCCTGCATTTCACTTGAATCTTGAGACTCTTCAGTTTTCGAGCCAGAACAAGAAATTAGGGCAAAAGCCAATGCTAGGGAAAATAAACCTGTTTTTGTCATGAGTTTTAATTTAATGATTATGAGATGTTGAAATTGTAGTTTTCGATTGTTCTTTGGCCAAGACTGCTTGACCTTTTAGGTAGGTTTGCTTGACCTCGCCACATGTGAGCATGGAAGCTCCAAAGTAGGGGTTGGTAATATCTTTTCTTTCAGAAAGCCAAAAAGCTCCCTGATTCCCAAATGCCATAGGACAATAGTCTTTATAGACAGCCTCTTTATTCAATCCGAATAATTCAGTCATTTCCAATACAGCTTCAGATAGGGTGGAAAAGCCTTTCCTTGCTTCATCTATCGATGAGGCCTTATCCATATTTCCAACAGCCGCGTTCAGCTGGGCCTGGACTTTCATCCATGAATCATGGGCTTTACCTTCTACAAGCTTCATATCTACTTGAGAGACTGCTTTTTTTACCTCAGTCAAGTCTTTTTGACTCTGGTTCAATTGGTCGGAGACCAAGCCATTTTTTACTCTAAAGTAAGCATCAGCAATTTGAGTGATTTGATCACGGAAGGCCGAAGAAACTTCTAAAGACCTGGTTTCTGGTCGATTCATCATACTAAAGTTTCCAGAAAGCTGTGCTGCTGCATCAATGGCAAATACACCATTGGTGACGATTTCTTCTCCAGCTTGTAAACCGGATTCTATTTGATAATTATCTCCGACCCGAGAGCCTAAGGTGATTTCTCTCATTTCATAGGTTGGAATTTCTGAATTAGGCACTTTGAGGTAAACAACTGATCTTTTTCCCGACCAAAGTACAGCTGTACGGGGAATTGAAAGCTTGGCTTGACTTCCTTTTTGAGTACTTTGAATTCTAGCTGTGACAAACATCTCCGGTTTAAGATTGCTTTGACGATTCAAAACCTCCGCTCTGATTGAAGCAGCCCTTGTATTAGGGTCGATCATCGGATCTATGTATGTGACTTTGGCTTTAAAATTTTCGCCTGGGATACCTGCAACATTGAAATTGACTTCATTTCCAACCTTGATAAATGGGAGATCTGATTCATAAGCATCCATCAGCACCCAAAGTCTGGATAGATCCACTACATTGAATAGAACTTGTCCTGTGGAAACATAGTCTCCCACAGCAATATTTCTTTGGGTTACTACACCACTAAATTCAGCAAGGATATCAATTTTATCTTTGACTTGACCTGACTTTTCTATTTCTGAGATTTGGGCTTCATTCAGTTTCCAGAGCTTCAATTTTTCTTTTGCCGCTTGGTATAATTCAGGAAAAGAGGCCTTGGTTTTTACAGCCTCGATCAATTCCCGCTGTGCGGTCAATAGTTCAGGTGAATAAATACTTGCCAGCCTTTGCCCAACTCTAACCTGCTCTCCTGTAAATGTGACATAAAGTTTTTCAATCCTTGCAGGAAACTTTGCAGTTATCGCTGCATTTTCTCTTTCATCTGCCTGAATTTTACCTGTAAGAAAAAGGTCACCTTTTGCATCTGTTCCTCCCACTATAGTTGTGCTTACATTAGCCATGGCAATAGCCTCAGGAGTCATTTCGAATGCTATTGGGTTGGAATTTCCAGAGGAGGAATTAGAAGCAACTGGAATCAAATCCATTCCACAAATTGGGCAGTCTCCTGGCTCGTTCAATTTGATCTGGGGATGCATGGAGCATGTCCATAATTGGTCAGTAAGAGTTCCTAAATGATCATGCCCAGCTTCCTGTGAAGTTTCCCCGCTTGGCTTGACCAACCAACCCAAGGCCACTCCCAAAAGAATAAGCCCTGCTATTTTTATCCATTTATTTTCAAGTAGCTTTTTCATGTTTTAGTCATTTAAGCCAGATAGATTACCGGTTCCCAAGGATTCCAGTAAGGCTAAACTTTTATGTTGTTGTACAATTGCCAATATGGCTTTCAATTGATAATCGAGTAAAATTTGCTGAGTAGCCAATACTTCCTCAAAGTCTTTTCCATTAGAGGTAAAAGAGGTTAATACTAAATTGAGTGTTTGATTGGCCAGTTCTGTTTGTTCCTGATAAAGTTTGACTTTTCGATTAGCATCTTCTAGATCACGGATAGCCATAGACCACTCCATTGCTAGCATATTGCTTTCCCTTTCTTTCCTCAATACCGTTGCTTCTTTCAGGTAGTTTGTTTCTTTAATTCTCGATTGAGTTTTTTTCCTGTAAATAGGCAAGGTCATAGTCACCATTGGCATGATCATATCATTTCCACCCATCAACATATTTCCTTCAGGTCTGGGCTGAAAAGGCATATAATTTACTCCTGCCCCAAACATAGGCCTCCCATCTAAACGTGCCATTTTCTCTTGCTGATCCAAGGCTGATAGTTCAGATTCATACATTTGAAGCATGGGATTATGAGTAGTTATGCTGTCTAAAACCACCATTTTATCCCATATTAATGCAGTTGCATCCAACTTCTCAGGAATAGCTATCGGAGCCTGGATTTCTCTATTTAATAGTTTATTGAATTTAATTTGAACAGGAGTCAATTGATCTTTCAAGGTTTCAATTGAACTTTCCAGTTCCCTGATTTGCATTCGAATACGAAGTACATCGCTCATTCCAATACCATTATTGCTCATCCCGGAATTCATTGCTTGTGGGCTGGAGGTAGTCATAGGTTGGGAGTTGCCCATCGAGCCCATCCCGGAAGAACCGGAGCTTACAGTTTGAGTATTAGTAGAGTTTTGGGGCATGGCGCTTTTGGGACTATTCCCGGCAGAGGCAGCTCTGAATTTACTTAGTGCCAGCGTTTCATATTTCTTTAAATACTCTAAGTTTTCCTGACTGATTCTAATCTGTTCCTGAATAGCATAGAGCTCATACCAAGAATCTTTAACTTGATAGAATAGCTGATTTTTGGCGTTCAAGAAAAGGCTGTATTTGGCCTGAGCCATGTATTTAGCTTCTTCCTTTTGAGTTGCCAGCATCCCAAACCAAGGGAACATTTGCATCAATCTGATATCAGCTACCTGATTTCCCATAAAACGCTCCATGGGTGAGGGGAATATTCCCACACTCAATTCTGGATCTGGGAGGCTACCAACTTGAGGCGCAATTTCCATAGCAGCTAAGTATTCTTGATAATAAGCTTTGAGTTCGGGATTGTTTTCTCCCGCTATTACCAAATAATCATCCAAGGATTGTGTCCAGGCTGGGAAGGTAATGCAGCATGACATGAGTACTATAATAATTGACTTTCTCATATCCTTATTGATTTTCATCCTCTGCAAAAACAGTAGGATTGTTTTTTAACTTTCTTTCTGCCCACCAGCAATAGAGAGTGGGTACTATAAATACGGTCGTTAACTCCAATACCATCCCGCCCAAAGAAGGAATAGCCATAGGAATCATAATATCAGAACCTCGACCGGTAGATGTAAATACCGGTACCAAAGCAAGAAGGGTAGTAGCTGTCGTCATCAAGCAAGGAAGGACTCTTCTTTTTCCGGCCTCCAATACTGCTTCTCTTACCTCTTGGGCTGATTTTGGAGTATTGCTTTTAAAGCTTTGATCTAAATAGGAGGCAACCACGACCCCATCATCAGTGGCAATTCCAAACAGGGCAATGAACCCTACCCAAACCGCTACGGATAAGTTGTACACTTTCATTTGGAACAATTCCCGCATGTTAGTTCCCAATAGAGAGAAGTCCATAAACCAATCCTGACCGTACAACCATATCATCCAAAAGCCTCCAGAAAAAGCCATTGCAATTCCTGTAAAGACAAAAAGCGTGGTGGATACCGCTCTAAATTGGAAATAGAGAATGAGAAATATGATGATGAGGGACAAAGGAACCACAATGGAAAGCCTTTTTTCTGCCCTGATTTGATTTTCATAGCTTCCTGAGAATTGATATCGAACTCCCGAAGGAACTACCAATTCTCCAGAATCAATTTTGCTTTTCAGATAGCGCTGGGCATCTTCTACTACACTCACTTCAGCAAAACCCGGTTTCTTATCCAATAAGACATAGCCTACCAAGAAGGAATTTTCACCCCGTATCATATCCGGTCCGGGTCTGTAGGTAATATCCACCAATTGCCCCAAAGGAATATAATTTCCCATTGGAGTCGGAACTTGAAGATTGGCAATGGCGTCAGGATCATCGCGGAATTCGCGGGCATATCGAACACGTATTGGGAAGCGTTCTCTTCCTTCAACCGTAGTACTTAATTTCATTCCGCCAATAGCAGTCTCTATAAAGTCCTGCACATCGACCACATTCATTCCATATCTGGAAATTTGCTCTCGATTGATGTCCAGTTCTAAATAAGGCTTACCGACAATTCTGTCTGCGAATACCGCTTCACTTTTGACAGAAGGAACCTCTTTGAGATAGTTTTCTAACTTTAATCCAAACTCTTCAATGGCTTGTAAATCAGGACCATATACCTTAATTCCCATAGGGACTCTCATGCCAGTTTGTAGCATGACCAGGCGGGTTTCAATGGGTTGAAGCTTAGGAGAGGAGGTGACTCCAGGAATATTAATTACCCCTACAATTTCATCCCAGATATCGTCAGGACTTTTGATTTCTTTTCTCCATTGTCTGAAGTATTCTCCATCAGAATCTGGTATCAACTGTGAGGTGTTAATTAAATGAGGTTCTGAATTCTCTGGATCATGAAAGAGTCCGTTTTTCAATTCATAATGCCCATCCTTATTGACCTTATACCTGATCCTGTTTCCATTGATATCTGTCGCATACTCGCTCTTGTAATTGATGGTATTTTCAAACATGGAAATAGGAGCAGGGTCGATGGCAGTTTCGGCTCTACCCGCTTTTCCAACTACTAATTCTACTTCTGGAATGGCAGTTACTAACATATCCAGTTTTTGGAGTACCTCCTTGTTTTCCTGAACTCCAGAGTGAGGCATAGTGGTTGGCATCAAAAGGAATGAACCTTCATTCAAAGAGGGCATAAACTCTTCCCCTAAACCAGGAAATGTATGGCTTAATCCAGACCAAACTGAACTGGTGCGAATATTCCATCCAATTTGGTCAAATGTTTTAGGAATGAATCCAAAAACCGTATTGAATCCCAACCAAATACTGGCGGCCGTGGTGATTACTAGCGCAGGGAAAATTAAGAATGTCTTCTTATTGTTTAAACACCAGGTAAGGAGACTTGGATAGGCTTTTATGAATAGAGAGAATCCTCCTAAAACCAGAAGTAAAAGGAGACCTATAAATAGAAAGTTGACAAAAGTGCTGTTGCTCACCCCTAAAGGCATCCACTCTGTAGTCAAAAGTCCTGTTACAGCCACTAAGGTTACTGCTATAATCAGAAATTTCTTTCTAGGCTCTATTTTTTCAGGGAAATGAAAAGCAAGGGTATGAACCAGTCCATATCCAACCAGAACCCAACCTCCCCATGCCCAAACAGTCCAAGCGATCACCAGACCGAGCAAAACCAAGGCATAATTAAAGTACCTGCTTAACTTTCCTTTATAGCCTTTGAATGAGAAGAACCAATGCGAAAATGCCGGCATGATCAAAAGCGTGAAAATCAATGCAGCAACCAATGCGAATGATTTGGTGTAAGCCAATGGTCCAAAAAGCTTTCCTTCTGCAGCCTGTAGTGTGAAGACCGGTAAAAAGCTGATGATCGTAGTACTCACTGCAGTCAGAATTGCTCCTGAAACTTCAGCTGTTGCTTCATAAACGATCTTCAATTTGCTTTTGCCCTCAGGTGCCTGCTCCAGATGCCTGAGTATATTTTCATTGAGAATGATACCCAGATCCACCATGGTACCAATGGCAATAGCAATACCGGATAAAGCAACAATATTGGCATCCACTCCAAAGTACTTCATGAAAATAAAGCACATCAATACAGCTAATGGAAGCAATGCTGAAATCAATAAAGAGGCTCTTAGATTATACACCATCACTATAATGACAATGATGGTTATCAGGATTTGAAGTGAAATAGCTTCATAGAGTGTCCCCAGCGTTTCATAGATCAGGCCCGTTCTGTCATAAAATGGAACCAATGTGACCTTTGATACCGTGCCATCAGCTAATGTCTTGCTAGGTAGGCCCTCAGACAGCTTTTCAATTTCTGCTTTTACTCCCTCAATTACTTCCAGTGGATTGTCACCATACCTTGCAATAACAACTCCCCCTACAGCTTCAGCTCCGGATTTATCCAAGATTCCGCCCATATTTCTGGGCTGAGGGCCAATATTAACCCGCGCTACATCTTGGATCCTGATTGGAACGTTGTTGGTAACTTTGACTACAGCCTGATCCAAATCAGAAAGTTCTTCTACATATCCTAAACCCCGGATAAAATAATCCACCCGATTTACTTCGATGGTATTGGCAGAAACATCCAAGTTGGATTTCCTCATCGCTTCCATCACATCCATCAGGCTCACTCCATTAGCTTTAAGAGCGGCTGGGTCAACATCTACCTGATATTCTTTGATATAACCTCCAACCGATGCGACCTCTGATACGCCTGCCACAGATGTCAGTGCATATCTGACATAATAATCCTGAATGGTTCGGAGTTCGTGAAGATCCCAGCCTCCTACAGGATTGCCTTCAGGATCTCTTCCTTCTAAAGTGTACCAATAAACCTGTCCCAATGCCGTCGCATCAGGACCCAGCTTAGGTTGTACACCTTCAGGTAATAGACCTGCAGGTAATGAATTGAGTTTTTCTAATACTCTGGACCTGCTCCAGTAAAACTCAATATCTTCTTCAAAGATGATATAGATGCTGGAAAAGCCAAGTGCTGAGCTAGAGCGTACACTCTTAACTCCGGGAAGTCCTAATAAAGATGTGGTAAGTGGATAGGTGATTTGATCTTCAACATCCTGGGGGGATCTACCCATCCACTCAGTAAAGACGATTTGTTGATTTTCTCCGATGTCCGGGATGGCATCTACAGGAACCGGGTCCCGAGGTAGAATACCGATATTCCAGTTGAAAGGCGCTGTGGCTACTCCCCAAGCAATTATTAGGAGAAGCAAAAGCACGGTAACTAGCTTATTTTCTGGGAAATATTTTATGATGGAATTGAGCATAATTCATTCTAATTGTGCGAATTGAAAATACAAATGGACATTAGGTCCATGCACTAAGCGGAAGAACCGCAAGAATGAATTTTATATCAAAAAGCTTTGAAACAGAATCTGATAATCCTGTTCAATAGGAGGGGGGTAATAATCATTTACTCTTTGATCTTCCTGCGGAAAAACTGTGGTATTCCATATAAAGACCTCAATAAAGGCTAAGGCAAAGTGGATATTTACCTGTGAATTTGATTTCTTAAAAGATGATTCTTGGTCAAGCTGTAAATGCTGACTCAGGTTCTCACAGCATCCGCTTGGATCTACATGAGATTTTTCATCATGAGATTGGTGGGATTTAGGACTATCCATTCCACAATCTAAATGACTAGCGGCTAAGCTGAATTTACTGTCCATTTCCTCTCCCATACAAAAATGCGTGGTTTTGCCATTCCCACAGAGGAGAATAGAACAATCAATGAGAGCGCTATGGAAATAAATTTTTTCAACAGCTCAAATCTACGCAAATATCCACCAAATGTTCAAGTGATTCTTAATAAAATCTGATTTTCAGTACTTTAACTTACTTTGGGTTGGCCAAAAAGCCAGATTTCAGCACAGTTTTTTTGATGTCATCAGGATTTAAATCTACCGTTTTGACGGTTAATGTTTTTTCGGGATCCTGTAAATCAACATTCCATTCAGCAATTCCAGATTCAGCATTCAGGATAGGACTAACTTTGGAAAGGCAGTTACCGCAATTGATATTGGTTTTAAATTTTAGTGTTTTCATACTTGGTTTGTTTCCATTCAAAAATAGCTTTTCCAAGCTAAAGGTTCCCTTCTATTGAATTTTGAATGGCCTTTTTCCAATCCAAAATCTCTAAAGAATTCAATTCAGGCCCTCCACCTCGATTTGCAGAGCCAGCTGCCACGTAGATTTTTCCTTTAAAAATTACGGCTCCAGTTCCGTGTCTACCCTGATTAAGGCTTGGAAGTATGATCCATTGATTAGTTTCAGTATCTAATACTTCCACTTCTGCGTGAGCTGGGACTTGAGCAGCGCTCTCCCCATTCATAACCACCAAGTACTTTCCAATTCCCAAGTTAGAGTTTCCTGCTCTCGGCGTTGGGATTTGTGTGGTGTTACTTATCCATTTTCCTTGTTTGAAATCAAAGTAATCCACTTCTTCAATGGTAGTTTCCAACACTTTGCCAATAGCGGCATGGGAAGTCCTTCCGCCTGCCAAATACAATTTATCACCTACCATAGCAGCACTGATGTGATCTCTGGCCCTAGGTGCATCTGGCAGGACTTCCCATTTTCCTGTTTTTGGATTTAGTACGTCAAACCAAGAAACAAATCCTTCATAGTGTCCATCTTGAATACCCCCTGCCATATAAATCAAGCCATCTTTTACCACTACCCCTGCTGATCCCCTTTCCCTTCCCATCGGTAATTTGGGGCCTTCTCTCCACTTTCTTGTTTGAGGATTAAAAATCAATGCTGTAGGAATTGGAGTTTCATGCGGATAAGATCCTGTAAATGCCCCGATAACCCAGATTTCTCCATTCAGAGCCACCGCCTGAAAGTGGCTGATTTCCATGGGAGCATTAGCATATTTTTCCCATTTTTGAGTTTTGGGGTCAAATTTGTCTACCGAGCGAACACCTCTTCCTCCCAGGGCATATAGTTTTCCTTTACATGCTACAAATGAATTTTCATGCCTAGTCATGGCTTCTCCCTGGACTGCTATATTTTCCCAAGAACTTTGGGCATGTACTCCTAAGCCAAAGAATAAGCCGATTATCAATAGTAGGGTAGGTTTCATAGGTTTATTTTAGTGACTGAATTTACAATTTCACATTGGCTCTCCCAATACCTTTTATCAATAAAAAAACCAGGAGATTGTCCTGGTTTGATAATTGGATAGAATAGAGCTTATCTTCCCAAATCCAGAATATCCCGGATTTTGTTAATCTCTTCCAATTCTTTGTATATGGCCTCTCCATCGGAAGAAGCTATTTTTTCCCTTATTGCTGTCAAATTTGAAATATAGCCATCCAAGGATGCTAAAATATTATCCTTGTTTTCAGTAAGGATAGGAGCCCACATTGCCGGACTTGATTTGGCAAGTCTAACTGTAGAAGCGAAACCTGATCCTGCCATATCGAATATGTTTTTTTCATCCTCCATTTTTTGAAGGACAGTTTTTCCTAGCATAAATGAGGAAATATGGGACAAATGAGAAACAAAGGCCAGGTGTCGATCATGTTCCTCAGGATCCATAAATCTCAGTTTGAGATTCAATGCATCAAAAAGCTCATAGGCCTTTTCTTTCAGGTGGAGGTCTGTTTTCTCCATTTCGCAGAGGATCATCACTTTTCTATCCAATAGATCCGCAAATGCTGCTTTGGGTCCTGAATACTCTGTACCGGCAATGGGGTGTCCTGCTAAATATTGCTTTCTTTTAGGATGACCAGCCAACTGAAGGCAAAGCTTGGACTTGGTAGAACCTAAGTCAATTACCAAGGTATTTTCACCGACCTGATCCAAAGTTTGAATTAACAAGTCTCCCAAAGTATCAGCAGGAGTGGCTAGAATAACAATATCAGTGTCTAGGTCAGGCTTTTCTTGGGCCTTAGTAATGATTCCCAAAGTCAAAGCATCTTTCAGATTTTGGGTAGAAATATCTGTTCCCGTGATGGTCATTTCAGGGAATTTTCTTCTGGCCCCAAGTCCGAAAGAACCTCCCAGAAGTCCTAATCCTACAATATGTATTTTATTCATGATTTTAAGGTTTGATTCGTTTGATTGCCTCTAAAATTTTGAACTCTGGCATACAGAGTGAAATTCTCACGTAATTTTCTCCTCCTGAACCAAAGATTTTTCCTGGCGTGATAAAGATATTTTTCTCGTATAATAGATAATCGACCAATTCATCTCCTGATTTTCCTTCAGGAATTTTGCACCAGACAAAGAGTCCACCGTTAGACTTGGAATAAGATAAATCCAGTAGGTCTGCCAGCTTCCAAACCAGCTTACGTCGGTTTGTGTATAGCTCATTTAAATCCTGAAACCAATTTTTTCCCAACCTAAGAGCTGTAATGGCACCTTTTTGAATTCCTAAAAACATCCCGGAGTCCATGTTGGATTTGACCTTCATGACAGCTTTCACCCATTCTTCCTTTCCGCAAAGCATGCCTACCCTCCATCCCGGCATATTGAAAGTTTTACTCAGAGAGTTAAGCTCCATCGCTACTTCTTTGGCGCCAGATACTTCCAATAAGCTGATTGGCTGAGGATTCAAAATGTGCGAATAGGGATTATCATTAATCAGGATCAGCTGATTTTGCTTTGCAAAGGCAATTAAATTCTCAAACAGTTCCAGACTTCCCAAGGCTCCGGTTGGCATTTGAGGATAATTCACCCACATCAACTTGACTTTGCTACAGTCAAGAGAATTCAATTGATCCCAATTTGGATTTCCTGACTCATCCAATTCATAAAATATGGGTTCAGCTTCCAACAATTGGGTAACACTCCGGTAAGTAGGATATCCTGGATTTGGAATAAGCACTTGATCCCCGGGATTTAAGAAAGTCATGCTGATATGCATAATACCTTCCTTTGAACCCATCAAAGGAAGAATTTCAGTCTGTGGGTTTAATCTTACCCGAAACTCCCTTTGATAAAATTCAGCCATGGCCACCCTAAGTTCAGGGATACCCTGATAAGCTTGATATCCATGAGATTGCGAATTTTCTGCTGTATGGTTTAGGGCTTGGATTACTTCTTTGGCTGGAGCCAGATCAGGACTTCCTATGCCCAAATTGATAATGGGTTTCCCATCCGAAATCATTTGATTGACTTCTTTGAGCTTGGCGGAAAAATAATATTCCTGTACCTCCTCAATGCGCTTTGCAAATCCCTTCATTATTTTCTGCTCCTGTATTCTCCAAAAATTTTAACATCCCCAAAATCCCTTTGGATAAGAATCATCGCATCCCGATAATTTTCATAATTCGTAAAAACTGCATCAATGAAAAAGGAATATTCCCAAGGTTTTTCAATGACTGGAATAGATTGAATTTTACTTAAGTCCAATCCTTTATAAGCCAGCATACTGAGTAATTGGGCGAGGCCTCCTTGCTCATTTTTGATGGTTACTTTGAAAGAGGCTTTGTTCGATCCTTCATCTGAAGGATTGATCTTATTTGCCAATAAAATAAAGCGGGTGAAATTGCTTTTAACAGTTTGTATATCTCTTGCAAGTATTTCCAATCCGTAGATTTCTGCTGCTATTTCCGAAGCAATTGCGGCTAGGCCCTCACTCTGTTCCTGGCTAATTCTTTTGGCTACCGTTGCTGTATCTATATCATCTACTTGCTTCATATTTGGATGTTGGGCAAGAAATGTTTTACACTGCAATAAAGCCATTGGGTGGGAGCGAACCTCCTTAATCTTGTCAATTTGCTGACCAGGCAAGGCCATCAATTGATGAGCAATAGGCAAGTAAAATTCGTCACTTATAAATAGCTCATACCGATCGAGGAGATCGTAATTAGGCAAAATAGCTCCAGCTATGGAATTCTCTATAGCCATCACTCCAAAATCAGCTTCTCCCTGAGAAATGGATTTTGCCACTGCTTCAAAAGTATTGAAGGGAAGAATTTCAGCTTCATCTCCATAAGCCTTTAAGGCCACTTGATGATGGAATGAACCAGGGATTCCCTGTATGGCAATTTTAAGACTCATGGTTTGAAAGATCTATTCCGGCAAGCTGGCAGTGCTTCCAGAAACTAGGATAGCTTTTATTTACCACATCCGGATCCTCAATTAGTACTTGAGTTTTTGTCAAAAGAGGCATAAATGCCATCGCCATTCTATGATCATCGTAGGTGTGAATTTTTACCTCGTGTGGCATAGTCACAGATGGAATCACTTGAAATACTTCAGGCTCAATTTCTTTAAGCTCAGCATTAAACTTGGCTAATTCTTGCTGTAAAGCATAAATTCTATCAGTCTCCTTTATACGAAGACTTTCCAGTCCTGTGAATTTCGCATTTTGGCCAATGATTGCGCAGGTAACAGCTACAGTTTGAGCCAAATCAGGGCAATCTGTAAAGTCAAACTCTTCCAATCCCTCCACAGGGATTTTTTCTAACAAAACGCCATCCTTTTGGAAGCTGCTTTTCACGCCGAGTTTGGACATGATTTCCACAACTTTAGAATCTCCCTGAAGGCTATTTTCTTTCAACCCTTTCAAAAAAAGTTGTCCGGAATCTGAACAGGCTAAAAGGCTAAACCAATAACTTGCCCCAGACCAATCGCTCTCCACCATGAATTGGGTTGGCTGATAGGCTTGGTTTTCAACTTTAATGGTATTTTTTTCCCAGGTATAGTTGATCCCGAACTTGGCCATCAATTCCAAAGTCATTTCGATATAGGTGCGGCTTCCCACTTTTCCTTCCAACTCAATTTCCAGTCCTTTAGGTAATATAGGAGCAATCATCAACATGGCGGAAATGTACTGACTGGACACATCTCCTCGAATTTTTACCGCAGATTTTGTCTGCTCTGAAAGTCCATGAACCGCCAAAGGAGGATAACCTTCCACATTCATGTAATGAATTTCAGCCCCAATTTCCCTCAAAGCATCAACCAAAATTCCGATAGGTCTTTGACACATTCTGGCCGTACCTGTCATTACTTTATTTTGATTGGTGACAGCAGCATAAGCTGTTAGAAATCGCATGGTAGTACCTGCATCCAATACATCGTAAACAGGAGGGTTGGTTTGAAGCAGGCGAATCATAGTTTGCGTATCTCTCGCTTCTGCCAGGTTCTCGATAGTGTTTTGACCTTCAGTCAAAGCATCTATGATCAAAACCCGATTAGATTCGCTTTTAGAGGAAGGAAGAGGGATAGTGGTGGGAGTAAAAGCTGATTTCTGATTCAGTTTTAGTAGCTCCATAGTGTCAGTTGGCAAGGTAAATAGGTTATAGGTTTTGATAATAGGTTAGGGCAGCTGCTATTTCATTTTTGTTCACAGGAACATTATAGGTGCAACTTCCAATTTTTTCCAGTAAGGAAAATAAAATCTCCTTTCCTTCATTTTTTTTGTCTTGGAGACAAAGGTTCAATACGGGTTCAAAATCTGCTTTATTGAGTCTGATTTTTCCATATACTTCCAAAAGATTCTGGGTGATTTTCTGAAGATCGGCAGAAGACATTTGACATTTTTCTTTGGACAACCAAGCTTCGCAAATCATTCCTGCGGCTATAGCTTCTCCATGCAACAAGTGATTTGAACCATCCAGAAAATGTGTTTCTAAGGCATGTCCTATGGTATGCCCAAAATTGAGGATCTTCCTTAAGCCAGCTTCTTTGGGGTCTTCTTGCACAACCGATTTTTTAATTTCCACGGAATGTGAAATCAGACTCTTCCAGTCATTTTCTTTCCAATTTTGAAAATCTAAATTTTCAAAATATTCTTTATCCCGAATAAGTCCATGCTTGATGATTTCCGCAAAGCCTGACCTTAATTCGTTCGAAGGAAGTGTATTAAGAAATTGCGGGCAAATAAGAACAAGTTCAGGTTCATTGAAGACACCCAAATGATTTTTGAGACCTTCAAAGTCAACCCCTAATTTTCCTCCCACACTGGCATCTACCTGAGAAAGTAGGGTAGTAGGCAAATTGATAAATCGAACGCCCCTTTTGTAAATACTGGCGCAAAAACCACCCATATCTCCCAACACTCCTCCTCCCAAATTCAAGACGAGAGCCTTTCTATCCAAGCCCGCCTCTGTCATTTCTGTCCAAATTTCAGCACAGGTTTCTAGGTTTTTATGCTTTTCTCCCGCAGGAAAGGTGAAATGAAAATAAGATTCCGGTAAGGCATCTTTAATCAGAGGAAAACAATATTCTTGGGTGTTTTCATCTGTAAGGATAAATAGGGAAGAAAATGTAAGGGAAGAAAGTGCCTCAGATAGACTTTTAGATGGCTGTTCCGCAATTATGATTGGATTCACAAAACTCAAGTTTAAAACCTAAAGGTACATCAAATTAAGAAAGGGAAGGGTAGATTCTTCCCTTTCTTTAAGGTGCTCAGCCGTATTTGTTATTTCTTGAGAGGCTCTGCTTCCCGAAGTTGTTTTTCCTGTCTCTTCACAGATTCTTCGTGGATACAATAAAGCAGTTCTTTCATGAATTTTTCGCTCAACTGCTTTGCCACTCCTTTTTGAGTTCTGCTTTCCATTACTTCTTTCCATCTGTTAGATTGGAATACTGTCAAGTGATGCTCTCTTTTATGCGTACCAATCTGATCAATCACAGCAAATCGTTCTTGCAAAATATCCAATAGCTGGTCATCTAAATGATCTACTGCTCTTCTCAAATCCTGCAACCTTTCGTCAGGCTTCATATTTTCCAAAGGCTCTTTGAAGTCAATTGATTGAATCATCTGCTTCAAAGCTTTTGGTGTTACTTGCTGCTTGGCATCAGACCATGCTTTGTCAGGGTCATGATGAGTTTCTATCATCAGTCCATCCAAACCAAAGTTCATAGCTCTTTGAGCAACTTCAAGAAGTCCATCTCTTCTTCCGACAATGTGGGAGGGATCATTGATTACTTCCATTCCTTGCCAAACGCGCTTAAGGTGGATAGGCATTGACCAATTGGGCTTGTTTCTGAAGCGCTTATCATAAGCATCAGAGAAACCTCTGTGAATTGCGGCTAATTTGTCAATACCCACTGCATGCATTCTTTCCAAAGCACCCATCCATAGGTCTAGATCAGGATTCATTGGGTTTTTAACCATGACAGGAACGTCCGAGCCTCTCAATGCTTCAGCAATCTCCTGAACCGCGAATGGATTGACTGTGGTACGAGCTCCAATCCACAATACATCTACTTTATGCTTCAGTGCCAGTTCAGCATGTGCAGCATTTCCAACTTCCACTGTAATAGGAATATTGAGGTGATGGCGGACGATCTCCATCCATTTTAATCCTTCTTCTCCAACTCCTTCGAATGATCCTGGTCTTGTTCTAGGCTTCCAGATTCCTGCTCTAAATAATTGAGGAACAGTGTTTTCCTCTTTCATCTCCTTGCAGATCTGTTCGATCTGCTCTGGCGTTTCCGCAGAACAAGGTCCTGCGATGATCAAAGGGGAGCTGAGTCCCAATCCCCAATCTTTGATTTGTTTGTGTGGTTTCATACGGCTTGAGCGTTTAAATGAAAAAAGCCCGACTCTTTCGAATCGGGCTTTTGTGATATTTATTTTCTTTTAGTTTTTGGCTAGACAATACACAGCTCCGATTCGATTTTTCATTCGAAAGTAAAAGTAAAAGAAAGTAAAATAGATCGCTGCTGTGATTAACATGCTGTAAATGTAAGCGGAGGAATTTTAATTGCAAAATATTTTTTTCACCAATTGATTATCAAATATGTAAAGTGAAGGGCTCTTCTTTGCGTTTATTTCAAATGAGATAAAAATATAGAATCAATTCAGAATAATTAATCACTAATGAATATAGTAACGGAATTATATATTGAAAAATAATTTTTCAACAAATAAAAGAATACTTCCTTTCATTATGTCACTTGCTTCAATTGTTTGATTCTATTTTATCCAAAATTTCTGTTTGAGTTCGAATAGACTCTTGATGTAGAATTCCGAAAATCTCCTGAATCAATTCTGGGTTCAATCCTAAGGATTCTCCCCACCTAGGTCGGCTATCGAAAATCTCTTTCCAACGCTCCATCTGCAATACGGCCACGTTATTGAGTTTTTTGTATTCACCTATTTTTTCAACCAATTGCATTCTCCTGTGCAAAGCTTCTAATAGGTCATGATCTGCTTGATCAATCTGACTTCTTATTTCTGCCAATTGATTGAGCATTTCTGCAGCTTCAAATTTCACCTTTCTGGTTTTCAACTGAGAAAGCATGAATTCCAGGTTTTTAGGAGTTAACTGTTGGGCAGCGTCGGACCATGCTTGATCCGGATTACAATGGGACTCAATGATCAAGCCATCAAAATTTAGATCCAGGGCCTTTTGTGCAATGATGGGCACTAGGTCTCTCTTTCCTGAGATATGACTTGGATCATTGATCATCATCAAATCAGGGAAATGAGTTCTGAATTCAATTGGGATCTGCCAAAGAGGGGAGTTACGGTGAATTTGATCCCTAAAATTTGAAAAACCTCTATGTATTACTGCCAGATCTTGAATCCCAATTTTTTGGAATCGCTCTACCGCTCCAATCCAAAGGCTTAAATCTGGATTGACAGGATTTTTAATCATCACCGGAATATTAACTCCTTTGAGACTTTCGGCTATTTCCTGAACGGTAAATGGATTGACTGTGGATCTTGCTCCAACCCAGAGTATATCAATTTCATGAGCCAGGGCTTCCTCAACATGTTGGGCAGAGGCAACCTCTATCGCAAATTTGACTGTGTATTTATTTTTAATTTCCTGGATCCAAGGAAGGGCAATGGATCCTAAGCCCTCGAAACTCCCTGGTCTTGTCCTTGGTTTCCATACACCTCCGCGTATTAAGTTGATGCCTTGAGATACCAATTCCTGAACAGTATTATCCAGTTGTTCGGGGGTTTCTATGCTGCATGGACCTGCAATAATTAAGGGCTTCGAATGGGAATTTTTATTGAAAAGGGTTTCCAAAGTATTCGGGTTTTTGTTCTTTAAAACTCAAGTAGGGGCGACTAGGTTTAATTTCCTGATTTTTTGATTTTTTCAGTATCAGATTCCGCCCAAATATCCCAACAAATCATCTGCTGAAGAGGTTTTTTTAATATCTTTGCACCTTTATTTGAGCAATATGCCAGTAAAACCCAAAATTTCTTTCGAGAATCTAGAAGTAGCCTTCGCTTCCAAGAGCGGTGCTGAATTGCGTAAAATGTATTTGATTTTCGCAACCCTCAATAATAATCTGATCTCCGATCTGGGTATTGGATTAGCAAATTTGGCCTTTAAACTCAAACTTCCGGTCAAAGGTATCATGAAAAAGACCATGTTTGGTCATTTTTGTGGAGGAGAAACTATCAAGGAGTCCATTCAAGCTTGTAAAAAGTTGGCGGAATACGGGGTAGAGTCTATTCTCGATCTTTCGGTAGAGGGAAAAGGAGATGAAGCCAGCTTTGATAAAACTACGGAGGAGATTTATCAGACCTTGGTCGAATCAGCCAAAACCGCTTACATGCCTTTCGGTGTATTTAAGGTAACCGGACTGGGAGATTATCATATCATGATCAAAATCCAGGATGGGGAAAAGTTAAGTAAAGAAGAGCAAGCTGCTTTTGATAGGATGAAAGCTAGGGTGGATAAACTTTGCAAAGCTGCTCATGACTTGGGATTAAGGATTCTTGTGGATGCAGAAGAATCTTGGTTCCAAAACGTTATAGATGATTTGGCCTATGAGGCCATGGAAAAATACAATCAAGACCGTTGTGTAGTCTATAACACCTATCAAATGTATAGGCACGACTCCTTGTCAAGATTGCAAAAAGCCCATTTGGTAGCTCAAGAAAAAGGCTATTTGTTGGGCGCCAAACCTGTAAGAGGTGCCTATATGGAAAAGGAGCGGGAAAGGGCAGAGGAGATGGGTTATCCTGATCCGATTCAACCTAATAAGGCAGCCACTGACAGGGATTATGATGCAGCCATCGCTTATTGTGTTGAGAACGGGATTTATCTGGTTTGTGCTACCCATAATGAAAAAAGTAGCCTTCAACTGATAGATTTGATGAACCTCAATGGGATAGACCCTAAGTCAGACCTGGTTTTCTTCTCTCAACTTTACGGGATGAGCGATAATATTTCCTTTAATCTGGCTAACTCGGGATATAGGGTGGTAAAATATGTTCCTTACGGCCCTGTAGAAAAAGTGATGCCATATTTAACCCGAAGAGCAGCAGAAAACAGTTCCATAGCTGGACAAAGCAGCAGAGAGTTTGAACTGGTGAAAAGGGAAATGAAAAGAAGAAAGAGGAATTAAAAGTGTGAAGTCTGAATTCAGAAGGCTGAATTTGAAATCAGAAAGCTGAAAAAGAATAGTCAAGGAATAAAATAAAAATTAGAACTCTCAAATCTATACCATGCAACTTTTGAGTGAACAGGAAATCGAACGAAGAAAAGACAGGGAAGAGCTGATGCAATTAGGGATAAACCCTTACCCAGCGGAAGCTTTCCCAATCAATGTCACTTCTGAGGATATTCATAAAAATTACGAAAATCATAAAACCGACTACAAAGATATCTCAATTGCTGGTCGATTGATGACCATTAGAATCATGGGCTCAGCTTCATTTGCTGAGATTCAGGATTCTACTGGAAGGTTACAGATTTATGTAAGAAGGGATGATATCTGTCCGGGAGAGGATAAAACACTTTACAATAGTGTATTCAAAAAGCTATTGGGTATAGGAGATTTTATAGGAGTTAAGGGATATATTTTTACTACTCAAACTGGAGAGATTTCCCTTCATGTCACTGAATTGAAGGTTCTTTCTAAATCCGTTAAGCCATTACCTGTAGTTAAAAGAGACGAAGAAGGGAATGTCTACGACGGATTTACAGATCCTGAAATGCGCTATAGACAACGCTATGTCGATTTGACTGTCAATCCAGAAGTGAAGCAAACTTTCATCACCAGATCCAAAATTATTTCTACCATGCGTAGATATTTTGACGATCACGGATGGTTGGAGGTAGAAACTCCTATTCTTCAGGCTGTTCATGGTGGTGCTGCTGCAAGACCCTTCCAGACTCATCATAATACGTTGGACATGCCTCTTTTTTTGAGAATCGCCAATGAACTTTATTTAAAGAGGTTGATTGTTGGTGGCTTTGATGGAGTTTATGAGTTTGGGAAAATGTTCCGTAATGAAGGAATGGACCGAACTCACAATCCGGAATTTACATCCATGGAAATCTATGTAGCCTACAAGGATTACATCTGGATGATGGAAATGGTGGAAGATCTTCTTGAAAAAGTTACCCTAGCGATTCATGGAGATACCAAAGTCAAAGTAGGAGAGAAGGAAATTGATTTTGCAGGTCCATACCGTCGTTTGACAATGTACGATTCGATTAAGGAATATGCTGGTATCGACGTGAGTAAAATGGGAGAAGAAGAACTCCGAAAAGTTTGTACTGAGCTAGGCATTGAAGTAGATGATTCTATGGGCAAAGGCAAACTGATTGATGAGATTTTCGGAGAAAAAGTTGAGGAACACTTAGTTCAGCCAACTTATATCACTGACTACCCAATTGAAATGACTCCCTTGGCGAAAAAGCACAGAACTGAACCTGGCTTGGTGGAGCGATTTGAATTGTTCGTGAATGGAAAAGAAATAGCAAATGCCTACACGGAATTAAATGATCCAATTGATCAGCGAGAGAGATTTGAAGACCAGTTGAAACTAGCCGAAAGAGGAGATGATGAGGCGATGGCCATGGATGAGGATTTCTTGAGATCTTTGGAATATGGAATGCCACCTACTTCGGGATTGGGTATTGGAATCGATAGATTGACCATGTTGCTGACCAATAAGACTACTATTCAGGAAGTATTATTCTTCCCTCAAATGAGACCTGAGAAAAAGCAGGTGGAAATGACTGAGGAAGAAAAGATGATTTTTGAATTAGTAAAGGGAAATCAGCCTGCTTTATTGCCTGAAATCAAGGGTATGACTGATTTGAGCAATAAAAAATGGGATGTTGCTATGAAAGGCTTAAGCAAAAAAGGAGTGGTATCTGTTCGAAAAGAAGGGGAAAACCTTTTTATTGATTTGGCAGAGTAGTTCTCTTAATTATTGAATCTGATTATCCGCAATCATGCCAGCTGCCTTATTTTCCTTGCTTGACAGGTTGGAAGACCGATGACCGAAGACGGAATGACCTTGCCTGATTTTGGTTGTCACAATTCCGTCTTGTGAACTGTTAATTTGTTTATATTTTGAGGTACTCTTTTTCTTGGTTGTTCAGGATTTCTGGGCTTCAATTTCAAGGTATATGCCATTGAAGGTTGAGTTTGCAACATTGATTTATATTGGAGGGGAGAAAGTCCATTGAGTACTTTCTTTCTTCTTTTCTTGTTGTGGTCAGCGACTGCTTTTTTCTGACATTTTCTCAATTCTTCAAGTTTCTTTGGCTTCCAGTAATTCAAGTATCCACTATTTATCAGATCGTTTGTTTTCTCTGCATAGGGGTTCTCGTAAGAGTACATGCACATACTTTGGAGAATTCCGTGTCGATTACACAACTCCTTGTATACCTCGCTCTCATACTGCTTGCCTCCATCGCTATGATGAATCATCCCTTTAAGTTTTACTCCATTCCCCACGGCTCTGCTGATTGCTTTTCGCATCACTGCTCTATAATTGAGCGCATGATTGGAATCATAAGCTCCATAGCCTACGATTTCTTGGTTGTACACATCGGTGATATAGATCGTGTAAAGCTTAGTGTCTCCGTATAGATAATGGGCCATATCTGCCTGCCAGACTTGATTTACTCCATTCACATCTTTCTGAACCAGCAGGTTAGAAAACTCCCGGGTACCTGATTGCGTGGCTCTCCCATAACGTTTGGGATATTTGACACGGTAACCCAACGCCATAAATAATGCTATACTTTTGTCCCTTCCTATGGGCAATTGATCACCAAACTCTTCATACATACTCCGGCAGCCTTGACTGGGACAAGTTTTACGGACTTTACGCAGGTTCAATTCTGCCAGCCGAATGACCTCATCTTCAATTTCTGGCTTACCAGCGGCAACTTTATAATAGGACTGACGGCTGTAACCCAATATCTTACAGGCTGAGCTGATCTCAAAAGAATACGGATGGATCATTTTTTCTGAGACTTTGATGCTGGATCGCCAAAACTTTTTTTTAAATCCACACGAAATTCATCTGATGCCTGCTCTACTATGATCCGGTACAGATCTGCCTCCAGTGATTTACGTCCCAAAGCAGCTTCCAGCTCCTTGATCCTACTTTTTAATACCTGAACCCTATTGTCCTGACTGTCTTTTTCCATAACCATTCTTGTCCCCTTCTTCAAGGTAGTCGAATATTTGTAAAGCCAAGTATATACAGTCTGTTTTCCGCCTATTCCGTATTCACGAACAGCCTGGAGAACTGTTAACTCTTTCCGTTCTATCTGACCTACAATCTGCCTACGCAAATCCTCACTGAAAATCCGCTGAGCTTTAAGTTGAAATCTTTTTGTCATCTTATTTGGTTTATCGTCCCAACAAAATGTGTCAACTTTTTTCAGGCATTGTCAGAAGCTTCTGGATTCTGATCCTTTCAGCAGACAATAAGCCATATTTTTGTCAATTCAGGTAAGAAGGCGGATATCCATATTATTGAATAAATAAAAGACCCCGGTCAATTTCTGATTGCCGGGGTCTTTGTTTAGAATCCTGGATTATCTTTTTTACGCGCTTCTTTTTCCCTCTCTGCGTAGCTAAAAACTTTAAGAAGTAGAGGACTGGTTCTCTCAGTCACCAATTCCCGGATTTTGTATTCTTCTTTGGCGATTTCTACAAATAAGCCATCTATAGCTTTCTGGGTAACATAAGCAGTCAAGTCGGTATTAACAGGTTTTACTAAAGGAATCTTGTTATACTGAGTCATCACATCAGACCAATAGTTGGTGGCGTTCACTTTTTGTAGGCTGCTATTAATTATGGGTGAAAATTTCTTAGTAAGCTCCTGAATGGTGGTTCGCGCGAAATACTGAGTCGCCGCATCATTTTCTCCCAATAAGATTCCCCGGACATCCTGCAAGGTCATCTGCTTAATAGCCGCGGTAAAAATGGGTTTAGCTTCCTTAGCTGCTTCCTCTGCGGCTTTGTTTAAGCTTTCAATAGCTTGATCGCAAACTGAGCCCAAGCCGATTGATCGAAGTGTTTTTTCAACATTTTTGGCCTCTTCAGGAAATAGAATCTTCACATCAGGATTTTTAAAATATCCGTCAACGGCAGATAATCGCTCTGTACTAACTCCGGTTCCTTTTTCCAAAGCCTCTTTCAGCCCCGTTGCAATTTCAGAATTATTCGGTGTACCTAAGGTTTGTTGGATTACTTTGTTTATCTGAGCTGTGGATTGACAAGAACTGAAGATTAGTAATCCTAAAAAAAACAGTAAATTTCTATATGGTCGACTCATGGTCATGGGATGATGGTTGATTGTATGATTGAAAGAACGGAAAAAACGCCAAAAAGATTTTAAAAGCAAGCCATATCAAGGGGAAGTTTAAGTTTTACGATAAAATCAGGAAGTCTTAAAATTTTGAGAATTTTTTATTAAAATTGATGATATCATTGATAAAATTTAATAAAGTGAGTCATTTAATGAAATATTGATAAATGAATTTAAGATTAAACTCGGAGTTTGGAACTCTCAGGGCAGTGTTGATGCATAGGCCGGGAAAGGAAATTGATAGGCTAACTCCCTATAACAAAGACTTTTTACTATTTGAAGATGTTCCTTACTTAGAGGCATTGCAAAAAGAACATGACGTTTTTTCCAATTTAATTAAAGAATCAACCGGAGCTACGGTTTACCAACTCAGAGAATTGTTAATCCGCGTATTATATGACGGGGAGATATTGCTGAGACTGATGAGGGAATCTCTTAGACGATCCAACATGGTTCATTTGGCTGAGGATATTTTGGAGCGATATTCTACAGCTGAATGTGCAGGGATTTTGACAGCGGGCTTAAAAGTGCATGAATTGAAAAGAAAAATTCCAAACTTGAATCAGGGAGAACTTTTGGATTATGCTTTTGTGATAACTCCTTGTCCTAATTTGTATTTTCAAAGAGATCCTATGGCACTCACGCCGGGCGGAATTATTTTTTCTTCCATGAAAATGGAAGGTAGACAGCGAGAAGCAAATTTGTTAAGGACCGTTTTTGAAAATCACCCGGAGTTCAAAGACCACGTCAATAAATTATACCCCATCAATGGTCATGATAATCCTCCAAGTATTGAAGGGGGAGATGTCATAGTCTTATCCCATGAGGCAGTAGCTATAGGGAACTCTGAGCGGACTGATGAAAAAGCTATTTACCATGCAGCCAAAGCTCTTCTGGCAGAGGGATCTGTGAAAAGGGTTTATGAGGTTCACTTGCCTGAAAAGCGAAATTATATGCATTTGGACACAGTTTTTACCGTTTTAGATGAAAACCTGGTGCTGACATATCCTGATGCTATGAATGCTGTCCTTCAAACATCTCTTTACACTTTAAAGGAGGTGCAGGATGATAAGGTGCATATCAAACGCGAAGTACTGAAGGAGTCACTTTTAACGGTTTTGGAAAGGGAGATTCCTCATTTAGAGGTTTTGGCAACTGCAGATGGAAATCCAGACTATTCTATGCGTGAGCAATGGTTTGATGGAGCTAATGTTTTTGCTATTGGACCGAGAAGAGTGATATCCTATAATAGGAACATTCACACCAACAGAGCCTTACGGAATATGGGAGTGGAGGTATTGGAAATTCCTTCCTCAGAATTATCCCGAGGTTTGGGAGGTCCGAGATGTATGACTATGCCACTGAGCCGAGCTAGGGTGTAGGGATAAAAAAGTGACTATTAATTTATGTGACCTTTAGCGGCTAGTTACCTGTAGTCGGGTGAAATTTATTCAGAATAATTGGGGACTGCCTTCGACTCCGCTCAGGCTGAAAAGAGAACCCGAGGTTGGGAGGTCCGAGATGTATGACTATGCCACTGAGCCGAGCTAGGGTGTAGGAACAAAAAAGGCCAGTTAAGTCAACTGGCCTTTATTTTTATAATTTAATGATCCAATTGTGTGGATCTTTTTGGCTTCCATATTTAATGCCATCCAATGCGGCTAAAACTTTGTGTGAAAAAGCATCTGCTGGTTTTTCTGGCAAGACATAATCCTTTCCATCAATATGGATTTTGGCAATATGAGCAATAGTCGCCGCAGTTCCCGTTCCAAATGCTTCTTCCAAAGTTCCATTTTCCAAAGCTTCTTTCAACTCAGAAACGCTTAAAAATCGTTCTTCGATTGGCTGATTCCAGTCATTTGCCAATTGAACCACCGAATTTCTGGTAATTCCCTTCAGGATCGTACCCGTGTGAAGAGGAGCTGTAATGAGTGTTCCATTTATTTTAAACATCACATTCATAGTACCACTTTCTTCTATGTTACTGTGACTTTTTCCATCTGTCCAAAGTAGTTGATCGTAACCAGCTTTTTGTGCCTGTAAGGCCGGATATAAGGAAGCAGCGTAGTTTCCAGCTGTTTTTGCAGCTCCCGTTCCTCCTTCAGTTGCTCTCGTAAACTTGGTTTCTACTTTTACAGAAACAGGCTTAGAGTAATAATTTCCTACTGGGCAGGTGAAAATGATGAATTTATAGGTGTCAGATGGTTTTACCCCGATGTAGTCATCCGTAGCAAACATGAATGGTCGAATATAAAGGGAGGCTCCTTTGGCAGTCGGAACCCAGTCTCTATCCAAATCCAAAAGCTGAAGCATACCCTCCATAAAGACCTCTTCAGGCAATGATGGCATGCACATCCTTTCAGCTGATTCATTCATTCTTTTCCAGTTAGCATCCGCTCGGAAAATCAAAATTTCACCTTCTTCATTTTTATATGCTTTCATTCCTTCAAAAATGGACTGCCCATAGTGAAGAGCGGCATTGGATGGGTTTAGCTGTAATGGTGCATAAGGTTCAATTCTCAAGTCAGTCCACTCTCCATTTTTATAATCTGCCACAAACATGTGATCAGAGATGGTTTTTCCAAAAACCAAATTGGAAAAATCAGTTTGCGGTAATCTGGAAGATGCTGTCTTGTGTACCGGTATGGCTAGCGAGGTTTTCATGCTAAATCGGATTCAGGCCAAAAGCCTTTGTTGAAATTTTATTTTACTACGGGCAAAATTTACCCAGTTTTTTAAACTCTAGGTTTCCAAGTTACTTCCTCTACCTCTAGTTCTTGGGCCATTTTTCTTCCCAAAACAAAGAAGTAGTCCGAAAGTCTATTCAAATATTGGATCACCATTTCATTCACTTGTTCGTAAGAGGCGAGTTCAACTGCCAATCTTTCAGCTCTTCTACACACCGTCCTTGCTAAGTGGCAAAATGAAACAGATTGGTGTCCACCTGGTAAGATAAATGCTGTAAGAGGAGCCAAATCAGCTTCCATACCATCCATTTGATGCTCTAGCATTTGGATGTCTTCAGCATGCAAATCTGGCTTTTTTACTTTATCCTTTCCCGGAACAGTGGCTAAATCAGCTCCAATTGTAAAGAGTCTATCCTGAATTTCTTTCAAAATATCAGATCTGGAATTATTTACTTCCTGATCTCTGAGAAGTCCCACATAAGAGTTGAGTTCGTCAATGGTACCATAAGCATCGATTCTTAAATCTGATTTTGGTACTCTGACTCCTCCCAACAATGAGGTAATTCCCTGATCTCCGGTTTTTGTATAAATTTTCATGAATAGCCCTTCAATTCTCCGACAAAAATAAGAATCTATTTGATAATACTTTGTTTGACTTAAGCGTGAACGCCTACCCCTCGGGTTGGATTTGGGTTCACCGTATCACTTTCTACCAAGCCGTCTCTTAATCTGACAATTCTATGCGCATAGTGGGCAATATCGTCTTCGTGAGTTACCATGATGATGGTATTTCCTTTTGAGTGTAGCTCATGAAAAAGCTCCATGATATCATAGGAAGTCTTAGAGTCTAGGTTTCCGGTAGGTTCATCCGCCAATATGATAGATGGATTGTTGACCAAAGCTCTTGCAATCGCAACTCTTTGTCTTTGTCCACCGGAAAGTTCATTTGGTCTGTGCTTGGTTCGATCACCAAGTCCAACATTGCTCAAAGCCTGAAATGCCATTTCTTCTCTCTCGGCTCTGCTAAAACCTGCATAAACCAAGGGCAGGGCTACATTCTCCAGGCAACTGGCTCTCGGAAGAAGGTTAAAAGTTTGGAACACGAAGCCTATTTCTTTATTTCTGATCTCCGCCAGCTCATTCTCAGTCATGTCACTGACATCCTTATTATTGAGAATGTATGTGCCGGAAGTAGGGGTATCAAGGCAACCGATGATATTCATCAAGGTAGATTTACCTGATCCTGAAGGACCCATAAAAGCTACATATTCCCCTCTATCCACTGTGATAGAAACGGATTTAAGGGCTTGAATAATTTCTGCCCCCATTTTGTAGGTTCGGTTGATATTATGGGTCTCAATAACTCTGCTCATGGTAAGTTGGGTTAGTGGTTTCAGCTGAATTTTAAAAATACAGCATTTCTGTCAAAATACGAGATTATCTTCTAATAGTTGGTTAATTGGAGTCTTTCTAAAGTGGCAGGATCTATCCATTGGGCCATTTCAACCAGGGCATCTGTTGCGTAATTGCTCAAACCTATTGCTCTTGCCAGTTGAACTTTTTTGGTCCAGAGAATAGGGTCTCGGTTGAATTCAGTAGCTGCATTGATGATTTCATATTGAGCCAAAGGATCTGGATTGATAGCTACAGCGGACCAAATCAAGGGGCTGTAATAGGGGTTGCCTGTCAACTCATCTCCCAATTGAAGCCAATTGAGCAGGGCTTCTACAGACTCTTTATTCTTCAAATCCGGATTGGCCAAAAATTTACTCAGATCTTCCTGAATACCCTTTTTATCTTGAATATGCTTCCCTAATTCCCTCAAATCAGACGCGTCGATTCCATGACTTTTAAAGGCTATCAATCGAATTGCGAAATCAGTTTTGAGCTCTGAATCAGGAAGAGTTTTCCATTCATCGTATAAAGTTTTTGGCAGGCTTTCGTGGAATTTTTGAATTAACTCGAGGTAAAACAAGGTTGCTTCATCTGGCTGAGTTAGATATTCCGGCATTTGAAGACCATATTTTACTCGAATCAGTTCCGCATTTTCATAATATCCACCAAAGCTCAAAATACTCCAATGGTAAGACTGAAAAGCCTGAAATCCCTTTTCCTCTGCCGCCAGTAATTCTTTGGAAGCTTTTTTAAAGTCCATTTGCTGAGCTAAAATGCTGGTCGATAAATGTAGAAAATAGCCAGCATCTCCGGGATTTCTAAAAGCCAAGCCATTCAGGTTTTTGATTGCATCTGCTATCCTGCCTGCCCCCAGACTTCTGATGACAGCCGTCTCCTGAAGTTGCATGATATAATCCTGCATTTCCTCTTGCTTCCACAAGCTGTCAAGCATTGCAATGTCGGACTCAATGTTGATATGGTTTTTTTGAGAAAAGATATTTCTCCATGCAGCCTGTACCAAAAGGGGGGAATTTTCTTTTTCTATTTCATTCTTCAATTCCGCTAGAAGTTTCTCTTCAGGAAAGTTTCCCAGAGCGTTTTGTCTGGCTATTTCATTGATTTTTTCTGCCAATGAATTCAAGGCCTTGGACTCACCCTCAATTTGACCCATTTTGGCTTTCAAAGCCAATAGATTACTTTGGGAAACAGGGTGTGAGACTGAACTTGAATCCAATAATGCCAAAGCCTCTTCAGCACGGTTTACCTTGGTGAGCAATAGTGCCAAATTATTCAGCAATAATTCATTTTCAGGGAAAAATCGAAGGCCTCGTTCTAAATAAAATATAGATTCAAAAATCTTATTTTCTCTATGAAGCCTGTCTGCCAGAAGGATAATATTGTCTACCTGAGGAGCTTCAGAAAAGCTTTCTTCCAAGTGTTGTTTAGCCAAAGTAGGCTGGTTTAATTGAAAAAGAAGCTGTGCTGTAGCATTCTTGGCTTTTGGGTTATTTCTATACCTGGACCAGGAGTTTTCATAAATAATACTAGCCTCTAGTTTTTGACCTGATCCGTAATAATAATCACCCAAAATATTACTGCTCATAGCATTGGCTTGCACTCCAACTATTCCTTCTGAGTAAGCAGTGGCTACCAACATGGCAATCAAACCTCCAATTCTTAAATGATAATAAGGCAAGGAATGAGGCTTGAATAATACTTTTTCGGCAGCTTTTCCGGAATTCATTACCTCATAGAAATTGGTAAGAATATAGACCAAGAAAAATAGACTGAAACCGATTTGAGAGTAAGTGAAAATATGTTTGAGAAACTCTTCTGCGGGTTGGTTTCCGGAGATTTTGAGTTTCCAGCTCAACCATAAAACCAGTCCAAAGCCAATCAGATACAGTCCTTTCAACGCCTTTTCAGACCCCACCAAATACTGACCTGATTCAACTCTTTCTTTCAAAGTAAACCAGCCCAATATTCCTAATGGAAATAGAAGAAACAGTGGATTGAAGCTTGGTAGAAAATCCATAGGGAAGCCTGTGAAATCCATCAAAATATTTACCATTAATAGTAGGTAAACAGCTGTTATTAGAGTGATTTGAATGGATACTTTCAATGATAAATTTCTTCCTGCTTTTAGCAGTAAAATATAAATGCCTGAAATCACTCCGTGTCCATTCCATAAGAGCCAAGCAATTGATAAAAGTATAGCTGGCATAGTTAGATGTTCTGCTAGAAAAAGCTCGGGTCTGGAAATCGGACTCAAGGTTTCCAACGCATAGCCAGTGACCATCAAACAAATCAAATTGAGAAGAAACCTGAACTCAAATCGAAGAGATTTGCCAGTTATATGGAAAAAAACAGGAATTACTAAGGTGCCAACTATGGCAATGATGAGGGGGTAGTTGCTACTTGGACTCCCAATATTCAATCCGTTCAGATTAGAAAAAGTGAGAATGGCAATCCAAACTATTCCAAAAGCCAGAAAAAAGTACTTTTTCAATTCGCTGACTAATGTCAAAATCAGGGCAAGAATGAGCCCCATTAAAATACCAAAGAATAAAGACTCAGCAACAAAAATATTGGGCCCCAAATCTTTGAATTCCTGAAAAATCAGGAAATTATCTACCAAAATAGGAAATGATACGGGTCCAAATTGAGACCAATCAAAAGGGATAGAAATACTATCCAAAAAGTACCCGGCTTGGATATTTCTGTAAGGTAAGGGATTGAAAAGAAAGTAATAGTAAGCAAAAAGCCCTCCCGTAATAATCAAAAGGAGGGCCGGGATAATTGCTTTTTTAGAAAGTAAGTTGGTGGAGTTTTGCAGCATTATTCTAAAACCTTTGGAACGCGGAAATAATCAGAATCTCTTTTTGGGGCGTTTTTCAAACCTGCTTCGTGGTCTAAATGCTTACCTAACTGATCTTCCCGCATGTCATTGACTTCGGATGACATAGTGGTCAATGGCTCCACTGAATCTGTATTTAATTCATTGAGCTTTTCCACCCAGTCCAAAATCTGACTCATATCTTGCGACATTTTTTCAGCACTGCTTTCATCGAATTCTAGCCTTGCCAAATGCGCTATTTTTTTGATTGCTTCTTTGTCAATCTTCATGTGTGTCATTACCTAAATTATCCCGATTGAGTTGAGCTTGAATCACTTCAAAACACTTCTCTTTCAGGCTGTCTTCTGTATCTTCTACTGTAGGAAGTATGGCCTCATGTAAGACCATTTTTGCTCTTTTCAAGTTGAGCAAGAGCCCTTTTCCTTCAGGCAAAATTAGATGATTAAAGGATAAAGTGACAGGAATGATGGGTATTTGTTTCTCAACAGCTAGCCGAAACGCCCCATTTTTGAAAGGAACCATTTGTGGTGGTTGCGTGGAATAGATTCCTCCTTCTGGAAAAAGAACAATACTGCTTCCATTATCCAGTGCTAAACCTGCTCTCCTCATAGTTTCAGCCCGGCTTTTAAGTCTTGACCTGTCAACTGCGATGTGGAGTTTTTTAAAATAGTAGCCGAAAAGAGGAGCTTTCCTAATTGAGGCTTTTCCCACAAACTGCACGTCACCAGGAATAAATCCCATCATGGCAATGTCCAGGTAAGAGAAGTGATTGGCTAAAAAAAGGTAAGGTTTGCCTTTTTCTAGCTTGCATTTTTTCTCCATGTGAACGGGGAGAAAAATCAAGGTGAAATAAACTTTAGCCCAATAGCGGTTGATTTTTCTTCCAAATCTTTGCCATCCAGGAATCCAAATACAGATCAAAAAGAAAGGGAATATCGCCAAAAAGCTTCCAATGAATAATAAGCCGGCATAGACTGAATAAATGATCCGTAGAAGTTTAATCATGATTGACCATATGATTTGCCACCTTGATAAAATAATTCATCATCAACTCTCTGACTTCCTGTTCCACCTGAATTTTATCCAAAGCTGTGAGCATGGCATTCATCCAGTGATTCCTCATTTTACCATCTATTTTCCACTGAAAATGTCTCATTCTAAGCCGAGGATGTCCCCGCTCTTCCGAATAGGTTTGAGGTCCACCAAATACCTGCATTAGAAATAAGAAAAGTCTCCTTTCTGCTGGAGCCAGATCTTTTTCTGGATAAAGTCTTCTCAACTCTTCGTTCTGGGACACTTCCTCATAAAAATAAGCGGTCAGTTGTTTTATTTTTTCTTCTCCGACTGCTTCATATATGCTCTGAAATGGGTTCATTTCGCAAACTTAACAAAAGCCAGGAATTAGGATTCCAGTTTTTTGACTTTCAAAGATGTTCCTTCTGTGGATATTACAATCACTTTTTCACCTTGGTCTATAAAATCTCCTCTGGAATAGGCATCATAAATCTCTCCGTCAATTTCTACCCTTCCGCTGGGCCTTAGTCTGGAATGTACGATACCTGATTTTCCCTTTAAATCATCTTTGTAAAAACTGGAAGTATACCCCTCTGTTCTCTGTTGGGTACTGGCCAAAGTAATGGTTTGAAATGCCTGCCATTTATTCACCTTGGGAGTGAGCCAAAAGATCAAACTCACAGCAGCAATTGCCGAAAGGATCACGGTGAGCAAGGCAGTGAATAATTGAGAGGCAGGTACAAATTCAAAGTCGAAATTCTGATTCGGAAGCATACCCAAGACCAAACCTGCAAGGATACAAGTGATCCCTAGAACCCCAAAAATTCCAAAACCTGGTATGACAAATAGCTCGATTGCCAATAAAATCACACCTGCCACAAATACAATTACTTCCCAGTTTTCAGCTAGTCCATTTAAATAATAAGGGATGAAGTAGAGGATGGTGGCAACGATTGATGCTAGAAGTGGAAAGCCAACTCCGGGAGTTTGAAGTTCGAAATAGATTCCTCCTATAATAATTAAGATCAATATCCCACTGATTGCAGGGTTTAGGAAAAAGGAAATGATTTGTTCTGTGTGAGAAACTTCATATTCAATAATCTCAGCGTCTTGAAGCCCCTGGGCCTCAAGGATGGCGTTGATGGAGCGGTATTCTCCTTCACAAAAACCCAGCTTAATGGCTTCAGAAACGGAAAGTGTAATGACTGAACCTGCTTCAGATACACCTTCAATCTCCAATTTTTCGTCTACCATTCCTTCAGCGATTTTGGGGTCTCTTCCTTTCGCTTCGGCAGTACTTCTCATCATGGATCGCATGTAGGACTGATACTTATCAGGTGCTGCGGCTCCATCTGCCCCATTGACCACAGTGGCAGCACCAATGCTTGCTCCGGGTGCCATGTAAATACTATCGGTAGCAATCGAAATCAAGGCTCCTGCTGAGGCTGCATCCTTATTGATAAAGGTGTAAATCGAAATTTCTGATTCCAAAAGCATGGTTCGAATATCATCTGCATCATTGACCGCACCTCCGTAGGTGTCCATTTCGATGATAATCAAGTCTGCTTTTTTTTCTTTTGCATCTTCCAAAGCCAGCTTCACTCTTCTATTCATTGCAGGATCAATATCTCTGTCAATTTTAAAAGTGAATATTTTCTTTATTTCAGCTTCTTGGGCATTAGTGCTTGAGAAGCTGCTAAAGAAAATTGACATTAAAAGGCAGTAGAATAATGTTTTCATGGTTAGTTAATCAGAAACAAAAGATACGCATGAATTTCCTTTAGGACTTATTTTTTGAAAGATATCAGGCTTTTTTTCTAAAATTCCTTGACTTTCAGTTGATTTAAGACGTTTGATCCATAACCTGGGATTCTTATTCGAGAAAATTAGTCTTTTAGCATAATTATTGATGTTTATATGGATAGAATTTTAGTACAACCCATCAAAATCAGCTTTCTATATGCAAATTAATAAACGCACTTTCTACCTAGTTCCTGCACTTTTTATCTCCATTTCAACCTTCGCTATGACTGAAATGGACTCTGTAGGAATCGAAAGGGTGGGTGATAAAACCTTTATAATCCATAATGTTGAGCCTAAGGAGACTCTTTTCGGAATTTCAAGAAGATATCAAACCCCGGTAGGAGAAATTGTAGATGCAAATTCCTCTTTGAAATCGGGTTTAAAAATCGGACAGCAAATCAGAGTTCCCTATGTATCCAAAGAAACTGTTCCTTCAGGTGCAGCCTTGCATAAAGTAGTTCCAGGTGAAACGCTATTTGCGATTTCCAAAAAATATGATGTGACAGTTTCTGAGATCATGGAGTGGAATGGTTTAAAAGGAAATGATCTAAGTGTCGGCCAGGCATTGGTCATTCAAAAACCACAAGCAGCTCCTCAAAAGACGGTAGCTGAAGTGAAAGAAACTACACCTGCACCTACCACTGCTAGTGTTCCTGCAAAAAAAGAAACTACTCCAAAGCCGGAGCCAAAGCCGAGTCCTGTAAAGCAGGAAGCTCCTGCAAGAAAGGAAGAAACAAGACCAATGACTGAGCCGAAAACCCAACCAACAGGTCAGGTTTTGGTTCCTGGAGACTGGATTTCACATGAAGTTAAAACCGGACAGACCTTGTTTTCAATTGCTGGGCAGTACAATGCAAAAGTGGAAGACATTATCAACTGGAATGGTTTGGTCTCAAATAATCTAACTGTCGGACAGGTGTTGAAAGTTGGGAGAGCAGAGCTCAAACAATCAGACGTGCCGATTGTAGGTGAGCCGAAGGTGGTAAGTAGCCCTGAAGAAATGCATGTTGTTCCTGATGGAGCGAACTCAGGTGGATTTAAAAATATTAGAGAAACAGGCCAAGCTGAACTGATAGAAGGTACAGGAGGTCATAAAAAATATTTGGTTCTTCACAGAACAGCGCCTGTAGGAACTATCATGCGAGTGAAAAATGAAGAAAATGACGTGACCATTTTTGCCAGAGTGGTGGGAACACTTCCTGAAACTGGAGATAACTCCAAGTTGGTCATTAAACTTTCACAAGCTGCATTTGATCAACTCAAAGCTGTGAATGGAAGATTCCCTGTTGAGGTGATGTATTAAGAAGTTTTGATAAATTAATTGGAGCTCCGAATTATCGGAGCTTTTTTTTTAATTATCATAACTATCCGCTTTTCAGTAAGTTTGTTTGATATGAAAGCTATTTCTCCACTTCGAACTCTCCTTTTTCTAGCACTATTTTTTATTGCTTTTGAAAGCCTCAGTCAGGAAATTCCTGCATTAGAATCTTTTAATCAGACCCGATTAGATTACAATCAAAAAGGGATGTTGATTTTAGGCTCTTGGGCTGTGGGAAATATGATTTGGGGTGGGATAGGAGCAAGCCAAAGCATGGGAGAAAACAAGGCCTTTCACCAAATGAACCTGTATTGGAACTCCGTGAATCTGATTATTGCAGGGTTGGGTTATTGGCAAGCTACCAAGGAGAGTCCAGGTACCGATTTTTGGCAAACAATGGATGCTCAAAATGGAATTGAAAAAATTCTCCTTTTTAATGCTGCATTAGATTTAGCTTATATGGGAGGAGGCTTATACTTGAAAGAAAGAGGGCTGAGAAAATCAAATGAGCGATTGATTGGATTTGGGAAGTCGGTAATTTTACAAGGTGCATTTTTATTGGCCTTTGATGGCATCATGTATAGCTTCCACAGTGCGAATGCAAAAGACTTACCTGGAATAGTTCAAAACATTAGTTTAAGCCCAACAGGAGTAGCCTTGAGAATTCCCCTGAGATAAATCATATTTTTTTGAATAGATTTTAGTTATTACTCTGTAGCTCTAGTTTGTCATTCTTATTTAGTCAGGGTACCTTTGCATGCAAGTACCCCATTATGAACAAAGTACAACTCTTCTTTCACCACGTATTTAGATTTATCTGGAATTTGATATTCGTGGTATCTTATCCAATCCTTGCAAGCTTTGGCTTGCTATTTATTGGCCTTACTTGGCTCTTTTCCAAACTTTCCCAACTCTTGACCAAGTTGAGACCTGAGGGTAAAAAAATAGTCATTAAGGAAAGTGAATGGGAAGTTCTCCCTTATTCCAATGACATGCTGGAGGCTAAATTGGTTAAACAGATCATGTTTGGCCCTTCTGGTTTTAGACTAAGAAGAATGGATGGGGTTCCATCGGTTTTATCGGATTTTGTCTTTGGAAATAAAATCAGAGTTATAGAAGAGGGATTTATTTTAGAAAAATGGAATAGCACTGAATCCAAGGATCTTCCTGACTTTGACATTTGCTTGTATAATCCAGATGAAGATTCCTTGAGATCGCTTACAAATATTAAGTGCTTTGACTGGCATGTTTCTGAGAAAGTAGAAAATGAGCTTTCTTTTAAATGGTTTGACGGAACTCAAGGCGGAGAGGTGAAAGTTGCTCTTTAATGAATGATATCAAGGGATTTTTAGACGAAAAAGTCGAACTCTACAATCAGCCGGGATTTATAGCCAACGATCCGATTTCTATCCCGCATCGCTTTTCAAAAAAGCAGGATATAGAAATTTCAGGTTTTTTTGCTGCAATATTAGCCTGGGGTCAAAGAAAGACCATCATCAATAAATGCTTGGAGCTTTTTGAGAAAATGGATAATGCTCCCCATGAATTTTTGATGAATCATCAGGAAGATGACTTGAAGCCATTTCTCAGTTTCAAACATAGAACCTTTAATGATGTGGATACGCTTTATTTCATCCACTTTTTGACTTGGTTTTATAAAAAATACGATTCCTTGGAACAGGCCTTTTTGCTGGGACAAAACGGGGAAATTGATGCTATGGAATCAATTCTATCCCGATTCCATGAGTTTTTCTTTTCCCTCCCCGATGCTCCATCTAGAACCCGCAAACATATAGCAACTCCCGCAAGAAAAGCAGCATGTAAGCGCATTACCATGTATTTGCGATGGATGGTAAGAAAGGATTCGAAGGGTGTCGATTTTGGAATTTGGGAACAGATTAAGCCGGCTCAATTGATTTGTCCCTGTGATCTGCATGTAGATAGGGTCGCGAGGAAACTTGGCTTAATCACACGTAAACAAACGGATTGGCTAACAGCTCTGGAACTGACAGAGCAATTGAGAACCTTTGATCCAATGGATCCAGTCAAATATGATTTTGCTCTTTTTGGACTTGGAATCGAAGAAAAGTTCTAGGCTTAATGAAATTTTTTGATCTCTGGAGCAGCCGCTGAGGTAGAAAATTCATTTGCAAATCTTTCTGCATAGTTGTCCAACAAGTCCATGATTTTTTGCTGGTTTTTGGATCTAACTATCAGCCCCGCATGATATTCTAAGGGAACTCTAAAATATACCTCGGGATCGTCAAAACTGCTCAAATCAGGATGTTCATACTTGGATAAAGTAAGTACAATACCCGCATAGTTTTTAGCTACTTTTGGCAATTCATACTTGTAGCCTTTGGCTAAAGAGTCTTCAATTTTGGCCCACTCAGCCCATAAATTGATGTCTGTTGCTGCTTCCACCATTTCAGCCAAATGAGCCCCGCCAACTCTGGATGATGTTTCCAAAAAGTAGATTTCTCCATCTTCATGGCATTTGATAAATTCAGTATGCGTTGCTCCTGATTTCATCCCAAATGCCTTCATAATTTCCAAATTGGCCTTCTTAATTGCTTTATCATCCGAAGACCCGTATTTGATATTTGCAGAACGAAAAATTCCACCTCCTTGGGAGATTTCCATAGGAGTCGCCAAATACTTTGAAACAGTTAAAAACAGACTTTTTCCATTTAATAGTAAGCCATCCGCATGATAGACATCTCCCGGTTTGAACTGTTCGACAAGATAGTATAAGCGATTATCTCCCAACTCGTTGATATGGTGCCAAAGTTCTTCTTTCGAATTTACCTTGATGATCCCGTGTGCAGAAGCCTCAGATCTAGGTTTAAGGACCCAAGGTGCGGAAATATGATCTGCAAATAAATTGATGTCCTCATCATTGAAAAGAGGGGAGAAGGCAGGAACCCGAAGACCAGAGTCCTGAGCTTTAATTCTCATGGCCAACTTATCTCTGAAAAATCTTCCGGTGGTCTGTCCCATTCCCGGTATTCTCAAACTTTCCCTCAGGTAAGTGGCCTTTTCAACATCATAATCATCCAAGGCAATGATGGATTCAATTTTATGGTTTTTCATTAGTCCACCAACTCCCTGAAGCAACAGGTTTAAATCCCAATCTAAATCCTGTCCAGGCATAAAAAATACTTCATCTATGTATTCATAGACCCAAGGTTTGTCTTTCAATTTTTCAGAGGTAACTAGAAAAACTCGATTTCCCTGTTTCTTCAATGCTGTTAAAAATGCATTGCCTTTGAAAAAGTTGGAAATGCACAGAAAAGTTTTGCCTTGTTGATTCATATTACAATTGATTTTCTATGAATTTAAGCAATAATCCCACACCAAAGGCAGTTCCAGATTTGGTTTTTGCAAAATCAGTATCCGCAAAAGCCACCCCAGCAATATCCAAATGAGCCCAAGAAGGATGCTCATGAGTGAAGGCTTGCAAAAACTTTGCAGCTGTTATGGCTCCTGCAATTGGCTTTCCATGATAATTTCTGATATCAGCAATTTCGGAGTCCATCTCTTTGGCATATTCTTCCCAAATTGGAAGTGGCCAGGTTTTTTCCCCTATACCTTTTCCAGCGTTTTGAATAGTTTCAGAAAGCTTGGAATCATTGGAAAAAAGAGCTGCACACTCATAGCCAAAGGTTCCTACTGCGCTACCTGTTAAGGTAGCCATATCAATGACTTGATCAGGTTTGTAGGTTTCTATGAGATAGGAGAGACCATCCGCCAAAATCAGTCTACCTTCTGCGTCAGTATCCACTACCTCGATGCTTAATCCTGCATGAGATGCAATAATTTCGGAAGGTAAATAGGCATCCTTGTCTACTGCATTTTCCACAGCCGGAACAATGGTAGTGAGATTGATAGGGATTTTCAAATCTGCAATCACCTGAGTTGCCCCCAATACTGCAGCAGCTCCTCCCATATCTGATTTCATATGATGCATTCCCTGAGTTTTGATATTCAGGCCTCCAGTATCGAAGGTTACTCCTTTACCGACCAAGCCTAAATGAGTTTTTGCTTCAGGGTGCCTATATTCTAAAATAATGAATTTGGGTTCCTTAGCCGAGCCTCTTCCCACAGCCAAAAAAGCTTCCAATCCTTTATCTTTGGCATCTATTCCGCTAATTACTTCTGATTTTAAGGAATATTTTCCTGCCATTTCTACGGCCCATTCTGCCAAGTATTCTGGGGTAAGGTTATTGGGAGGTAAGTCTACAAGCCTAAATGCTTCCTTCTTTGCATTAGCGATTTTTTCAGCTCGTTGTACCAATTTCTCAGCGTTTTTATGTGCCAACTTGATATGCACCTCTAGCTCTTCGAAATTATTTTTACGTTCTTTTTTGAAAAAATCAAGATGATAGTCTCCTAGAAATAAGCCAACTAAGGCTGGTTCAAGGAAATTTTCATCAAAGCCTTCCGGGAATTCAAGCAGGATACTTTGATCGATTAGATGATCATGCTTGTGAAGCACTTTTCTGAATGAATTTTCTATGGATTTGTATTCAGGGTCCTTTCCCAAGCCAACAAGCAGCACCATTTCCTTTTCCGCTTCCAGGACATAAAAACTGTCTTTTTTCCCGGAAAAAATGGGGCTTTTCACATTTACAGAAACTCCGTTTGATGCAGAAAAGCTGATTTCTTCCTTCTCCAAAAATGGAATTACTCTTAAAAAGGTTGAGCTGGAAACTTGAGTATTAATTTGAATTTTCATAAGTCTTATTCTTCTTTATTGCTAAAAAAAAGCCATTCTATCGCTTTGGGGAATTCATCACTCCAGTAGCTTTCATTATGTTTCCCCTGCTCATTGATGGATAGCCGGATTTTCATTTTTCCTTGTAGGCTCTCTCTTTTAAGTAGCCTTTTTCGGAGTTTACTGACATGCTCAACCATGGTTTCACTCTCATCTCCTCCAGCATATAGATAAAGTCTGGTTTCTTGCGGATCAAAGAAATCTAAGAACCCTAGTTTGATTTTGGGAATTACCCAAAGAGAAGGAGAAAATACCATGAGTTTGCCAAACACCTCTGGATAAATCAAGCCTGAAAAGATACTGACCAATCCTCCCATAGAGCTTCCACCAATTCCTGTGTGCTCTCTTTCGGTTTTGGTTCTAAAGGTTTTATCTACAAATGGCTTAAGCGTATCTGTTATAAATCTGATATACTGCTTCCCCTGTCCCTTACCTAAAAGAGTTTTGCCAACATTGTATTCCTGAATTCTTTCTGATTCAGCATGTTCTACTGCGATGATGATAATTTTCCCAATTCCATAATCTGACATAACAGCCAGTTTTTTGTCGATCTGCCAGTTTCCAAATTCAGCGTTTTCGTTGAAAAGGTTTTGAGCGTCCTGGAGATAAAGAACCGGATAATGTTCATCGCTACTCTCATAATCGTGAGGTAGCAATGCCCAGATTTTTCTTTTTTTGTTCAATTGAGGAATCTCAAATTCCTCAGAGATCAAATGAATTTTTGGAAGTTGACTAGGGCGATAAGGGAGCCAGTTTTTTCTCCATTTGGCAACTTTTTCAATTCGTGAGGTTTTGGAGTCACTCCATATTCTATTGGGAGTTCTATTGCCATATCTATCTATTTCTACTTCTGACCAGTCTCCTTTGGTGAATTTGTAAATCAATTCTCCCTGAAAAATCTCCTCCTCAGGAAATTCGAACTCATACTTTCCCTCATCGATTTTTTTCATTTTAAACCGATAATCTTGCGTAGCCCAATTATTGAAATTACCTGAAATATAAACAGGTCTTTCATCATCATCGGGGGTGTGCAAAATCAGTTTACGGGTTTTGATACTGCTATCTTTTAGGTCTGTCTCTAGGGAAATCATAGGTGAGGCGAGCTGCCTTTCAATCTTTGCAAAAGTAAGCTTTGAACCATTAATAAGAAACTTAAACTTTTTCTTCTGGCCTAAAGCGGATTTCATCCGGATATGGGAAGGCATGTATAAGCTCGCCTTTCAAAATCCTTTGTTGAATCTTTTTCCAATGCTCTGGATCAAAAAGATTCTGATGATAGCTTAAAAAATGTTCCTTCAAATCACTTCTTCCAATCATCCAACGCCTAAAATCTTCCGGAAACACATCGTTTTTAGCTATATCATACCAAGGTTCAGAGGCATAGATTTGCGCATAAGTTTCGGCTTTGGGTTTTGCTCTAAAGTTCATATCCGTTAGAAACTCGATTTCGTCATAATCGTAAAATATCACCCTTTTTTGTCTAGTTAACCCAAAATTCTTTGTCATCATATCTCCCGGGAAAATATTAGCCTGAGCCAATTGTAAAATAGCTCTTCCATAATCCTCTGCCACTTGATTTCCCTCCTCTGTACTGCAGTTTTCCAGATATAAGTTCAAAGGAGTCATTCTTCTTTCAGAATATAGGTGTTTGATAATTAAATGCTTACCCTCTGACTTTAAAAGGGAATTAGTGGTGTTTTTTAGTTCCTGAAGCAGTTCAGGGCTCAGTCTATCCAAGGGAATTTTAAAGTATTCAAATTCATGAGTATCAGCCATTCTGCCTACCCTGTCATGTAAGGAAACCAACTTATATTTTTCCCGAACCTCCTGCCTGGTCATATTTTTTGGAGGCTCAAAATGATCTTTGATGAGTTTGAATACCACATTAAAGGAAGGAAGAGTAAATACTGTCATGACCATTCCCTTGATGCCGGGAGCGATTACAAATTGATCTTTAGACTGTGCCAAGTGCAATAAGAAGTCCCTGTAAAATAGTGTTTTGCCGTGTTTATTGAATCCGATCGCATTGTATAGCTCATGTGTTTTTTTATGAGGAATAACCGAACTCAGAAAGGCTACAACTTGGGAAGGGATTTCTGCACGCACCATAAAATACGATCTGGTGAAACTAAAAAGTGAGCTCATAATATTAGGATCAAAAATCAGAGTATCTACAAAAACACCTTTGGGTCCATGAAGAATTGGGATGATAAAAGGCATCCATTTATGTCCCAAATAAGTTCGGCCGATCAAGTATGCCGCCTTATTTCTATAAAAAACCGATTTTAAAATCTGCGTGGTTGTTTCAGGTCCGGGATTATATCGTGTAAGAATGACCTCTTTTACACTTTGAATCAGGAATTGGATATCAGCTTCTTTATCCATAAAAGGAGCCCCAAAATCATAATCATCCAATATTTTTCGAATAATGGGGTCCAATCCCATTGAGCTGGGATAGGAATTGAGCAACTCTGCCGTAGAAAAAATCTCACAGGAACTATGACCTTCCATGAGGTACATCAATTCTTCGTCGCTGGACATACCTGGATATGCCTTTCTAATGACTGAATTGAAAAAAGTTTCTGCAAGTTCTATATCAGGTCTTTCAGCAATCAATTCCTGATAATGCTGCCTTATCAATGTCCATATTTCCCTTTTATCGGCATCATCACCGAGCATTTTCCGGAATTCTTCCACTAATTGAAACAATAAGTCTTTATATAAGCGTAGCCTTTGTTTATGATTCAATTGGGTGGCAGCCCAGTTTCTTTCCTTGAAATAAAGAGGAGCTAGCTCCGTGTAAGTATTGAAGGAGCGAATGTAACTTTCGAATCCATGAAAAATTTTTTCTGCAAGAGGTATGGCTCTGTGTGGCATGATTGAAAATAGTATAAAAAGTTAATACCTCTGAAGCTCGTGGTATGATTCCTATTTATTTTTCTTATGAAAAGATAGTGCAACAGGAATTTATGCACACGATTGCATTGAAATTTCCTAATTGATCTCAAAATCCTACCAAAAAAATTCTGTAAAAAAATGAAAATAAATAAGCTTGATTTTGAAGTGTTTAGGGCGAAAATTACTTGAAGAATAAAATTTTGAAAATCTTTCGCAATCGATTGTTTGGAGTATATAAAAACATTTTCTACTTTTCGACAGTATTCATGAATTGAATATCTACAATAGGTTTAATAGGTTTGAGAGCAGGAAAAGGTCGGATTAGTAGTCCGGCCTTTTTTGTTTTTTGATCGTCCTGGTTTAGCTTCATGCATTCATCTTTTTCTTATGGATAAATCGATAAAAATTCTTTTCCTCATTTGCCTTATCGGGATAGCTTTTGCATGTGAATCAACTTCGGAGAAAAATGAGACTGAAGTGATGGTGGATTCTTCCGAATTGTTGGATGATTTTCCCACCAAACTTGACTTAGTTTTTGCACAGAAATCTGAATGGTACGAGCATTGGGCTCAGAAATTAGGAAGGTTCGAGGCGGATGATTTTGAATTAATGCTTTCCGATACTTTGGAGGGCTTTGAGATGCCTGAGAAAAATCCTATCCTTCCTAGTGACCCTTTATTTCCATATCAATTTCCACATCCAGGAGGAAACGGAGTAATGGATATCTATTCTTACAAAATTGAAGCTCAAGATGAATTGGATTCTCCTTTTTTGAATCCTGACTCTGAGGTGGTATGGTATAAAGCAGATGGAATGAAAGAGCGCCTTCTATTTATGGGGCCTTCCGGAGCATTTGAAGAGGGCTTATGGCTGAGCGAGGAAGAGTTTATAGTATTGGGCTTTTTTCAGGAAGTAGAGGGGTTTAGACCCTTAGTTTGGTTGATCAGACCAAATGAAAATCTCGTATATCAATTTAGAATGAAAAAAGTCACCTCTGATTATAAGATAGAATCTTACCTAAATAAGAAAATCAAGAAGGTTGAATTGATTTAAAATGGATTTTGAAGAAGTCATCCAAAGACTGAAAAACTCGCTTTCAAGGCAACTTCCGGGTAAAGAGGCGCAGATGAGGATGTCACCTCAGCCGGTGGATATGAGAAGGTTTGATACAAAATTACCTTCTAATTACAGAAAAGGTGCAGTTCTGATTTTAATCTATCCACAGGAAAAGCAGGCTTTTTTTCCATTGATCAAAAGACCTGAATACATTGGAGTACATAGTGGGCAGATAGCTTTTCCAGGAGGAAAAATGGACGAAGGAGACGAAAACGAAGTTTTTACAGCCCTTCGGGAAGCTGAGGAGGAAGTGGCAGTAAATGCCAGTAAAGTCGAAGTTTTGGGAAGAATGTCTGATTTATTTATTCCTGCCAGCAATTTTTTAGTAAGTCCTGTAATCGGTTATGTAGATCATATTCCTGAATTCGTTCCTGAGGAAAGGGAAGTTCAAAGAATCATTTCAGCAAGAGTTGCCGATATCATATCCCCTGAAATCCAGAAAAAAACCATTTTGGAAATAGGAAATCAAATCAAACTTGACACTCCTTATTTTGAAGTAGAGAAAGAAATGGTTTGGGGTGCCACTGCCATGATTTTGGGAGAGTTTATAGAACTTTTGGAAAAGGGAAAATAAGCTCATTTTTGGGCATATGGGCATTTGTTGGTATTGTTGTAACCTTTAAGTAAAACTATGGAAGAACAAGCTCCTTTGATCACCAATGATGCTGTGGTTTTTGGCTTACTAGTAGCCACTCTAGCAGTAATTTTCAGCACCTCAGCAAGCCAAAATCGTATTTTTCAAAAATTTTATAAGGTTGTTCCGGCAGTGCTACTCTGCTATTTTATTCCTGCGGTTTTTAACTCCTTGGGAATTATTTCAGGTGAAGATTCCAACCTGTACTTTGTTGCTTCCAGGTATTTATTGCCTGCTTCTTTGGTTTTATTTACAATCAGCATTGATATAAAGGGTATTCTCAAATTAGGGCCTAAGGCATTGACGATGTTTCTGGCAGGTACTTTGGGAATCATGTTAGGAGGTCCATTGGCGCTGATGACAGTTGGCTTTATTCAGCCCGAACTCTTAGGAGGCACTGGTCCGGATGCGATCTGGAGAGGTTTGGCTACCATTGCCGGATCCTGGATAGGAGGGGGAGCCAATCAAACTGCCATGTTGGAGGTATTTGGAGCAAGTTCCAGCCTTTTCGCCCAAATGATAGCAGTAGATGTTTTAGTGGCTAATCTTTGGATGGCTTTCTTGCTGTACTGGGCTGCCAAACCAGAAAAAATCGATAAATTATTCAAAGCTGATTCTACAGCAATCTATGAGTTGCGAGACAAAATAGCGGATTTTAGATCTAAGATCATGACGATTCCAAGTTTGGCCCAGACCATGACCATACTGGGAGTTGGGTTTGGAATTACCGGGGTTTCGCATTTGATAGCTGACTGGATAGCTCCGATTATTTCCAGTGATTATCCTGCATTGAAGCAATACTCCTTGGACTCAACGTTCTTTTGGATCGTGGTGATAGCCACTACTGCAGGTCTTGCACTTTCTTTTACTAAAGCAAGAAACTTGGAAGGTGCAGGTGCATCAAGATTGGGTAGCGCCTTCTTATATGTCTTGGTAGCTACCATCGGAATGCAGATGGATTTGGGAGCTGTATTGGATAATCCAATTTTGTTTCTGATCGGTATCTTATGGATGTTCTTCCATATTTTAATTATGCTTTTGGTAGCTTGGTTGATCAAAGCACCATTTTTCTACGTGGCAGTTGGTTCTCAGGCAAATGTGGGAGGAGCTGCATCTGCTCCAATTGTGGCATCGGCATTTGATGCTTCTTTGGCACCGGTTGGAGTTCTTTTGGCGGTATTAGGCTATGCTGTGGGAACTTATGGGGCCTACTTATGCGGTTTAATGATGCAGGCCATTTCTATTGGATAATGAAACATAGCAGACAGTTAGTTTTTATATGTACAGGTTCAGATTGCAAAAAAGCAGGTTCCAAGCTGATCAAGAAGGATCTGAAAATTGCAAGCAAACAAAACCCTTGGAAAGGTTGCTGCAAACTGATCCAAACCAAATGTTTGGACATGTGTAAGTCTGCTCCGGTTGCGATAGTCGAAGATCATTTTTTAAAAAAAACCAGTACAGAAAAAATATTGGATCAAATGAAAAAAGCCCTGAAAGATCAGGGCTAAGGTTAAAGTTTGGTAGTTTTGACAGCAGTACCGCTGGCAGTCACCATCAGCATTCCATCTCGAATCGTTTCGTAATCCAAGTCAATTCCTACAATGGCATTCGCTCCGAAGGTTCTAGCTTGCATTTCCATTTCTGCCATAGCAGTAGCTTTGGCTTCTCTTAGAACGCGCTCGTATGAGCCGGATCTGCCTCCTACAATATCAGTAATACTGGCAAAGAAGTCTTTGAAAACATTGGCACCTATGATGGTTTCTCCAGAAACAATGCCCAGATATTCATCGATTTTGTAGCCTTCTAGTTGGTTGGTAGTTGAGATAATCATAGAATTTTGATTAGGTGAAACATATTTTATGCACGTTTAATTTAAGGTGCAAATTTGAATAAATCATTTAAATTGAATTTAGGTGATTTATTTAACTGTGATAAGTTATAAAATGAATTTGTTTCTCTAATCTTGTTTTTTAGATCATCTTTTTTCAATATTTTCCGATTTGATATAAACCCTAAAAAGTAAGTAGTTAATTAAATGAGTCAATTCCATCAGTTTGATATTTCGGATTTCTTCAATGAAATCAACGAACCCCTGTTTCTGATGGATTCTGAAGAAATCATCTTTTGGAACAATACGGCAATTGAAAATTTCAAGAACCTTCCTGAGGATTGGAAGGCTTGGATTTCAAACGAGGAGCTAGAACAAAAACTACTTTTATTTTTCAAAGAAGGGATTCTGCCCCAAATCACTTATTTCAAGTCCTTAGAGAAGAAATGTGGTGAATTTCAGCGTTTTGAATGGGCTTTTGTAAATCTACCTTCCAGTTATAGCAGTAGATTTTTGATAGTTAAGGCCAATCCCATCAAGTTTTTGGGTAATAAAGCGGTTGAGAATTCAATTTTGGATAAGCATGAGCAGACAGTAGGGGAACTGAGTTATATCCAAAGTATTCTTCATCATAGTCATGATTTAATTGCCATTTTGGATGAGCAGGGAAATTATAAATTCATTTCCGATTCGGTGGTCCAAAAGATTGGTTTTCCGGTAGATTATATAGTTGGGAAAAATTTCCGTGACTTCATTGATGAAGGGATCATTGAGTTGGTGAAAGGGAGTTTCGAGGAGGTTCTGGACTCTACAGAGGAGGTTGCAGTTGATTTCTGGATTAATAGATCAAAGGGCAAACGAATCTATCTTGAAAGTTTTGCCAAAAACTTAATTTATCATCCTGAGATCAATGGCGTTTTATTTTCAAGTAGAGATATCACTGATTTTATTGAAACAGACAGGTCTCTTCAGAAAAGATATGAAATAGAAAACCTGATTAATCAAGTTTCCTCCCGTTTGATTAATAGAAGGCTGAGTAATCTGGAAGAAGACTTTCAGGAGTTTTTAAGAAAATTCAGTCATTTTTTGAGGGCTCATCGTGGTGTAATCAGCATATTCAATCAGGAAACTCAAGAGCTTGATATTATCAACACTTGGAGTTTATCCAGCTGGAAAAGCGAGTCCGAAATTGATTTCAAAGAGATCATTGATTCCCGTAAAAAAAGGTTGGAGGCAGGCATAGTAAAACTGATTGACTTAGAGTCGGAGGGCTTTGAATCTACTTCAAGGCTTATTTTGATTCCAATGATATCTGCCTCCAAGATTTTGGGTGTCATCTATTTTGAAATAGATCAGGAAGACTTGGAGTTTACTGAGAAGGAGTTGCAGATTTTCCGACAACTGGGAGATATACTCGCAGGAGCATATATCGGTAGTTTGATGACTCGACGAATCGAAAGAAACGAGAATCTTCTTGCTACTACGGAAAGGCTATCTAAATCCGGTTCTTGGAGATACAGTACGACAAGAAATCTATTTTATATCTCAGGTGGTTTAGCAAGAATTTTTGACTTGGGGATTCAGCCTGTAACAGCTGAATTTTCTTCCTTGATTCTTCGGATTGATAAGAGCTACAGAGAGGATTTTGTTAAAAATTTGAAAAAAAGCATTCAGGAAAAAAGTCATGCTTCCGGAGAGTTTACAATTCGTAATGAGGAAGGAAAAACTATTTACATTTCTTATGAAATTGAAACCAAGCAGGACTTTTTTACCCAAGGAATTGAGGTAAATGGATTTTGTACCGATATCACGCACAAACGGGCAAGTGAGGAGTATCTAAGGCTTCAATCTCAAATTCTAGCTCAGGTTAATGACCCCATTTTGGTGACTAATCTCGAATATCAGATCATATATCTGAATAAAGCGGCTGTGGAATTATGTGGGATGGTGAAGGAGAATGCCTATAATGAACACATAGATTCTGTCATCAAATTTAATTTTCCAGATGGAAGCAGATTTGAAAAAATCGGTAGGAAACTGGAAATAGGGGATGTAAAGAAACAAGAGTTATTTATAGAAACAGGGGTTCAGCCTAAGGCTCCTTTTGAAATTTCTATGCAGGCAATCCATGCAGATGGAAAGGAGAAAATAGGCTACTCTTTGATCCTCCGGGACCTTTCTGAGAAATACGAAAATGAACGCTTGGCTATGAGAGCCAGCATGATTGTAGAGAATAGTCCAGCTGTATTATTTCAGGTGGATCCTAATGATGACTACAGAATCTATTACATCTCGGAAAATATCAACCAATTTGGCTATCAGTCTAAGGAATTGATGGAAAATAGGGTTCCATTCTTGGATATTGTACATCCTGATGACGCCAAAATCATCAAAAAGATCAATAGCAAATCAAGGGGTAAGTCAGGAGTAGTTTCCTTTTCTGGGGAATATAGGATCAAAAAAACTGATGGAACATTTATCTGGGTTGAGGATAAAACGTCAGACGTGAGAAACGAAGTGGGCGATATTATTCTACATCAGGGTCTATTTCAGGATATTACTGAAAGAAAGAATTTTGAAGAGTTCAAAGAGGAAAAAGAAAAACAATATCGAGTCTTGGCTTCCAATATTCCCGGAACGAATATTTTCCTTTTGGATAAAAGCCGAAAATACATTTTGGCAGAAGGTACCAACTTTGAAAATTGGGGACTGAGTCCTTCTGATTTTGAAGGGAATCACCTAACAGATATCGCACTGACTGATTCTGAGGAAGTATCCAAATTATTGGATAGGGTTTATGAAAAGCGTGAGATTGTTGAGACCGAATTTTTTTTACGGGGAAGGCGATACCACAGAGTAATCAGGCCTATATTGGAATATGGCAGAGTAGAATATGCGCTAAGTATCGTTAGAGATATTACTGAAGAGCACAAAGCCAAAGAAGATTTAAGACAGTCAGAGGAAAAATATAGAACCTTGGTAGAAGAGTCAACTGAGATCATATTTTCCTTATCGGAGTCATTTATTGTGGATTATATCTCACCCAACGTCAAGCAATTTATGGGCTATGAGATGGATGAGGTTATCGGTAAAAGCGTATTTGAATTTTTGGACCCGGAAGATCTGGATGTTTTCCAGGTACTTTTGGAAGAGACCAAGGATTTCTTCTCGCAAAACCAATTTTTGGAGTTCAAATTGCGCCATAAAAATGGAGAATACCGAGTGTTCAATTCCAATGGTAAAGTTATTCTGGATAAAGATGGAAAGAGACTCTACACAGGTATTGCAAGGGACATATCCAAACTTAAAGAGGCTCAAAGAGAATTGCTCAAAGCTAAAGAAAAAGCGGAGCAGGCATCCTTAATCAAATCCCAGTTTCTTTCTGTGATGAGCCATGAAATCAGGACTCCAATGAACGCAGTCATTGGTTTGGCACATTTTCTTTTGGAAGATGATCCTAAACCTGATCAGTTGGAAAACCTTAAAACACTGCAGTTTTCTGCAGAAAGTTTGATGGCCTTGATCAATGATATTCTGGATTATAATAAGATTGATTCAGGGAAAGTAGAGTTGGAGGAAATGCCTTTTGATTTGAAGAATTTCATTCAGCGAATAGTACATTCTCATAGCTTTCAGGCTACAGAAAAATCTCTGTATGTGATTTCCGAAATTGATGAAGCACTTCCTAAAAGTATCTTAGCTGATTCTGTCCGATTGGGTCAAATTGTAAATAACCTAGTTTCCAATGCGATTAAATTCACCGAAAAAGGAGGTGTAAAAATAATTCTCAAATCCGAGGGAATCGATATAGAAGGAAAAGCCATAGTCAAATTTAGATTTGAGGATACTGGAATTGGAATTCCAGAAGAAAAGGTCTCCACTATTTTCGAAGCATTTACACAGGCCTCTTCAGAGACTACTAGAAAGTATGGAGGCACAGGCTTGGGATTGGCTATTGTAAAACGCCTGGTGGAATTATATCAAGGGGATATTACCTATTCTCCAAATCTAGGTGGTGGAAGTGTCTTTGAATTTGTGATTCACTTGAAGCCTTTTGAAGAGAGGGCGAACAATGGTTCAGCTGAGGATAAGCCTCAAATCAAATCTCTGATGGGGGCTTCTATACTAGTTGCGGAAGACAACATGGTCAACCAGATTTTGATCCAGAAATTTTTGAAAAAATGGAATACCGGAAATGTGGTTGTGGCTTCTGATGGGCAAGAGGCTCTGGAATTTTTTGAGAAGGAACATTTTGATTTAATTTTATTGGATTTGCAAATGCCAATTTATGACGGCTTTACAGTTGCCAAGAAAATAAGGTCTATGGCAGATCCGGTAAAAAGTAAAGTTCCTATGCTTGCATTGACTGCCACATCTTTGCATGAAGTAAAAGAACAGTTATTGGAAGTAGGTGTAAACGACTATGTGGCCAAACCATTTACTCCGGAAAATCTCTACGAGAAATTGTTGAAATTTCTTCGTCCCAAAGAAAGGGTCTAAGACATCTTTAGCATTAATTTTGCCTAAAGGCTGTGGGTTATTTATTTACAGCCGAAATTTTCCTTACTCATGTCCCTTTTTTTTAGAATAAGCTTTGCAATAGTTTTCTTCTTTGGTTCTGGCTATGCTTTTTCTCAGCAACTTCTATCCAAGCGAACCACAATGTATACCGTGGTAGGTACCAGTGGAGCCAAATTGAATCAATTTGACCAAATGCTGGAAGATAGAGGTTTAACAGGCTTGAGAAATAGATATAGAACCTTAGGATTAGGCTATCAAAGCAGAATAAATGATTTCGTGATTGGACTTGAGCTTTATCACAATCGTGGTGCAAACAGTGATTTGGATGGCTTTAAATTGGGATACCGGACTTCCAGAGTTTTACTCAATGTGGGATATGCTTTTACCGAGGAATCCAAATTTCAGCTAATACACTACATGTCTTTGGGTATGGGTTATTTGAATTTTCAAATGCTTCCATCCGAAAGGCCTTCCAGTTTGGAAGAGTTTCTGGCTGACCCAAAGCAGGGATTTATTATTCGTGAAAATGATATCCAAAAAGGATCAAAATACTATGGGAACTTTTTAACAGAAATAGGCTTCCATATGACCTACGACTTTGATCTTCCCGGCAGGAGAGAAGCACTTTCCATCATTGCGAAAGCAGGATACGCATTTAGCCCATTTGAAGGAAAATGGGAGCTAAATGGGATGTCTTTCGATAATGCTCAAAGTGGTGCATTTCTTAGACTAGGAGCAGGTATTTCCATTCCAGATAGAAACTTCTTTTATAAAGATGCCTCAATTGGGCTTCACCTGATTTCTGGGGTTCATTTCACAAGTCCAGATACTTTTAATGAGGTTTTGGAAGAAGCTGGCTATGATCCCTTAGATGGCAGGCCTTCCAATTTGGGGATTAAGATTAAAGGTGAATCCGAACGCATGCTTTATGGAGTAGACGTTTATAACTTAGCCATGAATGGTAGTGCAAGCGAGACACAATCTCATTCTCTCAACAGTTTGAGAGTGTATGGAAATTTGGGATATAAAGTTATTCAATACAAAAATTTTGGATTTGGAGCTTTGGCCGGATTGGGCTTTGGAAATATACGATACACCTTAGCGCAGAGAAATAAGCCGGACTTTCCAGAATTATTTGAGCGGAGAAAGTTTGACGGGTATTTGAGAAATTCTGGTTTGATGGGTAAACCCGAAGTGTTTTTAGAGTATGGAATTCCAATGACCAAAAGGAAGTTGGTTGACCTTGTGTTTACCGCATCTGCCGGATATGAACTTGCATTGGCAAATTATAGACTAGGTGAGTTGGATATGGCTTCTTACATGTCAGCCCCTTATTTGACTTTTGGAATAGGGGTAAGACCTTAAATTTTAGAGTAATCGCATTTTCACTTGCCGAATCTTAAAAAAAGAGGGCGAAAAGTTTTAAAAATCCAACGATAGCGGTGTTTTATTGCCAAATAGCTAGTACATTTGAGTTGCTTATCGAGAAAGACCGAGGGAAGGGCCCTACGACGTCTTAGCAACCTGTAATCAAGGTGCTAACTCCCGTTCCGGAAATGCCGGAAAAAGATGAGCGGAAAAGTATTTTTACTTTGCTCCGTGGTTTTGCTCGATTAGCTTTTTAAACTTAATAGAATGATGCAAAATAGAACGGAAACCCTGCTTCAGGCAATTCAAGATAGGATCTTAATCCTTGATGGAGCTATGGGTACCATGATTCAAAGATACCAGTTAACAGAAGAGGATTTCCGCACCGAAAGTCTCAAAAACCACCCAAAATCTCTAAAGGGAAATAATGATTTACTTTCTCTTAGTAGACCAGATATTATCAAGGCAATTCATGCTGAATATCTTGGGGTTGGAGCGGATATCATTGAGACCAATACTTTCTCAGGCACCAGTATAGCTCAGGCTGATTATGATTTATCCCATTTAGCATATGAGATCAATTTTCAATCTGCAAAATTAGCCAGAGAAGTTGCTGAAGAATTTACTTCTCAAAATCCTCAAAAACCAAGATTTGTAGCAGGAGCCATGGGCCCCACCAATAGAACCGCATCCATTTCTCCGGACGTGAATGATCCGGGATATAGGGCAATAAATTTTGATCAACTGGCGGAAGCTTATGCCGAGCAAGTGAGAGGATTACTGGACGGAGGTTCAGATATTTTATTAGTGGAAACAATATTCGATACTTTGAATGCAAAAGCAGCGCTGTATGCAATTCAAGAGGTGTTTGAAGAAAGAAATATACCATTAGACCCGCTTGAGGGAGGTATTCCTATCATGATCTCTGGAACTATCACCGATGCCTCAGGAAGAACTCTTTCAGGGCAAACTACAGAGGCTTTTCTGATTTCCGTATCGCATGTTCCTCTACTTTCAGTAGGATTAAACTGCGCTTTAGGTGCCAAAGAGTTAAGACCTTATTTGAAAGTTTTGGCAAACAAAGCCCCATTTTTTGTATCAGCCTATCCCAATGCGGGCTTGCCTAATGAATTTGGTGCGTATGATCAAAATGCACAGGAGATGGCCGCACAAGTCAAAGAGTTTTTGCAGGAAGGCATGTTGAATATTTTGGGAGGTTGCTGCGGAACCACCCCAGACCATATCCGGGAATTGGCAAAACTAGCGGATGGTTTTGAGCCAAGAAAAATCGGAAAAAAGGAATTAGCGGAAAATGAAGATTGAGGAGCAGGCAATGAATGACTATTTGAAATTATCAGGCCTTGAGCCTTTAGTATTTACACCCAACCTGAATTTTGTCAACATTGGAGAAAGAACCAATGTGACAGGCTCCAAGAAATTTGCCCGTTTGATTTTGAATGGGAATTATGATGAGGCCTTGGAGGTAGCATTAGATCAGGTACGTGGAGGAGCTCAGGTTCTGGACGTTTGTATGGATGAAGGAATGCTGGATGGAGAAGCGGCAATGGTTAAGTTTTTGAACCTAATCGCTTCAGAACCCGAAATCAGCCGAATTCCTATAATGATTGACAGTTCCAAGTGGAGTATCATTTTGGCTGGTTTGAAGTGCGTTCAGGGCAAAGGAATTGTAAATTCGATATCTCTCAAAAACGGGGAGGAAGAATTCATCCATCAAGCCAAAACCATCAAGAAATTTGGAGCCGCGGTAGTAGTAATGGCATTCGACGAAAAAGGTCAGGCGGATACCTATGAGAGGAGAATTCAGATTTGTGAGCGGAGTTATAGGATTTTGGTGGATAGGGTACGATTTAATCCTCAGGACATCATTTTTGATCCCAATATATTCCCGGTTGCAACAGGGATGGAAGAGCATAGAAAAAATGCCCTGGACTTTTTCCTTGCTACCAAATGGATCAAAGAAAATCTGCCCGGAGCAAAAGTAAGTGGCGGGGTTAGTAATGTATCTTTTTCATTTAGAGGAAATGACCGAGTGAGAGAAGCTATGCATGCAGCTTTTCTTTATCATGCGATTCATCATGGAATGGATATGGGTATCGTCAACCCTACCATGCTGGAAGTCTATGATGATATTCCTAAAGACTTATTGGAGCGGGTTGAGGATGTCTTTTTTGATAGAAAAGAAGATGCTACCGAAAGGCTCTTGGAGTTTGCAGACACTGTCAAATCTTCTGGCAAAAAAGAGGTAGTGAATGAAGCTTGGCGTTCTGATCCTGTGGCAAAGCGAATTGAGCATGCCTTGGTAAAAGGTATTCTCGATTTTATTATTGAAGATACGGAGGAAGCCAGACAGCTACTTCAAAACCCATTGAAAGTCATTGAAGGCCCATTAATGGACGGGATGAATGTGGTTGGAGATCTTTTTGGGGAAGGCAAGATGTTTTTGCCCCAGGTGGTGAAGTCTGCCAGAGTGATGAAAAAGGCTGTAGCCTATCTTGAGCCATTCATGCCACTGCCGGAAGAAGGTCAAGAGGACAGTTCCCTGAAGAAAATTTTGCTGGCAACAGTTAAAGGGGATGTGCATGATATCGGTAAAAATATCGTAGGAGTCGTGTTGGCTTGTAATAGCTATCAAATCATTGATTTGGGAGTGATGGTAGATGCCCAAAAGATAATTGATGAAGCGATTAAAAATAAAGTTGATATTATAGGATTGAGTGGATTGATTACTCCTTCTTTGGATGAAATGGTCAATGTGGCATCAGAAATGGAGCGCCAGGGATTGAAAATTCCTTTGCTGATAGGTGGGGCCACTACTTCCAGAATTCATACTGCTGTAAAAATTGATCCTGTGTATTCCGGAACGGTGATCCATGTAACTGATGCAAGTAAGTCTGTGCCTATTGCGGGTGAATCCATTTCTGAGGAGACTAGGGATCAATATCATCTAGATATCAAGGAAACTTACAAGCGATTGAGAGAAGAGCATGAGGCCAAACAATCCGCCAAACAATTGATTTCCTATTCAGAGGCTATGGAAAATCCTGTGGAAATTGATTGGACTGCTTTTGAACCTATTGAACCGAAGGTTTTGGGAACCCAAATTTTGGATGATTTGGATTTAAATGAAATCCGAAAATATATTGACTGGACCCCATTCTTCAGTACATGGATGTTAAGCGGGAAGTATCCTAAAATTCTTGAAGATCCAGTCGTGGGTAGCGAAGCAAAAAAGCTTTTCAATGATGCCCAAAGAATGTTGGATCAGTTGATTGATGAAAAATGGTTGACTGCAAAAGGTGTTTTTGGACTGTTTCCTGTTCAGAGAAAAGGAGATGATGCGGTTGTATTCAGTCCTGAAAAGAAAGGTTTGACTCTGGGTCAATTTCACTTTTTGAGACAGCAAGGTAAAAAAGGAAAAGGGGTTCCAAACCGTTCTTTAGCTGATTACCTGCATCCCGAAAAGGTGGATTACATGGGTTGTTTTGCAGTAACTTCTGGATTGGGAATGGAGTCTAAATTGGCAGAATTTCAAAAAGCCGGGGATGATTACAATGATATTTTGTTTAAGGCCTTAGCGGATAGATTGGCAGAAGCAGCAGCCGAGTATTTACATGAGCAAGTCCGAAAAAACTATTGGGGCTATGCGCCTGAGGAGAATTTGGAAAACGATTCCTTGATCCGAGAAGAATATACAGGAATCCGACCTGCACCCGGCTATCCAGCCTGTCCAGAGCATTCTGAAAAGGAAACTATCGCCAGCCTATTGGAAATGGAAAAAGCCATTGGAATCACTTTGACTTCAAGTTATGCCATGTATCCGACTAGTTCTGTTTCAGGGTTTTATTTTGCCCATCCAGATGCGAAGTATTTCGGCTTAGGAAAAATCGCCCAAGATCAAGTGGAGAGTTATGCGAAGAGAAAAGGCATCAGCCTAGAAGATGCCGAAAGATTATTATCACCCAATTTGGCCTATACGCCTGCTAAATTACTTGTGAATCAGACTGTATGAAGATTACCGAACACCTGAAAAACGCGAAATCTACGCTGTTTTCTTTTGAGATTTTACCGCCATTGAAGGGACAAAGTTTGAAAGAATTGTTGGAAGGAATCGCTCCTTTGATGGACTTTAAGCCCCCCTTTGTTGATGTGACTTATCATCGTGAGGAGTTTATTTATAAAAAGCATCCCAACGGCCTGTTGGAAAAGATCAGTACCAAAAAGCGGCCGGGAACGGTTGGAATCTGTGCAGCAATTATGAATAGATTTCAGGTAGATGCTGTTCCTCACTTGCTCTGTGGAGGTTTTACCCGAGAAGAAACTGAAAATGCACTGATAGACCTCAATTTCATCGGGGTGGAAAATGTATTGGCTTTAAGAGGCGATGCACCCAAAACTGAAGGAAGATTTGTTCCAGAAAATGACGGCCATCATTTTGCCAGTGAGTTGGTAGAGCAGATTATCCGAATGAATCAGGGGAAATATTTGCATGAAGAAACAGAAACCAGTTTCCATACTGATTTCTGTGTAGGAGTTGCAGGCTATCCTGAAAAGCATTTTGAGGCGCCTTCCATGAAATTTGATTTGAAGTATCTGAAAGAAAAAGTCGAGAAAGGTGCTGAATACATCGTGACTCAGATGTTCTTTGACAATGAGAAGTATTTCAAATTTGTGGAAGACGTAAGAGCGGCGGGGATAACAGTTCCCATCATTCCGGGAATCAAGCCCATCACGACCATAGGCCAGATTACCATGCTTCCTCGAACTTTCTTCTTGGACTTACCAGATGCTTTGATGGACGAATTGGAAAAGTGCAAGACCAATGGAGAAGTGAAAGAAGTGGGTATAGAGTGGGCCATTCAGCAATGCAAGGAACTGGTAGCAGCGGATGTGCCGAGTCTCCACTTTTATACTATGAGTAAGGCAGATGCGACTTATAAGATTGCGAAGGAGGTGTTTTAAGACCATTTCTGACAAAAAAGGCTATTAGATTTTGTATTTCTAATAGCTTTTATTTTTTTAGTGGAAAACCAATTATGATGTCTCGATTTTTATTTCTCTTTTTATCCCAATGTATAATTTGCTTAGGGCAGGAAGTTGTATACCTAAATAGTTTTGGGTATCCTATAGTGGATCTCAACGCCTATCCAGCTGAATTTATTAAAGTCACTACCCAAAAAAACGGGGTGATTCAAAGCTTTACATATAATTTGGATACAGTAAAGGTTGAGCATTCTACAGTTTTGACTGACGAGAATGGAGAAAAAATCAGTGAACGAATTTTGGGATATTATCCCAATGGAGAAATGAAATTCAATAAGCGTATTGATTACGCGAAGGACGAGTTTAAAGAGACCAACTATTATGAAGATGGTAGCCTTAAAAGTGAAATAATTAGTTCCTCGATGGAAATCTTATCAGAAACCTATTATGGTGTGGATGGAGTGGTCATTGACAAACCCTTAATTGAAGACCCTGAACCAAAAGGAGGAAAGAAAAGCTGGAATAATTTTTTGGTAGCGAACTTGCAATACCCGGTAGAAGCAAGGTCTGAACGGGCTGAAGGTACGGTTATTTTAGCCTTTGATTTGGATGAGGAAGGAGCTATTGTTAATCCACAGGTTGCAAATCCAGAACAGGTTCATCCAGCCTTGGCTGCAGAAGCCTTGAGGATACTTCTTATTTATCCAGAAAACTGGAATCCAAAAAAAATCAATGGGATTCCAGTTCCTTCAGAAATGAAAATTCCAATTCGATTTAAGTTGAGTTAATACAGGTTATGCTTTCAATTTTTTGAAGACTTAACTTATTCTGCTTCATCCAAGTTTTTTATTGTAGTAGCTGTTGGCCCTTCGAGGAATCAATGCTTATTTAACCCTGAGTTTAACTAGTTAGAGTTGAGTTAAAAATTTGTAAATTGCAACTGAATACAGTTACTTTGAGTTTATGTCTAAGAAGGAAAAACTGATTGCTAGGTTTTTGGGCATGCCATCTGACTTCCATTATAATGAAATGGTGAAACTCCTTGGATACTTCGGTTTTAGTGAAGTAAAGAAAGGAAAAACCTGGTTCTAGGGTTAAATTCGAGAACGAGGGTGGGGCTCCTATCATGCTCCATAAACCACATCCAAGCGGGATCATGAAGCAATATCAAATGAAACAGATCAAAGAACTATTGGAGTTATGAAATATCTGGAATATAAAGGTTATACAGGCAGCATTGAATACAGTCCTCAGGATAGTCTTCTCTATGGAAAAGTGTTGGGGATTAAGGGTCTGATCTCTTACGAAGGAGAAACCGGTAAACACCTGGAAGAGGATTTTAAAGAGGCGGTTGATACTTATCTGGCTCATTGTAAGGAAAAGGGGATATCGCCTGAGAAGCCGTTCAAAGGGAGTTTCAATGTAAGAATACCGGCTAAATTACATCAAAAGGCTGCATTATTGGCCATGGAGGCCAAGACTTCATTGAACAACTTCGTTGCTGAAGCGATTCGGTATAGGGTAGAAAAAGATCCCGCCTGATTATTTTTTTGTATGAATGGGCGATTGTCTAGTTGGAATACTGCTTCTTGTTTGAACGAAGCATTTGCGCTCGGTGTAATCTTTGACAATAGTTGGTAGTAGTTATGCCATAATATCTTTTAATTCCCGATTAGTAAACACAATTTATTAAGATTTCAAAGGAGGTGTTTTAATTTCCTTAGTGTCCAATAGGACTGTTAGAATTGACCATTCTTCCCAAATTTTCCCTCTTTTTCTCATTTCTCCCTATCTTCGGGCATGATTAAATTGATCGAATGTCCTCGGGATGCCATGCAGGGACTGCCCGATTTTGTGGATACAGCAATCAAGGCGGCTTACATCAACCAGCTATTGGAAGTAGGCTTTGATACAGTGGATTTTGGAAGTTTTGTAAGTCCCAAAGCAATACCCCAAATGAGGGATACTGCGGAAGTATTGAGTTTGTTGGATCTGCATAAATCCCAATCCAAACTTTTAGCTATCATAGCAAATGTTAGAGGAGCAGAAGATGCCTTTCATTTTCCTGAAATTGATTACTTGGGATTTCCTCTTTCTCTTTCTGAAACCTTTCAACAGCGAAATACCAATGCATCCATTTCTAAGGCTTTAGAAACAGTAGAAACCGTTCAAAACCTTTGTCAAACCAAGGGGAAAGAATTGGTAGTCTACTTGAGTATGGGTTTTGGGAATCCCTACGGTGATCCTTATTCTCCGGAATTAGTGGCGGAGTTTGTTCAAAAACTAGATGACCTTGAAGTCAAAATAATATCTTTAAGTGATACAGTAGGAGTAGCTGATAATGAATTGATTAAAAATCTATTTGAAGTGCAAATTCAAGCCTTTCCCCATATAGAATTCGGTGCTCATTTGCACAGTAGAAGAGAAAGTATAGCTGAAAAGGTAATTGCTGGATTGGCAGGAGGATGCAAGCGATTCGATGGGGCGTTAAAGGGATTTGGCGGCTGTCCTATGGCAAATGATGACTTGGTTGGAAATATGGCTACCGAAGTCATGATAGAAACTCTGGAAGGAGAGGGGCACTCCTTGAACCTCAATAAAGCCGAGTTGGGAGAATCCATGAAGTTGGCTAATTATGTTTTCCAGTCCTAAGTAATGAGTACTCCATTAATTCAAAGTAAAGTCAAAGCCCTGAGATGGCTGAGGGTGCTTCATAAATGGATGGGTGTTCCATTGATTATTTTCTTTTTCATAATTGGAATTACCTCCATTCTCTTGGCCTGGAAAAAGAAGGTAGACCTTTTACCTCCAACACAGAAAAGTGAATTTTTAGATCAGGGAGAGTGGATTTCTCCAGCAATGATGATTACCATTGCCGAGCTAGAAATGGAAAGGCTAGGAGAGTCCAAGGAAGTAGACAGAATAGATATTCGGCCAGATAAAGGCATAGCTAAAGTGACTTTCAAAAATCACTTTAAAGAAGTGCAGGTCGATGGATTTTCGGGAGAAATATTATCAGTAGACATCCGACATTCGGATTGGATAGAGAAAGTTCACGACGGAAGTATTATAGACTTTTATACTTCAGGAGATGAAGGAGCCAAGTTGACCTATTCAACATTGGTTTCTTTAGGATTGATTTTGCTGGCAATCAGCGGGTTTTATCTTTGGTATTACCCAAAGTTGATTAGAAGGTTGAAAAGTTAGGATTAGTATTGAATTTTATACTTTTTCCCAGGTAAGGATTTAATGATTCCCTCAAATTCCAATTCCAGCAATTTGGATGATAATAATCCCAAAGGTATACCGGTTTGATAGGATATCATGTCTATTTCCAGTTCCTTTTTGTCCAGCAATAATTCTAAAATCAGTTTCTCCTCACCATTTCTGGAACTCAAATCTAAACTTGGTTTGCTGACTTTTTGCTCCCCTGGTTTGGTCCAAAATAAGGCTTCAGCAATATCATTCGGACCTGTATAAATGGATGCTTTCATCTTTTTAATTAATTGATTGCATCCTTCGCTGAAGGATGATTGCAAATTGCCCGGTACCGCAAAAACTTCTTTATCATAGCTGTAAGCTATTTCAGCGGTGATCAAGGCTCCGCCTTTTTCTGCTGCTTCCACCACAATAAGGGCATCGGAGAGTCCTGCAATAATCCGGTTTCTCGCTGGGAAATTTCCCGGCGCCATTTTGGATCCTGAGGGGTACTCGCTGATCAAAGCTCCCTTTTCCAGCATTTGCTCGGCAGTACTTTTATGCACAGCGGGATAAATCTGGTCGATTGGAGAACCTAATACTCCAATGGTGGGAAGGTCTGTTTTGAGGCTCAGTCTATGAGCTTCTATATCAATGCCATAAGCTAAACCAGATATTATAACAGGTTGATATACAGCTAAATCCTCAATAATTTTTCGAGTAACACTTTTCCCATAATCGGTGGCATTTCTGGTGCCGACTATTCCTACTGTTCTCTCAAAATTCAGGGTACTGTTTCCCTTGATGAATAGTACAACGGGTCCATCTTCTTGCGCTTTTAATCTTTGTGGGAACTCAGGATCCAAATGGGTAAGAATCCGGATATTTTTCTTCTCAGAATTCTGAATGAGTTGATCAGCTGCTCTGAGTAAAGTGTCCTTTTGCTCGCGTAATTCAAGTAGCTTAGGGCCTACTTTTGGAATTTTAGCTGCTTTTCCTTTAGGGATTTGGAAAAAATTCTGAGCAGATCCTGCATAAGCCAAAATTGCTTTGAATACTCCCGGTCCTATTTTTGGCGCCAATGATAAGGCTAAAAAATACCTATACTCCTCAGGTGTCGTTTTTTCCTTGAAGTTCATTTTTCAGATTGATTAAAAAGTTTTTGATTTCCTGAAGTTTCTGAACGGCCTCTACCTTGTCGAAGCCTTTGTCTTTTCCTTGTGCTATAACCTCACGAGCACCATCTAGTGTGTAGCCTTTTTCTTTTACTAAATGAAAAATGTAGCGAATTTTCTGAATGTCATCCTTGGTGTAGCGACGGTTTCCCTTTTTATCCTTTTTAGGGCGGATAATATCAAATTCTCCTTCCCAGTAACGGATCAATGAGGGAGCTACTTTGAACATCTGAGCAACTTCACCAATGGAATGATATTTCTTTTCTATTTCTCGCTCTTTGTACGGCACAGCAAAAATGGTTTAAACTCTAAATTAGTGAAAATATAGATTTCTCTTCAAGTAAAACTTGAGCTAATTGATTTTCAAACGAAAAAATTATCGATTCAGTATTTGAAGCATTTGGACAGCTGCAAGTCCGGCTGTTTCTGTTCTCAATCTGCTTTTTCCTAGCGATACAGGTTGGAAGCCGAATTCAAATGCCTTTTTTATTTCTTTAGGGTCAAAATCTCCTTCCGGTCCAATTAGGATGCAATAACTCTTTCCTTTACTGGCTGCATCAAAAAGATGCCTGTCATGATCCTCGTCTATATATGCAATGAAATTCTCATGGTCTTTGTGGATATGATCAGCAAAGAAATCCTCCAAAGAGCAGGAAGGGTTGAGTTTCGGAATCCTAAATTTTAGACTTTGCTTACAAGCAGCAATGATTTTTTTCTCCAGCCTTTCAGTTTTCAGAAAGCTTCTTTCAGAATTCATCGTCTTGATTAGAGTCAATTCATGAAAACCCAGCTCAGTGATTTTTTCCACCATCCATTCCATTCGGTCAGGACTTTTCGTTGGCGCTATGACCAAATGGATATGAAACTCATCCTCTGCTATTGTTTCCTGATGGAGTACCTGCAGAATGGTTTTTTTAGGGTTGGCCTCCGTGATGGTACATTCAAATAAATTCCCTTCACCATCGGTGACAAAAACCTGATCACCGACTCTTTTTCTCAGAACCTTGGTGAGGTGCTTTGATTCTTCAGACTCCAGATAAATAGTAGGAGGGGCTATATTTTGTTGAAAAAAGAGTTGCATATCTGCCTACAAAAAAAACACAATTCCCGAAGAAATTGTGCTTTTAACCAATTAACCTTATAACCTAAAAACTCAACCTTTAGAGATTTCCATATTAACGGACTTCCCTTTGATAGTGTTGTGTTTCATAGTGCGGATTACATGATCAGCATCTTTCTGTGGAACGTCCACAAAAGAGAAGTTGTCAAATATGTCAATTCCTCCAATGCTTCTGCCTGGGATGCCGGCTTCACCTGCAATTGCTCCCACGATATCATTAGGACGGATTCTGTCTTTTTTACCTAGGTTTAAGAATAGACGGGCCATGTTGGCATCACGAACTCGCTCAGGTCTTCTTCCACCATCTCTGCTGTCTCTTCCACCTTCACGTCTTTCTCTTCTGCCTTCGCCTCTTTCTCCACGTCCGAATCGGTCACTTCCACCTCTTTCAAATCTTCCGCCTCTTTCTCCTCTTTCACGACCTCCGTCACGTCCACCTTCTCTTCTTCTTTCATTGAATGAAGGAAGCGCGAAGTCTTGGTCTCTCATTTCTTTCACAGCATCTCCCATGGTCATCTTTAGTAATCCTAAAGCAATTTGGTCCATGCTTAAACCTTCAGCCAATAATTGGCCAATAGTCGCTTCGAAAATTTGATTATCCTCTTCTTTGCTTAAATGTCTGTAAACATCCTTCACCAATTGAGCTTTTTTCAACTCAATCAAGTCAGAAACTGAAGGAGGATCCATTTTTGCGATTGTGGCCTTGGTGAATTTCTCCAAGTCACGAATTTTCATGAAATCTCTTCTGCCAGTTACAAAGTTGATAGCAGTTCCTGATTTTCCAGCTCTACCGGTTCTTCCGATTCTGTGTACGTAGTATTCCTCATCCAGTGGAAGATCGAAGTTGAACACTGCCTCAACATTGTCTACATCAATACCTCTTGCTGCTACGTCAGTCGCAACCAATACAGTACAAAGTCCTTTTCTGAACTTGCCCATTACTTTGTCACGCTGAGCTTGAGATAGATCTCCGTGAAGTGCTTCAGCTAGAATTCCTCTTGAACCCAAAGACTCAGTAACCTCATCGGTCATTCTTTTAGTATTACAGAATACCACAGAAAGTGCATAGTTGTTGACTGTCATTAGACGAGTCATCAATTCCATTTTCAAAGAAGGCTTCACCTCATAAAAAACCTGCTCGATTCTATCGACGGTCAGTTCTTTTTTGGCGACCTTGATGATTTGTGGATCTGTTTGATATTTTCTGGTTAAGTCCATAATAGGCTTAGCCATAGTAGCTGAGAAGAAGACAGTCTGTCTTTGTTCTGGCATCTCCTGCAAGATCGCCTCGATATCATCCCTAAAGCCCATGTCTAGCATTTCATCTGCCTCATCCAAAACGATGATTCCAGCATCTTCCAGCTTCAATGTGCCTCTGTTGATGTGATCTTGAACTCTACCTGGAGTACCTACTACAATCTGAACGCCTTTTTTCAGTACGCGAATCTGCTTGTCGATAGATTCACCACCGTAGATGGCTACAGAGTTTATTCTTTTGTGAAATTTGGCAAGTTTTTGAATTTCGCCTTCAACCTGAACAGCAAGTTCACGGGTAGGGCAAAGGATAATAGCCTGCGGTCTGTTGTATTCCGGATCAACCAAATCGATGATAGGAATAGCAAAAGCTGCGGTTTTTCCAGTACCAGTTTGAGCCTGACCAATTACGTCACGACCTTCTAATACGAAAGGAATGGCTTGAGTTTGGATTTCGGAAGGTTGGGTATAGCCCATTTCTTCCACTGCCCGTAAGATTTCTGCTGAAATCCCCAGGTCTGAGAATTTTGTGTTGTTTTCCATGATGTTTCCTTACTTTTCTTGCCATGTACTCCTTGTGATTATCCCACGACAAGCGACAGTAAGGATTTCACGGCTCAGAAAAATGTTCTATGTCTTATTGACGGTGCAAAAGTAATAGTAATTATTTTGTAAACCTAACGGACTCTCAGTCTTTTTAGAATATTCTTAAAAATTAACATGATTTTGGAGTAAAATATTTGGCAAGTTTGGCTTCATAGTGCTATCCAGACTATAAAAAGGACCTGTCTGAAGATGCCTCTTTCATCATTTCCTGTGAAAGTTCTTCTCCCAAATAATTGTCAATCAATCCGTGGGCTAGGTAAAGTAGAGGTGTCAAAATCACAGCTACAGTGAATTTATAGATGTAATTGATAATGCCAACAGCAGCCACTTGGGACAAGTCCCAATTTCCAAATACATAAAAAGCAATTCCCAAAACCACGAAAGAGTCAATGAATTGTGACACTAAGGTAGATCCAGTTGCTCTCAACCATATCATTTTTGCCCCTGTGATCGCCCTTAACTTCTGGAAGACAAAAACATCAATCAGCTGTCCCAATAAAAAGGCAGTCAGGGACCCAACAATAATCCCAAGACCTTGTCTGAAAATGGTGTTGAAGGCATAACTGATGTTGAAAGCATTTCCCTCCGGATCTGTTGCATTTACTTCCAGCCAGAAATCTGCCGGAGTCAGCATGGTCACCAAGCCAATTACTAAAAATGAATAAGCAATTAACCCTGCAGTCAGAAAGCTGATCTTTTTTACTCCCTTTTTGCCAAAATACTCATTGATAATATCCGTGGTAATAAATACCACTGGCCAGATTACCGCCCCCGCAGTCAAATTAAAATCCAATAAATACTCCCCAAAAATATTGAGATTAACCGGAGAAAAACCCAAGGTCTTTTCAGCGGAAAAGATTTTAACTCCAATAATCTCTGCAAGAATAGCATTGGTGAGAAATATCCCGCCAAGAATCATAAACAAGTTAGTCTTCCGGGAATTATTGGCTTTGTTCATAAAGTATAGGTTTGACCTTCCAAGCTTAACACGGAGTTTTCAAATACTGTTTTGGCTTCTTCCAACATGGGTTCCAAGTCTACATATCTGGAAGAAAAGTGTCCTAATAAGAGCTGTTTCACTTGAGCAGCTTTTGCTATCTCTGCAGCTTGCTTTGCTGTACTGTGGAAAGTTTTTTCAGCTCTGGCTGCGTCTGACTCCATGAAAGTTGATTCATGATATAATAGATTCACTCCTTTGATAAACTCGATGATATCGGGATTGTAAATTGTATCGGAGCAAAAGGCATATGAACGCAAAGGTGCTAGGGGATAACAGTATTCCCTGACGGAGTAAAAGGCCCCATCACTTCCAATGTAGTCCAAACCTTTTCTCAAAGAATGAATAGCTTCCAGGGGAAGATGTTCCTTTTGCAGCTTTTCTTTGATCAGATTTCTAAATCCAGCTTTTTCCCGAATCAAAAAGCCTGTAGTCGGAAGTCTATGTTTGAGTGGAAAGCTGTAAACCTGATAGTTAGCTTGATCTGTCAATAAACTGAATCCTTTGTCTGGATTAGTCTCTTTAAAATGAAGAGGATAGGAAAGCTGAGTATTACTATACCTGAAATGAGTGGTTATGATTTCATCCAGACCTTTGGGGCCAAAAAGAAAAATGGGATCAAGACGCTTGGATAAATTGTAACTGGACAGCAATCCAATCAATCCAAGGTAATGATCCCCATGCAAATGAGAAATAAATATGTGTGAGATTTTTGAGGTTTTGACCTTATACCTTCTCAGTTGTAACTGCGTGCCTTCTCCGCAGTCGAGTAAAATTAACTCCCGACCAATTTGGACCACCTGTGATGTATGATTCCTACCATGTACAGGAATAGAGGAGGTGTTTCCAAGAATCGTTACCTCAAAATCCTTGATCAATCTTCTTCCTCTTCTTCTTCCTCTCCGCTTTCGATTTCATGAATGAAAATAGCCTCACTGGCTTCCTCCAATGAGTTGACTAGATTCAATTTCTTATCAAGCATGGAGATTTTCAATAGCTTCATCACGTGATCCTGAACTCCGGAGATGATAAAAATTCCACCGTTTTTGTTGAATTCACGATCTCCAACTAAAAGAGCACTTAGTCCGCTGGAATCTACATATTTTACCTGGCTCATGTCCAAAACCAAGTTTTCATAGCCTTCAGCATGAACTGTCAATAGCTCAGATTTTAGGGCTGGTGCAAGAATAGAATCCAGTTTTTCCTCCATTGGAGTGAAAACCACATATTGTTCTTTTTTATCGATGCTGTATTTCATATTTAGACGATTGTATTTAAGTGGTAATCCCGAATTTAATCGGTTGAGATCTTGTCAATTCACTTCTAGATTTTCTTGTTATTGACTGACCTTATAAATTTAGATTTATTTGGAAAGATAAGCGTTTATCGCTTTTTCAATCCTATTTTCAAGTTGGTTTGTCTCTGCTTTCTGAAACTTTTCACCGGTGATCTTCTCGAAAAGTTCAATATAACGATCCGAGATGCTATCTACAATTTCATCGGTCATTTCAGGCACTTGCTGTCCCTCTTTCCCCTGGAAACCATTAGCAATCAACCATTGTCTAACAAATTCTTTGGAAAGCTGTTTTTGTGGCAAGTTTTTTTCTTGATTTTCCTCGTAACCTTCTGCGTAGAAGTATCTGGATGAGTCTGGTGTGTGGATCTCATCGATCAGAAATATTTGATCTCCGTATTTCCCGAATTCATATTTCGTATCTACCAGAATCAATCCTTTTTCTGCGGCCATTTCTTGCCCTCTTTGAAAAAGCGCACGCGTATATTTTTCCAAAACAGCATAGTCTTCCGTACTTACGATTCCTTTTGCCAAAATATCCTCTTTGGAAATATCTTCATCATGACCTTCTGAAGCTTTGGTGGTAGGAGTGATAATAGGAGTTGGAAAGCGATCATTTTCTTTCATGCCCTCAGGCATAGGTACTCCACAAATCATTCTTTTCCCTGCCTTGTATTCACGTGCAGCATGACCGGATAAATAGCCTCTGATTACCATTTCAACCTTAAATGGCTCACATCTTTTTCCTATGGTCACATTTGGGTCAGGGGTTGCTGCTACCCAGTTTGGAACTATATCAGCTGTGGCAGCAAGAAATTTCGCTGCAATTTGATTTAGAACTTGTCCCTTGAATGGGATGGGTTTGGGTAAAACCACGTCAAAAGCAGAAATCCTGTCAGAGGCTACTACAACCAATTCTTTTTCGAAGATATACACATCTCTTACCTTTCCTTTATAAAAGCCCTGTTGGCCGGGGAATTGAAAATTGGTTTCTTTGATCGCTTGACTCATGCTTTTGATTTTTGGCAAAAATAGGAAAAGCTTTGCCTTTATACTTTGGGTTTAGGGATTATTTCTCTTCGATTTTACCTGCTTTGTAAATTTCTACTCTTATAAGTTCTCCATTTTCATCATAGAACTCCCTTTTACCATCCAGTTTATCTTTTTTGAAATTCTTGATTTCTTTTAAACTCCCATCTTCCCTAAATATTTTAACTTCTCCCTCCAATAAACCATTGAGATAGGTATTTTTCATCTGAAGCTGTCCATTTGGAAAATAAAAGCTTTCACTAAGTACCAAATCTGAATTAGGAACAAACTTTCTTTCGATAGCAATTTTTCCATTTGCATGATAAACCAAAAGGGAAGTGGTAGGGATTCCTTTTTTATAGCTTATCTGAGATCTTAAACTTCCATCGGGGAAATATTCCAGCAAATCACCTTCAGCTATCCCGTTTTTGTAAGTTCCCCTTCTTTGAGGGCTTCCATCTTCAAAATTTAAAATATATGCCCCATTCAAGAGGCCTTTTTTGTAATCGATGGATGACTGAATTTTACCATTTTCATAATACTGCTCTTCTTTTCCATCCAAAACTCCTTTAGAGTAGGTCGCAATTCTTAATTTTTGTCCACTTTCATCAAACTCCTCTACCAAGCCATCAAATTGCCCCATGGAGAAATTGCGCCGGCTTTGGATTTCCCCATTTTCATAAAAAGATTCACTCAACCCATTTGGCCTGTCATTTTTGAACTCAGTCAGGTCCTGTAGACTTCCGTCGGGATAATAGGTGGTAACCTTTCCCTGAATTTGGTTATTACTGAAATTAAGTTCCTGCTGAACTTGTCCTGATGGATAAAAGCTTTTGCTCAGGCCATTTCTTTGATTTTCCAAAAAGGGGACAATTCTAATAGTATCTCCAGTAGCCGGATCTAAATCCACAAATAATCCATGTCTTTGGTCGTCTTTTAAAAAACCGATTTGGATCAATTGTCCATCTTCACTATATCTTTTGATTTGGCCCTGAGCTTTGCCGTTGATTCGGACATAAATTTCCTTCAGTAGCTCCTGATCCTCATCGTAATAAGTTCGAATTGTATCCTGAGCTTTTGCGATCAAACAAAAGGAAAGAAAGAGTAGAATTGAAAGGGCTTTTTTCATAAAAATAATCCTTGGTGAGGTTAATTCACCAAGGATCAAATTAATTGCTTTTTTAGACTTTTTCTAATACTAAAGCAGAAGCACCGCCGCCTCCGTTACAGATACCGGCAACTCCGATCTGTCCGGATTTTTGATGCAAGACTGAATTTAAAGTAGCGATGATTCTAGCTCCTGAAGCCCCAAGTGGATGACCAAGGGAGACTGCACCTCCGAATACATTCAGTTTGTCTGGATTCAAATTCAGTTGTTTTTGATTGGCTAATGCCACCGCAGAGAAGGCTTCATTGATTTCATAAAAATCCACATCATCTGCAGTCAAACCTGCATGCTTGATAGCTTTAGGAATCGCAAGTGCTGGAGCAGTAGTAAACCATAGTGGGTCAGTGGCTGCATCTGCAAATCCTCTGATTTTCGCCAAAGGCTTTAATCCCAATTCTTCCGCTTTTTCTTTGCTGACTAAAACTAAAGCAGATGCACCATCATTCATGGTGGAAGCATTGGCTGCTGTTACTGTTCCTTCTTTATCAAATACAGGACGAAGGGACGGGATTTTATCAAACATGACGTTCTTATATTCTTCATCCTCGTCAATGAGAATTGTTTCCCCTTTTCTTCCTTTTAGTTCCACAGGAATAACCTCATCCTTAAAATATCCTTTTGCCCAAGCATCAGCAGATCTTTGGTAAGACTGTATGGCATAAGCATCCTGCTCTTCCCTGCTGATTTTCATCTCTTTGGCAGTATTATCTGCACAATTTCCCATAGGGAATTTGTAGTAAACTTCGAATAAGCCGTCTTTTACTAGACCGTCCACGAACTCTGCATTTCCATACTTGTATCCAAATCTGGCTTTAGGAACATAGAATGGAACATTTGACATACTTTCCATTCCACCGGCAACGACCACATCATTGATTCCAAGCATGATGGACTGAGCGGCAAACATTACTGCTTTCATTCCAGAAGCACATACCTTATTAATAGTAGTACAAGGGACTTGGTAACCAATTCCTGCTCCAATTGCAGCTTGTCTTGCAGGGGCTTGACCTAGATTGGCCGATATTACATTTCCCATGAAAACCTCCTGTACGTCATCCGCTTTGACGCCGGATTTTTCCAAGGCACCTTTGATCGCAGTGCTCCCTAACTCAATGGCAGTAAGTCCTGAAAGCTTTCCTCCAAAACTTCCGAGTGGTGTACGAACTGCTGAAACAATATATACTTCTTTAGACATGTTTATTTGGGTTTAATTAAAAGCTTAATTAGAAAATTTTACCAATCAGGAATTCCCCTTTTAGGTCTTTGAGTTGGTTTCTTTTTATTCTGTTGGATATACCGCAATTCAGCTGCATTCATACTCTCTAAAATCTGAGCAGCTTGCTCTGGGGTCAAGTTCATAGCCTTAAGCTTTTCCTTGAATTCCTCCATGGCTTTCTGTCTGTCAGCTAAATTGGCATCCATTTGATCATTGGCATTTTGGCTTGTAGGGTCATTGCTCTTATCTGTAGGATTTCCGGACTGAGATTCCTTAGCTTTATCCTGATCTGTCTTCTCCCCTTGATCTTTGGACTCCTGCTGTTGGCCTTCTTCCCCTTGACTTTGCTGATTTTGCTGCTGCTGTTCCTGATTTTGTTGGTTCTGCTGCTGCTGATTTTGATTTTGTTCCTTTTCTTGATCCTGCTCCAGCTTCTCTTTCAAAGCTTTTAATTTTTGGTCCTCAGGATATTTACTTAATCCCTGATTAACTGTTTTAAGAGCATCCTCTTTTTCAGTTTTGACATAGGATCTAGCAGCTCGGTTAAAGAAATCCCCAGCAGTTTGAGCTTGAATGCTCAAAGCGAAAAGCAAGAAAATGATGCTTAATAGGTATTTCATTTTTTCTCTATTTCTGTTATTTCTTGGAGACTGTTGATAAAGTCCTGATAAGCTGCAACCGTCTCGTCCTGTTGCAGAGCATCAGTCATTACCTGTAACGCATTCTGGAACCTAAATTGTTCAACAAGGCGATCAGCCTCTGCTTTTTTACGCTTGGCAAATTCGGATGGCTCAGGCTTATTCTGCTCCTCATTTTTCCTTTCCTCATCTCTTTGCATCCAGCGGGCAAGAAGTTCGTAATTATGCCTTGCCACCTCATTGAATGGGTCTTGAATTAAAGCAGATTTAAATTTATTAAGAGCTACTTCATATTCCTTCTTATTTCCCAGAATCACTCCACCCTGATTGTAAGCAAAAGATGAAAGTAACTTATCCGGGCTAGTGGATGCTTTGTCAAAATAAGTACTGGCTTCATCGGGATTTTCTGCATAATGATAGCTGAGACCCAAGTTGAAATCCAATGCGTAGGACTGGAGCTGAAACTGTTCTAATATAAATAAGTGGTCTTTAATAGACTGCTCATAGTCTGCTTTGGCATAGCTTTCAGCAGCAACATCTATCGCTGCATTCAACCTGGAGTCCCGGGTCCATGATGCAGGGATTATTAGGAAAATTGCTATGATGACTTTGCCCCAGCTCATTATAATCTAATTGTTTTGATAGGTAAAATCATGTCAATGAGAGACAGAACCAGTCCTGCCAAAAGAAAATAGAAATACTTATTGGAGGAGGTTTCTATTTTTCTGGTACCTACAGTTCCTCCTTCTAATCTCTCCAATGCTGCAGTGAGATCACCCAGCTCCTGGGCTTCATCTGAAATTTCAAAATATTGACCTCCCGTTTCTGAGGCAATGTATTTTAATGATCCTCTATCTAATTTCGTTTCAGCAGGTTTCCCGGTCTCAGGATTGATGATTACTCCATTTCCTCGTGGAATAGAGCTTCCTTTTTCTGTTCCAATACCCAAGGAGTAAACCTTGATCCCAGCATCGCTTAGTCTGTCGCCCACGTCGTCCAAATCATCCCCGAAATTCTCTCCGTCGGAGATCAAGACTATGGACTTGGATTTTACTTCCATGCTTTCATCATTGTTGAATCTTTCCAAGGCCATTTTTAAAGGACCTGTCAGGTCCGTGCCTGAATTCGGGACCAAACCGGTATTCAATCCATCTAAATAAAGCTGGAGCACACTTTGATCAAATGTCAAAGGACACTGCATAAAAGCCTCAGAGGAGAAAATTATCAAACCAATTCTGTCAGATGGAAAACTTTTAATCAAATTTTTCAACTCAAACTTGATTCTCTGTAAACGACTTGGTCCAATATCCGTTGCATTCATAGATTGGGATAAATCTATTGCAATGAAAATATCCTTTCCTTCTTCTTTGACTTCTTTGGTAGAGGTACCTATGGATGGTCCTGCCAAAGCGATTAGAAATAATATAAAATAAAGGGTTCGGATAACCAGTTTGGTGAAAAGTCTTCGCTTTTCAACTTGCAGCCTTCTATTGATGGCCCAATATCTTGATAAGTATACCAGATAGAGCAGAATAAAAATTCCTGCTAGTAGTGCAATAAGCTTGATGTCAGGATATGCCCAAATCATGGCCTGAAATTATAAAATAAAGCTTACTTTGAAAGGAACTTTCATGCAAGTGGTCGGTTATAAATTCAATGTTTGTAAATATTAACAATTATTAAATTCCAAATCCATCCAAGTAATTTGAATGGGTTCAATATTTTTGGTCAATGAATTTATCCAAAGTCAATTTTTGTTTGCTGATAGTCTTAGCTTTAAGTCTATTTCCGTTTATCCTAAGTGCTCAGGAAAGTACGAAAATCAGTGGACAGGTTTTGGATGTGAAAGATTCATCACCATTGACGGGAGCAAATATTTTTTGGGAAAATGATTTAAAATCTGGAGTAGTTAGTGATTTAGATGGGAATTTTGAAATCCAGCCCACTAAACTTCCAGCCAGATTGATTGTCTCTTTTATAGGCTATGAAAAATCAATCAGAGTTCTTACTGAAAAAGATTTATCCAAATTTCAGAGATTTTTTTTGAATCCTGAGGAGTTATCTCTTGAGGAAGTGATTATTCAGGAAAGGCGTCCGGATGAAAATGTTAGAAATCTGGAGACTGGAAAAGCAAGGGTTCCTATCGAGACTATTAAGAATATTCCCGCTTTATTTGGAGAAGTCGATTTGCTTAGAAGTTTGCAGCTACTACCTGGAGTTCAAACTGCAGGGGAGGGCACTACTGGTTTATTTGTTAGAGGAGGCTCTGCCGATCAAAATTTAGTACAACTGGATGGAGCTCCTGTTTACAATCCTTCCCATTTCTTTGGATTCTTTTCGGTCTTTAATCCAGATGCATTAGATCAGGTGGAATTATATAAGGGAAACATGCCCGCTTCCTATGGAGGAAGGTTGTCTTCTCTAATTGATGTTAGTTTGAGAGAAGGAAATTATGATCAAATTCATGGAGAGGGTGGAATTGGAACAATTTCTTCCAGGTTTACTATAGATGGTCCATTATTTTCCGAAAAATCCTCTTTTGTATTTTCGGCGAGAAGAACCTATGCAGATGTTTTTTTGAAACTGGCTAATGATCCAGATCTAAGAGATAATAGGCTTAATTTTTATGATTTAAGCGGGAAGCTGGCGTTTAAAATCTCGGACAAGGATAAGATCACTTTCTCTACCTATCAAGGGAGAGATTTCTTGGGAATAAATAGAGAGTTCGGGTTGGGTTGGAGTAATTGGGTGAGTTCATTGAAATGGTCTAGAAATATTTCTGATGACTTGTTTTTTGACTTAGATGCTTATCACTCTTTTTACAATTATAAAATCGAAATCAATGATCCGGATAATGGGTTTATTTGGAATAATAACCTTTCTGAATCAGGAATTAAGGGAAACTGGTCCTTAAATAATAATTCAAAAACACAGACTTACTGGGGCTTTCATTCCCAGTTTTATAATTTTTCACCCATCAATTTAGAACCTCTTCCGAACAGTAATCTGGACCCAATCAATACCAATCCAAAAAATGGAGTTTTGAATAATTTATTCGCTGGACTGTCTCATCAATTCTCTTCAAAATTGAGTGCTGAGGCTGGGCTCCGATGGGGTTTTTTCAATCAGCTGGGTAGAGGTGTGGACTATAGATATGCGGGAGGTATTCCGGGACCGGATGTGGAAGTGATTGATTCTGTTCAATTCAATTCCTTCGAAAACATCAAGTTTTATCAAGGCTTGGAGCCAAGGTTGGCTTTCAGATATTTGATTAATGAAGAGTTTTCCTTGAAAGCCGCCTACAACAGAAATTTTCAATACGTGCAGATTGCTTCTAATAGTTCTGCAGGATTGCCAATTGATAGATGGATTTTGGCTGGCACTTATGTGCCTCCAATTCGATCTGATCAAATTTCAATAGGAATGTTCAAAAACTTCCAAAATAACAAATGGGAGTTTTCAGTTGAATCTTATTATAAAGACCTGAGAAATATCATTGATTTGAGAAATGGAGCCCAAGTTCTGTTTACAGACCAGGTGGAAACAGAAATAATTACCGGAAAAGGCTGGGCTTATGGAGTGGAGTTTTTACTTCGAAAAAATACCGGAAAAACTACAGGCTGGCTAGCATATACTTGGTCTAGGACTTGGAGGTTGATTGAAGGAATTAGTGAAAACCGAAAGTATAACCCAAGATTTGATAGACCTCATGATGTGACTTTGGTCTTGAATCATGAGTTTTCTCCTTCCTGGTCTGCTGGTTTAACCTTCGTTTATACCACAGGACAGGCAGTTACATTTCCAATCGGAACTTATCCAGTAGACAACCAGCAATTACCACTTTTTTCCAAATTCAGAAATCAGGATAGATTCCCGGATTATCATCGCATGGATGCCTCAGTCACGTGGAAAAACCCCAATAAAGGGAGAAAATTGAGAGGAAGCTGGAACTTCAGTGTTTACAATCTATATGGAAGAAAGAATCCTTTTGCCTATGAGTTCCGTCAGATATACAATGATGATTTTAGATTTAGTGCGGGGGATGGTCCTATTGAATCAAGTCGGCAAGGAATCGTCATGACCTATTTGTTTACATTTCTTCCTTCAATTACTTATAATTTTCAGTTCTGATGAGACGATTGCTTATTCCTCTGTTGAATGTGCTGTTTTTTTCCTGTCAGGAAGAAGTGGATCTTCCCTTGGCTACTATAGAAGGGGAGATCCCCGTAATAGAAGGTACATGGACCGATAAGGACTTTTATAATGAGGTGACTATTAGCCTTGCTAAGAATTATTTTGATGAATCCACTAGAATAGTGATTTCTGATGCTGAGGTGGTAATCAGTATTCCAGGGACTGAAGTTTTGATCCCATTTGTCTACAATTCCAGTACAAGGAGCTATAGGCCGAAGGATAGGAGAAAGGTGGCAAAAGTAGGAGAGCGATATAATCTTTCCGTCAAATGGGGGGGTAATATTTATCAAGCTTCGGGACTGATGTTAGAGGCTCCAAAAATTGATAGTTTGACCTATGAGTTCAAAGAGAAAAGACTATTCTCTGACGAGGGATACTATATTAAAGCCTATGGCAAAATTCCATTCACCAGAGATAACTATTATCGGATTAGAGTCATTGAAAATGATACCTTGAAAAACAATAGGGAGGATTATTTACTATTTGATGACACCTTTGGATTAAGTTTTTTCGAAAGAGGTTTGGAGTTAAATTATGCATTTCAGCCTGGAGATAGAGTTAGACTGGAGCTTTTTCGTATGAATCGAGATGTTTATAATTATTTTACCCAGTTGGTAGGTTTGTTATTTAATGATGGTGGACTCTTCAGTCCTCCTCCTCAAAATCCAGAAACCAATATTCGGGTCATTCAGGGAGAGGGTGAGGTATTGGGATGTTTCCTGGTTTCGCCTTTATTATCGGAATCCATTTTTATTCGCGAATAACCTATATTTAGTAAGCCAGAAATTATTTTTCAATAGATCTACTAATTTTTAATAGGTTATTTAAAAAATTCATTTTAAATTAAAGTCATGAAAGAATTATCAGAACAGGAAGAGCGCATCATGCGCATACTATGGAAGATGGGACAAGGTCTCATTCGTGACGTTTTGGACGAATTTCCAGAACCTAAGCCACCTTACACCACTTTGGCCTCAACAATCAGGTTACTGGAGAAAAAGGGGTATTTGACTCACAAGGTTTACGGGACAGTTCACATGTATATCCCGACAATCAGCCAGGAAGACTATTCTAAGAAAAGTATCAATCATATGGTAAAGCATTTCTTTGAAGGGTCTGTAGGTAATTTCTTATCCTTCATGGTGAAAGAGAAAAAAATCAGCAAGGATGAAATTGATGATTTGCAGAAGATGATTGATGACTACGAAAAAAAGGATAAACAATGAATAATGTTTTAAATTATCTTTTAGAAGGAAGCATTTGCCTTGTAGGCGGATGGGTTTTTTATAAGGTAGTATTAGAAAAACTGACCTTCTTTGACTGGAATAGAGTAACTCTTCTGGTTTTGATGCTGCTGGTTCTTTTTGTGCCCCTTTTGTCATTTGAGATGACTCAAGCGGCAGCACCTCTTGCGGAATACACACTTCCTATTTTTGATTTTGGAAATACTACTGAGCAAGTAGAAACCTATACTTGGCAGGATATGATCTTGGTGATATATGCCATTGGATTGGTTTTTTCATTAGGTAAGTTCTGTTTGGGTTTGGCTAAACCTATTTTTCAGCTACAGTTGGTCGAAAAGAGGAATTATCAGGGAATGAAATTAGCCATCCATCCTAGCTTTGAACCAGCATCTTTCTTCAATTATATTTTATTGCCAAAATTTGACCCAGAGGATCCAGATCAAAAACAGATTTTACTTCATGAGTCAATTCACGTGGCAAAAAAACACACTTGGGACTTGATTCTGATTCAGTTTACCAAGGCTATTTTTTGGTTTAACCCATTCATTTATGCTTTAGAAAAATCTCTTCGGGAAGTGCATGAGTTTCAGGCTGACCAAGGGGTGACCAAATCTTTTTCTCAATTCGATTATTCAAGATTGCTTGTTAGACTTTTGGCTAAAGACCAAGGCTGGCAGTTTATGAATAGCTTTAATCAATTTCAAACAAAAAAACGCATTGTAATGATGAACAAAACTAAATCAACTGAACTGCAAAAGAGCAGATTTTTGTTAGTTCTCCCTCTTTTTTCACTAATGGTTTTTGTATTCGCCTGCGAGCAAAACTTATCAGATGAACCACTCAAGCCAGAACAGATAGTGGATGTTATGAAAGCTGATGGAACTGTCGAACTTAAAGGTATGGTGAATGGAAAAATGGTTGACATAGCTGCGGAAGAAATATTTGACGTGGTGGAAACTCAGCCTCAACCACCGGGGGGAATGTCTGGATGGAATAATTACTTGAGCGCGAATCTTAAATACCCGGAAGCCGCAAGGGGAGAGGGAGTTGAAGGTACTGTAATTGTCGTTTTTGTAATTAATACTGATGGTTCAGTTCAGGATGTGGAAATTTTGAGAGGAGTGGGTTCTGGTTTGGATGAAGAGGCACTAAGAGTGGTTCAAAATTCCCCTGAATGGAAAGCTGGCGAACAAAGAGGTCGGAAAGTAAGAACTCGAATGAGATTACCAATTCGGTTCAAGTTGAGTTAAGCAAATAATCGTGTTAAGTAACCTGAAAAGCTCTCCAAGCTATTGGAGAGTTTTTTCCTTTAAAATTCAAAATCATGAAAAACGATAAATTAACCCTAGTATTTATTCCCCTTTTCCTATTTTTAATCGGGGTGGAGTTGAAAGCTCAAACTGGCGAAACAGTTGAGGAACAGATAGAAAAATTAGATGTTGCTCCTCAGCCTCCCGGTGGATTTCAGGGATGGACGCAATATCTTATCAATAGTTTAAAATATCCTGAAAAGGCCCAATCCAAAGAAATAGAAGGCACTGTCATTGTTTCTTTTATTGTAGAAAAAGACGGCTCACTTAGCGATATTGAGTTGATGAGAGGGATTGGTGGAGGATGCGATGAGGAAGCCTTGAGAGTAGTCAAAGGCTCTGGCAAATGGTCTCCAGGTGAAATGAATGGGAGTATTGTCAGGACAAGAATGAGACTTCCAATTCGATTCAAATTGGGATAGAAAAAGAGGCTGTCTCAAAAGTGAAGTTTGTCACATTGAGCGTCCCAACAATTGTTAGGGATCGAAATGTGGGCCAGAAAGAATAAAATGGCCGTTGACTACCTGCCTGACGTTAATCAGGCGCTCAGTCTGACAATCTACTAAAAAGACAGCCTTTTTTTATTAGAAATCAGTTGTCTTTCCATCCAAATCCAATTCCTTAATCCAGACATTTTTGTAAAGGACATCGTGTCCTTCAGCCTGAAGTTTCAAACCTCCAGGTCTGTCTGTAATACCTTTACCACCGTCATTTCCACCGTCTAGACCAGAATTTGGACCGCCCCATACCTGTTGGATTACCACATCTTCGTGGATTTTTTTACCATTAAAATAAACTGTGACCCTGGCTTTTTCTTTTAATATTCCATTTTCAAAGCGAGCTGCTTTGAATACTATGTCATAGGCATTCCATTTCCCAAGACCATTATAGGCCTGTTCTTTTGGGAGATGTTCATTGATCACTGCAGCCAATCCATGAAGTCCATAGTCTCCATCCAGGATTTGAATTTCGTATCGATTCTGAAGATAAACCCCGCTATTTCCTCCCTCATTTTTTATCAAAAACTCCACATGAGCCCTGAAGTCCTTGTATTTCTTTTTGGTAACGATATCTGCAGCTCCATATTTCCCTCCTGCTCCTGCTGGGTCATTGGAACTGATTGCTTTGCCTCCTGTCACAGGATCTTGAACTTCAGGCCATTTGATAGGTGCCTCAGCAGAAAATCTAGGTCCTTCCCAATACTCCCATTTTTCAAGCAACATAGACTTGGTACCATCTAACATGAGTTCTGCTCCTTCAATAGGTTTGACACCCACTCCGACTTGTGCAGTGCTTTCACAGCTTAAGAAAAGGAAATAAAAGAATGCCGATGAAAGGCATAGGATGGAGGTTTTTGTGTTTTTCATAGGTTTTGGGTTTGATTTATTAAAAAGCTATTGATTGCTTTTTGGTCAATTTGGTTAATTTTAATGATGTAGGAAATAAATTTTACACGGAGAATGCGAAGTAATCTCCCTTTCTTTAAATTATTTTCTATGCTAGGCCTTGTTTATCTTTTTCATGAAGAGAATAAAAGGCACTTTAACATCAAAAGGAATACTATGAAATGGCAAGGCCGCAAAAAAAGCAGCAATATCGATGATAGAAGAGGAAGAAGTTCTTCTGGAGGAGGAATGAATCCATTATTGATAGGTTCATTGCTCAAAATCCTCTTTTCCAAAACGGGACTCATTATAGTAGGGATATTAATTGCATTTTCCATTATTACGGGCACCAACCCATTAAGCTTTTTAGGTGGATTTTTGCAAGGTGGAGGGCAAGGATTTACGACGGAATCCAATTACCAGCCAACTGCTGAGGAAGATGAATTGGCTGAATTCAGTGCAGTCATATTGGGGGATACAGAGCAGGTATGGAATCAATTGATTTCAAATTATCGGGAACCCACTTTAGTTCTTTTTACTGGATCAGTTTCTTCGGCTTGTGGTAATGCCAGCGCGGCAACAGGTCCTTTTTATTGTCCGGCTGATGAAAAACTGTATATAGATTTAAGCTTTTTTGAGGATATGGAAAGGAAATTAAATGCGCCGGGAGATTTTGCTCAAGCCTATGTTATTGCCCATGAAGTAGGACATCATATCCAAAAAATCATGGGAATTACTGATGAGGTTCATTCCCTGAGAGGTCAGATTAGCGATCAAGAGTATAATCAATATTCTGTCAGACTGGAGCTTCAGGCGGATTTCCTTGCGGGAGTTTGGGCTCATCACAGCCAAAAGAGCAGCGGGATGATGGAAAGGGGGGATTTGGAAGAAGCACTGAATGCTGCTAATGCTATTGGAGATGACAGGCTTCAAAAACAGGCAGGGGGTAGGGTAGTACCTGATTCTTTTACCCATGGCACATCTGCTCAAAGAATGCGCTGGTTCAAAAAAGGATTTGATACAGGGGATTTGAGCCAAGGCGATACCTTCAGCGCCAAATCACTATAAGACTTAGATTTCCAGAATATAATCAAGAATACCTGCGTTTTTGCCTTTAGGCCTTGTGACTAAAAGAGGAAGGCTGTCATTGAATTGAATTAGCCTTTCAGCCATACTACCTATAAAAAGTGCGGTAGCAGCTGTTCGTCCTTTAGCCCCGATAATGATGCCATCAGCATTGATTTCCAAGGCCTTGTTGACAATTTCCTGAACGGGATCATCATCCTCGTCTTTGGTATAGACAGGAGTGATTTTGATTCCTTTGGTATTTATTTTTCGAATGAATTTTTTGTAAGCTATCTCAGCATGCATCTGCATGATTTGAGTAAACTCTTCGTAGCTTTTTCCTGTGAAATGATAACCGGAAGGGATAGAGAATACATTCTGGCATACGATTTCCACATTTCCATGTTTTTCAGCGATCATAATCGCTTCTTCTAGCGCATCTTTGGAATAATCAGAAAAATCCGATGGAACCAGAATTTTTTGAACTTTAGGTTGGGAGTTTTCAGGAACGATTAATAAGGAACAAGATGCCCGTCTTGCCAGCCTCAAAGATACTACACCAGTGCCTGGGAGATGAATTTTTCTGCCTACAATAATCATATCAGCAGATTTTTCCTCAGCTAATTTGAGTACCTTTTTAGATAAAGAACCCTCTTTTACAATATAGTTTAAGGAGATACCTTTTTGATCAGGGAAGTTTTCAGAGACAACCGTTTCCATGGCCGCTTGTCGTTCATTGATCATGCTCTCCACCAAATTTGGAAACTCTTCCAAAACCTCCTTAGGTACAGATAGATTTTTGATCACATTGACAAAGTAAATCTTCTTGGTTTGATTCACTTTGGCAATAAATGCCGCATATTGAATCAGGGTCTTATCCAAAGAAGTTTGGTCCAGGCAAACGATCATTTTTTTAATCAAGTACATAGTTCTCCGGGTTTTGGAATTACAAAGTTAAGGCTAAATGAAATGTTTAAATATAGAAACGGTATAATATTTTGTTGCGAACGCTAAATTTTTGATTTGGTTCTAATTTTTAAAGAAAAATACCTCAATAATCAGAATTATATTTCATTTTAATCGATTTGACATATTGTTTTCTCCGAATATTTCTGGAATTATCCTCTATTTACTTAACCCCTCTCTCATAATATCGTATATTTGCACAAGTCCGGGTCGCCGACATGTTCAAACTTCACAATTAACATAATTACCGAGTGAAGCCCTTTCCAAAAACAGGCCTCACCTCGATCCCGATGTTATCGGACTAATCGGGGCCTCGCCCAAAAAAGCAGGATAACAGTGGAAGTTTGCGGATTAAAGGCAGCTCAAATCTTGTCTATACGGAGGTTTGTAACACTCTAAGACCCGGACTTTTTAATTTTTTCCTTTATCCAGTTGAGTTCAGTTTTTCCATAAAAACCACTCACCGCAATTAACCAAAATATTCCTAGAATCAAGATTGATCTAATTGTTATATCGATCAATGGATTTTCCATCATTGGTAAAATGGAAGTCATAATCAGAGCAAAAAGACCTAAGCCTATGATTTTTACCGTGTCCAATGAAAAAGGGTTGAAGTCCAATCTGATTTTTAGAAAGAGGAATTTTACTGTATTAAAGGCCAACATGACTAATGCTGAAGCGATTGCAGCCCCCTCTATTCCATAAATAGGAATCAACCAAAAGTTCATCAGAATAATCAGGATACTCATGGCTATAGTTGCTATCAGGTTAAACCTGTAATACTTGGAGAAGACCAAGATCTCAGAATTGATTGAAAAGGCCACATCAAAAAGTTTTCCCAATCCAATAAAGAATACAATCCATTTCCCGCTTTCATAAATTTCCCTATTGGGGATAAAATGGTAGATGGAATCAATATTAGCCCAGATTCCCAGAAATAATAGGATACAGATGTAGAATTGCCTTGTGGAAACTTCCTTATATAGCCGGTTAATTTCTACTAGATTGTTTTTTGAAAAATGATCGGCAACTACGGGCATCACAACTTGAGAAATAGCTCTTCTTGGCATTTCTATGACCAATGCCATGCTAAATGCAATGGTATAAATTGCATTTGCCTCCAAACTGACCATAGAACTGACCATGATGCTGTCAATTTTCATGATGAGGGTAGAGGCAGCAGTGGCTAGAAAGGTTATAAGACTGAATTTTAAAAATGAGCTTCTGAATCCTTTTGGAAATGACCTCCAATTCAGATCAACTTTCAAAACTTTCAACCATGACAAATAAACCAGAATCCCCAAAAGCGGTATCCCATATACTGCTATGAGCCCTGCCATCATCCAATCAAAATTGATCCATTTCATCAAAAAACAAATGACCCAAAGGCCTGTCAGTAATCTAAGCAAAACCTCCCGGAAGAAGGTAGGAATAGCTACTTTGAGAAAAGATCTGCTATAGGCATCTAAAATGGAATTGGCCAAAGCCAAAAATGTGATCAATAAAACGATCCATAAATAATTGATCAGCTCGGGAGAATTAGAGGAAAATAAACCAATAATTTCTTCTTTGAATACGAAAAATAGGAAACTCACTAAAACAAAGCCTGCAGTGGCGAGAAGCAAACTAAAACTCAAAAAAGCAGAATGACCTGCTTTTAATTTGGGGAAATACCGGGTAATTCCATGTCCCAATCCTAATTGAGCAAAGGGAACAAACAGTAAAGCTAGATCTTGAATTGTGCGAAAAGTACCTAACTGAGCAGCTTCTAAAGCATAAGGATATAGCCAAAGGACATTAAAATAGCCAATGACTACACCTAAGTAGGAAAAAAGTGTGGTTTGAATACTTTGACTGGCAACTTTGCCCATAGGGTGAAATTATCAAAAAATTGGAAATGCTACCTTTTTTTCTTCAAATCAAGGTTTAGCACATTTATCACAGCCCGGTTCGGTTTTAGGTTTATAGAAAAACCTTCTACCCAAATAGACTACAGCTCCCAACACGATGATTCCTACGATTATTTCTTGCCACATTTTAGGATAAAATTTGATAAGTAATCAATGCTGATACATAAGCCAAAGCGGTCATGTATACTGTTTGGATTAACGGCCATTTCCATCCTTTAGTTTCCCTGTACACAATCGCCAGGGTACTCATACACTGCATAGCGAAAACATAAAATACCATCAAAGAGAATGCGGTGGCTTTGTTGAATACTTTATCGCCCGTCACCGGGTTAATTTGAGCATTCAACTTTTCCCGAATGGTGGAATCGTCTTCCGGATCACCCCCTATGCTATAAATAGTCGCAATGGTGGATACGAATACTTCTCTAGCCGCAAAGGATGTGATCAATGCTATTCCAATTTTCCAGTCATAACCTAAGGGTCGAATAGCTGGCTCAATAGCTCTTCCCATGATTCCTATGAAGGAATTTTCCAATAAGTCTGATGAGGCTTCTGCTCTGATTTCTTCTATTTCCACTTCAGAAGACGCCAATTCTATTTTTTGGTCTCTTTCTGCTCTGATTTCCTCCATTTTTTCAGGAGGGCCATAGGTGCCCAATACCCATAGAATGATTGAAATAGCTAAAATCACCTTTCCTGCCTCTGTCACAAATGTCTTGGACTTATTGTACATGGTAATGATCACGTCTTTCCATCTTGGGGTACGATAAGATGGAAGTTCTACCATCAAAAAGCTCTTTTCATCGGTTTTGAGGATGCTTTTAAGTCCAAAAGCTGTAAATAAAACACCAATCACTCCCAAAAGATAAAGAGACAATAAGGCGACAGCTTGAAGATTAATAAACCCTAAAACGGTCTCATTTGGAACTACCAAGCCAATTAGAATGATGTATACCGGCAGCCTTGCTGAGCAACTCATTAGCGGAGTCACCATGATGGTTATGATTTTCTCTTTCCAGTTACCGATATTTCTGGCAGCCATAACTCCTGGAATAGCACATGCTACTCCTGAAACCAAAGGCACTATACTTTTACCGTGAAGACCAAAGGGGCGCATCCATCTGTCCATCAAAAAGACAACTCTGGACATATACCCTGTGTCCTCCAGAATGGCTAAAAATCCAAAAAGCAAGGCGATTTGAGGAATAAAAATGACTATACCTCCTATACCTGGGATAATACCTTCGGCTAAGAGACTGGTCAATACTCCTTCTGGTAAAACTGTACTCACCCAAGTTCCCAAATCAGCAAAAACCCCGTCTATCAAGTCCATCGGAACTGTGGCCCAGGCAAAAATTGCCTGAAAAATGACCAATAAGATGGAGGCGAAAACGAGATATCCGAAAACAGGATGTAAAATTATTTTGTCTATGGTGTTTGAGGACTCTTTTCTATCCTCTTTTTTCACCAGTACTTTTTCTATTATACCGGTGATTTTTCTATACCTGAGCTTGGTTTCCTCAAGTTGGGCTGATTCCAAATTGATATTCAAGCTGTCTATCTTATTTTTAACCCATTGCCTTTTTTCCAGAGGAAGCCCTTTATCTTTCAATCCAAACCTTAAAATTTGATAAGCCTGATAGTCATTGGATAGGTCGAACTTTTCTTTTATGTCTTGTAGAAGAGAAGAGTCTATGAAATCGTCTACCTGAAGGAATTGACTTTTTTTGGAAAAATTCTTCTGATGGATCAATTCCCGGATTTGCTCCAATCCTTTGGAACCTCTTGCATCCGTGTTTAAAATTGGTACTCCTAAAGCTTTGAATAATTCGAAGCCTTTTATTTCCAGATCGTGCTTTTCAGCTAAATCTGACATGTTCAGCACCAAAGCCAGATTCAATCCAAGGTCAATCAACTGCGATGCTAAAAACATCCCTCTTGATAGCTGAAGAGAATCAATAACCATCAACACATAATCAGGTCGCTCAACTTCACTCAACTGATTTAATACTCTGTGGGCTATGATTTCATCTTCGGAGTTTGGATAGAGGGAATAAGTCCCAGGAAGATCTATAATTTCATAAGTTGACCCTTGGTAATTCATCATACCAATTTTCTTATCCACAGTTACCCCCGGGTAATTACCTATTTTCTGGCTTAGACCGGTGAGTTGGTTGAATATGGTCGACTTACCAACATTGGGGTTTCCTATGATGGCAATCTTGAGTGGCTTGACTAAAGGTGATTGAGTCTGTTCAGGCATGTGGGATTATAGTAATTGAATATCCAGCAATGCAGCTTCGGCTTTTCGAAGTGCTAAAGTGGATTCTTCCAGTCTGAATGCCATAGGGCCATTCAAAGGAGCAACGTGTTGCAAGGTGATTTTTTTTCCTGGAAGAAAGCCCAGTTCCATTAAGTTGATTTTCAAAGGGGAGTCTAAAACATCCTTGATAACGGCACTTTTGGAAACGGGTAGTTGGTCAGCTGTCATGTACTAAATGTCGGAGTCCTTTGTAAAGAGTTGCAAAAATAACTTATTTGGAATGAATCTAAAGAAAAAGGGAGAAGATTTTTGCCAGTTTTTAGATAGATGGTCATGAACGAATACTTAGGATTTCATTTGGTAAGTTAAATTCCAGGCCACCTTCCATCATAATTCTTAGACTGAATTCAAGTTGGATTTCTTTACCAGGGTCTTTAATCCAAATTAGTTTGAATAAATCATCCCGAAAAACTGTTAAACCGTTTTCCAGAAACTGATTGATAGGTCGTGTTGTGTTGTTGAAAAAATAATTCATTTGAAAGTAATTACTGATGTCTTGTCCAACTTTGATGACTTCACCGTTTCCCAAGATGACTTCTCTGGTATTGATGATCTGAACTCCAATCATTTTCTCGGCAGATTTTGGTAAAGGTGGGCTACAGGCCATTGCCGTCCCTAAAGTAAAGTAGGAGGGATTGGACTCCAAGTATGCAAGTGTCTGTGTTTCTTTTATTCGGAATGATTTCGTAATGGTTGAATATGGAAGCACGGTACTGGGGCTTACCTGCTGGCCATCTGTGGTGAGGGAGAGGGTTTCAAAGGATAAAATCCTAAAATCCTTGATGGCAAAAACCGGTCCGCAGCCGCAAGAGTCATTACAGAAATTGGTACAACTCATAGGTAAAATTGCCAATGAGGAGAAAATTAAAAAAGTGAGTAAAGTAACTTTACCGGCGTTTTTCATTTTTTGAGAGGTGCTATGATCTTTAAACTCAAGTATCCATGAAAAGTTAGGAATAAAAAAGCCCATATCCAGAAAATATAGGCTTTAGGCTTGTTGGTGGTTGATTTTAGGCTTTTCCTCTCAGCATCAAGTTCCAATACATTAAAGGCAGTCCATATTTTTTCAAAAGCCACATACTATACTGTTCCTTCGATGTATCCACAAATTTTGAGATTAATGGATCACTGTCTCTTACATTATCATATTTGAATTCAGCCAAAACCATTTTACTATATCCTGTGACCAATGGACAGGAAGAATATCCAGAATAAGCCTCTTCTCCAACTTTATTTTCCCGAATCAATTGCAGTAAATTTCCCACTAGTACGGGAGCTTGTTTTCTGATTGCAGCACCGGTCTTTGCAGTAGGAAGATGTGCGACGTCTCCCAAAGCAAAAATATTTGGGAAACGCAGGTGCTGTAGGGTATGGATGTCTACGTCCACCTATCCTTTTCCAGGCCCTTCTTTAAGGGATATGTCACTTTCTTGAATGAACTTGGGAGCAGCCTGCGGTGGTGCTAGGTGAAGCATATCAAAGTGAATTTTGATCTCATTATTACCAAGCTGTTCTTCTCCTATTTTCATACCTGATTCATCAAAAGAATGGACAGAATCAGGTTTAATGTATTTAAAATAAATATCCTGATTTTCAGCATCTATTCTTACTGGAGCATAAAAGGGCTTGAATATTATATCTCTATCCTTGATGATTTTGTTGAGTGTTTTTGCAAAATCCGGGACCCCAAATATCACGGTTCCGGGGGTAGCAAAAATCACGTTGGTTTTTTCTCTGACTCCAGCTTTTCTAAAAAATTCTTCAGCCAAATACATAATCTTTTGAGGCGCTCCTCCGCACTTGATTGGTGTTGTAGGTTGGGTGAAAACAGCATTGCCTCCCTTGAAATTCTTTAATACTTCCCAGGTATGTTCGGGATCTGTGTAATTGCTACAAACAACCTTTTTATCCATTGCTTCGCTTAGCCCAGGCAATAATTCCGGTGCCATTACCAAACCCGGAGCTACTACCAAATAATCATAAGAAACATCCCCTGATTTTTCAGTTGAAACCTTATTCTGTTTAGGATCTATGGCTGAGGCCTTGTCTTTAATCCATTCCACTCCTTTGGGGATGTAGTCGACCTCCTCTCTTTCGGTATCTTTAAAATCAAAAGTACCAGCGCCTACAAGTGTCCAAGCTGGCTGGTAATAGTGTTTTTCGGAAGGTTCAATGATGGCTATTGCCAGATTTTTATCCTTACGTTTTAACTGGGCAGCAACTGTAATTCCGGCGGTACCTCCACCGATGATTACTATTTGATAATGTTTCATGATTCGGTTGTTTGACTGATAGAAAGGTATTTAAAATCAAAAGGCATTTTAGTGACTTTCATCACCTTTGCTGGGAAAGATGAGATATATCACCTTTCTGATTCAGTATTATTTTAAAAGTACGATTACTGCATTGTGACAATTATCACTAACTTCCATTTCAGTCAAGACTAGTTTCGTTTTTTTATAATTATGACAGTAGAAGAACTCAAATCAGCACTTCCAAATTTCACAGATCCAAGGCTTTTAGAAATCCTTTTGGACAAAGGTCAAATCATGCGTCTTGAGCCGGGAAAGGTTTTGATGGAGCCAGGGAAATTTATCAAAATGGTCCCGATTGTCTTGAATGGATCCATTAAGGTTTCCAGGATGGATGAAGATGGGAAAGAATTGTTTTTATACTACTTGGATGCAGGGGAGACTTGTGCTTTGTCCTTGACTTGCTGCTCCGCCTCCAAACCTAGTGAGATCAAAGCAGTAGTGGAAGAGCCTACAACCATTATAGGGATTCCAATTACAGTTCATGAACAGCTTTCTGATGAATTTAAGCAATGGAAGGATTTTGTCTCATCCACTTATCAAAGTAGGTTTCAGGAAATGTTAATAGCATTAGATGCAGTAGCTTTTAAAAGAATGGATGAGCGTTTGATGCGATATATTGTCACCAAAATGAAACAATATAAAACCAATGAGCTTCAAACTACCCATCAGGATATTGCCACAGAATTAGGCACTTCCCGAGAAGTGATTTCCAGACTTTTAAAACAATTGGAAAAGAAAAAATGGATAGAATTGGGTAGAAATATGATTTATATTCGAGATGATTTCGAAGAATTGATTTCCAAATGATCAAAGCATAACCAGAAGCGGCACATGCGTATGATAAGCCATTTCCAATGATCTACTTTTTCCGGTAACTTGCTCCCAAAGGCTTTTATGTTGATGGCACATGGCTAAAATTGAATCAGTCTTATCATCAAAATATTGGTCTAATCCTTTGATTAATTCTTTGCTTTTAATGGTGATTAGTGTAGACTTTAAATCTGGAAATTCTTCTTTTAAAAATACCTGTAAGCCCTTTTCGGCTAGTTTTTCCCGAAAATCATCACTTTTCTCAAAATGTAGGATTTCAAGAGATAATTCCCATTTTTTTGCAAGTCCAACTACCTTATGAATATATTCTTCTTCATGATTGGAGATTTCCAAGGCCAAAGTAATTTTTGTAATTGAAGAGGTTTTTCCTTCTGAAGGGATTAACAATACAGGTGTCCTAGCTTCTTTAATTACCTCTACAGCTGTTGAACCCACCAATACTTTTTTGATTCCTGAGACACCATGGGTTCCCATTATGATCATATCAACATCTTCTTCTTCAGCAATCCGAGCAATACTAATGGAAGCAGTTCCTTCCTTAATGATTGACCGATAATTGATTGAATCAAGCTCATGATTCTTTTTAAGCTTGGAAATCATTTCGCGCGCATCTTTATGCATATTGTCCAAAGCTATAGCTGCTTGGGAGGCAAAATCATAGACGACTTCTACCACATGAAGTAGAATGATCTCATTTTCGCCTTTTTTGCACAAGCCTTTGGCGAATTCTAAAGCCTTCACCGAGTTGTCTGAGAAATCTAAAGGAATAAGGATTTTCATGCCGATTTGAATTAAACTTCTCTAATTTAACCTTAAGATTCAGCTTATACTATGATAAAAATCAATCTGAATTCAGATTTAACTACACTGGTATAATATCTTGCTGGGCTCCCTTGGTATTTATGTAATTTTGGATGTAACATTTGTCACTGCTTAAGCCTATCACACACATGTACTTTTGTACAGGTTATTTAAAATCAAAAAAACTATGGATTTGATAGTCCTTTTAGGATATGCAGCTGCAATAATTATTGGTGTAAGCTTGGGTTTGATAGGTGGAGGAGGATCAATTTTAACAGTTCCTGTACTGGTTTATATTTTAAATGTAGATCCGGTTCTGGCTACAGCATATTCATTATTTGTTGTGGGAGCTACATCTTTAGTTGGAGCAGGCAATTATATGAAACATGGACTAGTTGATTATAAAACTGCCATTGTATTTGCCATACCTTCATTTATCGCAGTATTTCTTACCCGAAAATTTTTGGTGCCCTGGCTTCCTGATCCTCTGTTTTCTATAGGAGAATTGGCGATCACAAAAAGTGTAGGCATTATGGTTTTCTTCGCAATAATTATGCTGGCGGCTTCATATTCCATGATTAAGAACAATCACTCAGAGGATGTTAGCGAGGAAGGGGAAGTTAAGTTTAACATTCCTTTGATAGCGGTGGAAGGTTCAGTGGTAGGAGTCATTACGGGAATAGTGGGAGCAGGCGGAGGATTTTTGATCATTCCAGCTTTAGTCTTATTAGCCAAACTTCCCATGAAACTTGCAGTCGGTACTTCTTTGTTAATTATAGCAGCAAAATCATTAATTGGATTTTTGGGTGATTTGGGAAATCAAACAATCGATTGGAATATGCTCTTGATTTTCTCTGGACTATCAGTGGTGGGTATTTTCATAGGTAGTGCACTTTCAAAGAAAATCAATGAAAAAGCACTTAAAAAAGGATTTGGCTGGTTTGTCTTGATCATGGGTATTTATATTATTGGGAAAGAATTAGCAGGGATTTAAGTTGGAAAAGTATTTCAAAATCTTTCTGGATGGTTATTATGGGTACTGGAACTACCTTCAATCAGAAATATTGTATCCATCTTGGCACAACTATTTTTATTGGCTGATAGGCTTGTCCTTATTAGTGTGGATGCTCGAAGTAATTTTTCCATGGAGAAAAGGTCGTCCCTTTTTCCGCAAAGACTTTTGGTTGGATGCATTTTACATGTTCTTCAATTTCTTCCTGTTTTCATTGATTCTCTACAATTCCCTTTCCAATGTATTTGTAGAAGCATTTAATGATTTCTTAGGGCTTTTTGGAATCACGAATTTGGTAGCTATTGAGGTCAATTCCTGGCCAGTTTGGGGTCAGTTCTTACTCTTATTTGTAGTAGCTGATTTTATTCAATGGAATGTACACCGAATGCTTCATCGGGTTCCATGGTTGTGGGAGTTTCATAAGGTTCACCACTCAGTCGAGCAAATGGGCTTTGCCGCGCACTTAAGATATCACTGGATGGAGACAATTGTCTATAAATCAATGCAGTATATCCCATTGGCGATGATAGGTTTTGGGCTGGCAGATTTCTTTGTCTTGCATATTTTCACTATTGCAATAGGGCATTTAAATCATGCGAATGTCAAAATATCCTATGGTCCACTCAAATATATTTTCAACAATCCCGTGATGCATACCTGGCATCATGCTAAGCATCTTCCTAAAGGAAGCCATGGAGTGAATTACGGGATTTCTCTAAGTCTATGGGATTATTTGTTTGGAACAGCATATATCCCCAATGATGGAGAAAATGAACCATTGGGCTTTGATAAAGTGGAGGAGTTTCCTCATACATTTTGGACACAAATAACATACCCATGGCTTCGAAAGAAAAACAAAAAAGCTTAAACCCATTAAATAGTTGGGCTACAATTATTTTGCTGTGCTTGGTCTTGGGATTGGCACCTTTTACCCCTGAACCACATGTTTGGGGAAAGATCAAGTGGGTATTAGGTGGGGCAGATGGCATGAAATTGATGGATTGGGGAGATTTGGTATTGCATGGTTTTCCCTGGCTTTTATTGGGAAGACTATTTGTTTTAAAAGTTAGGGACATTTATCAGAGGACTGTGACTTCTGGTACTGAAGGAGAGCTAGGGTAGGTCTAATTTTGAGAAAAAAACAAGCTATGTTTGATTTCTTTAAAACAAAACCTAAAAACTACGAGGATATACCTTCAGGTGTATTTCACGAATTGATGTTGAATCCTTCAACTGTAATATTGGATGTAAGGACTTCCGGCGAAAATCAATCAGGGAAAATTAGAAATTCAAAAAATCTGGACATCATGTCTCGGGATTTTAAATTGAAAATAAATGAGCTGCCCAAAGACAAAACATACTTGGTGTACTGTAGAAGTGGAAACAGAAGCGCCCAAGCATGTGAGATAATGGCTGAAATGGGCTTTAAAAAACTTAAAAACCTCAGCGGGGGAATTATGAGGTGGCCTTTTGAATTGGTTTAGATAAGTGGGGTAACCCACTTATTTTTTTGAGATTTTATTCATGCTGATGGATCGTTGTAAGTTTGATTTGAAGCGATCCATATCTTCTGGACTTTTTTGAGCGTGCTTTGTTTTTCTGCCTTGAACTCTGGCTCTCCACATTTTGAAACTGCTTCGCTTCATTTCTCTTCTCATTAATTGAATAACCTCGGCCTCTTTTACGCCAAATTGGGATTCAATTGCATCGAATGGGGTCCTGTCCTCCCATGCCATTTCAATGATACGATCAATATCTCTTTCACTTAAATTCTGTAATTTCTTCATATTCTTCAAACCCTTTGAGTCCATTAAGGTTTTTAGAAGGTGGAGAAAATTTCTGTTGTCTGGCTAAAACGAGATTTAAGATTAAAGGACCATCCAGCTTTGGATGCTGCCATTAATCTGGGGCATCCCATTCTATTAGCCTATGTTTTTGAGCCTTCTTTGATTCAAGCTTCTCAAAGTGATCTTCGTCATTGGAGGTTTGTATGGGAATCTCTAGAAGATCTGAATCGGCAGCTTCAACCTTATCAAACTGAGGTTGCTATTTTTCATCAAGAAGTAAATGAAATTTTCAGCCAATTGGAGTTAGGGTTTGAAATCGCTGCCGTATTCTCTCATCAGGAAACAGGAATTCAGATAACTTTTCAGAGAGATTTACAAATAAAATCCTGGCTTCAATCTAGAAATATACCTTGGTATGAGTTCCTTCAACAAGGAGTTAGAAGGGGTAGAAAATCAAGAGCTAATTGGAGAAAGGAATGGTTTTCCTATGTGGCAGCCACACAAGTAGACCCGAAATTAAATCAAGCAAGATTTCTCTCTAACACGGAAATAGAACAAATTCTAAAAAGTAATTTGAATATTCCTGAGGATTGGAAAAAACCTAATCCATTGATGCAGAAAGGAGGGGAGACTATTGGGCACAAATACCTAAAAAGCTTTGTAGAAGATAGAGTTTCCAATTACAGCAGGAATATTTCAAAGCCTGAAAGAAGTAGAAGGAGCTGTGGAAGAGTTTCGCCTTATTTAGCTTGGGGATGCTTATCGATCCGGCAAGTTTTTCAGGCTTCGGAAATTAAAAAGAAGGAAAAATTTCAGGTTAGAAACTTCACCAATTTTCAATCCCGACTAAGATGGCATTGTCATTTTATCCAAAAATTTGAGATGGAATGCCGAATGGAGTCTGAACCTATTAATAGGGGGTTTTTAAAAGTTGAATACAAAAAAAATCCAGCCTTTATTCAGGCTTGGAAGGAAGGAAATACCGGCATTCCATTGATAGATGCCTGTATGAGATGTTTGATTCAAACAGGTTATTTGAATTTTAGAATGAGAGCTATGCTGGTTTCATTTCTTACCCATCATTTAGGGCAAAATTGGAAAGATGGCTCAGATCATTTGGGGAGACAGTTTTTAGACTTTGAGCCTGGTATACATTATCCTCAGCTACAGATGCAGGCGGGAGTGACAGGAATCAATACAGTGAGAATCTATAATCCTATCAAACAATCCAAAGATCATGATCCTGAAGGGGAGTTTATTAAAAAATGGGTACCGGAATTAAGCCAAATTCCATCTGCTTTGGTCCATGAACCATGGAAAATCAGTCCTTTAGAGCAGGAAGATTTAGACTTTCACTTGGGAAAAGACTATTTATTTCCAATAGTGGATCCCGAAAAAGCAGGAGCAGAGGCCAGAAAGAGAATATGGGCAGCGCAAAAAGATCCAGCGGTCCTCAAGGAATCAGAACGAATAGTGGAGCAACATACTTTACCAAACAGATGGGCATGAAAAAACAGCATTTACCTTCCAAAATATGTCCGGTTTGCCAAAGACCCTTTTCTTGGAGAAAGAAATGGGAAAAGAACTGGGAAGAAGTCAAATATTGCTCTAAACGATGTTCTGGAGATGCTAAAAAAAGCAGGCATTAATCTCGGTAAACCATTACAAACCAGGTAAGCCAAATAGTCAAAGGAACAAAATAGGACACCACAACAGCTAAAATAGATTCTTTGATACTTCTATTGCTGATCATATGAAATCCCATGACCCAAAGAACTCCATATCCTAATTCGAATAAGTTGAGAGTACCAAGGGGATAATACCACCTTGGATTTAAATTATCAAAACCGATAAATGATAAGAGGGAAAGGGGCCTGTATTCCAGGATTTCCTGGTAAGTGCTCGCTGAATGCGGGTTGATATAAACCAGGAACCTTATCAACTCTGGAAATAAAAATATCCCCTCTGTCACCAAAGCAAATTTCCAGAGTTCTTTGTAAGGGATTTTATAACCCAGAAAAAAAGCGCCCAACCAAAAAAGAAAGGCTATTACCGTAAACTTCCATAGAAGGGCAAATGGTGTCCAAACATATTCCAACGTATTGAAAATATGAAATATCATAAAATCACCTCTCGCGTCTAAATTCTCCGAATCGGGAATTGCTTCCAATATAATGGTGTTAGAAAGGTATCGGATGAGAATAAAGAGTAAAACCAAAAGAAAAAAATAAAGCCTTTTATCAAAATCTAAATAGTCAGAAAGACGTTGTGCTAATGGAGAGCGTTCTTTAGGCATATTTCGAGGTTAAGTTTGCTTAAATCTAATTGATTGTCTGAGATAAGACCTAATTTTGCGCGCTGAAGGAGAAAAATCTATGTTAAAGAAGTTTATTTTAAGTTTTACATTCATTTTTTGCTGCTTAGCAGGAAGCATGGTGAAGGCTCAATCTGCGCCTTCGGATAGCTTATTTGTTAAAGCCTCTCCTTATCTATTGCTGGATCGTGGTTTACAATACAGGATTACCAAGTCAATCAACAGCATGTATAATTTTGATTTTGATGTGGCTGAAAGAGACTTCAAAGTAATTGCTTATCAATACCCTGATCATCCATTACCTGATTTTTTGATGGCATTGAGTTACTGGTGGAGGATAGAAGTAGATGTGACCAATGAAAAATACGATAAGATATTTTTGGCCTACATTGATCGGGCAAATGAGAAGGCTGAAAAGCTCTATGACGAAGATAAAACCAACAAGGAAGCGGCATTTTTCTTAGCTGCAGGATATGGATTCCAAGGAAGGCTTTTATCAGAAAGAAAAAGCTGGACGCGTGCAGCTTGGGCGGGAAGAAATGCATTGAAATACATGGAATTAAGCAGAGGAGAGGAAGAGTTTAATCCTGAGCTTCTTCTGGGGGATGCTCTTTTTAATTACTTCTCTGTTTGGATTCCGGAAAATTATCCGCTTTTGAAACCAATTTTAGCCTTATTTCCTAAAGGCAACAAGCAGCTTGGCTTGAAGCAGCTGGAACAAGTGGCTGAGAATGCCTTTTACACCAGAATTGAGGCTATGTATTTTTTATTTAGGCTCTATGCTTCTGAAGAAAAGAAACCTTATGAGGCCCTCAGAATTTCAGAATATCTTAATGAAAAATTCCCAAACAACCCATATTTCCATAGATCCTATGCAAGGCATTTATATACCGTTGGAAGGTGGACTGAGTCATTGAGAGAGTCAGAAGAGATTCTGAGAAGAATTGATGCGAAGCAAACGGGGTATGAATCAAATAGTGGTCGCTATGCAGCTTTCTATATAGCTCAGTACTATGATAGAATCGAGAATAGACCGGAAGCCAAAAAATATTATCTCAAAACTCTTTCTTATGGTGAGGAGTCAGAATCCCAGGAAAGTGGGTATTATTTACACTCTTTGGTAGAGTTGGGGAAAATTGCACTGGTAGAGAAAAACAAAGCACTTGCAAAAGAATATTTCAAAAAAGTAAAGAAATACGCAAAGCGAAAACACCCCGCTCATCAGGCTGCAAGGGATTTTATCAAAAAGAATAAACTTTAATCAAAAAGTTTGCGTTTTTAGCACTTACTGCAAGAGATAATTTGAATTTTTCCAAGAGAAGGAGGATTTTTAGAAGGAATCTTTGCTAAAATCCCCACTATCCTAAAGAAAATTTCGAATTAGGTCGATATAAAAACGGATAATAGTTTTAAAATTTTCCTTAATTATTATAAATTTGCACAGCATAAAATTTTGTAAAAACAAGAAATCATGGATAATAGCGTAAGAATAAAATTCGATAAAATTGATCGCAGGATTCTAGAAATCCTTCAGGGAAACGCAAAGATCACTAACGCTCAACTTTCAAAAGATATCGGACTTTCTCCTGCTCCAACCTTGGAGCGAGTGAAAAAACTTGAGCAGTCTGGTATCATTAAAAGTTACCATGCGAAATTAGACCCAGAAAAAATTGGCCTTGGGGTAAGTACATTTGTTTTGGTATCTCTTATTGGTCACAACAAAGGTAATATCGATGCATTCATGAAGGAAATCAACGGAATTCCTGAGGTAATTGAATGTCACCACATTACAGGTACAGGTGATTTTATTCTTAAAATCATTGCAAAAGATATCACTGCTTATCAGAAGTTGATGTTGGAAAAAGTTTCTGAAATTAAAGAAGTGGACTCCATGCAATCCATGGTAATTTTGTCCACATTTAAAGACTCAAAGGTATTGCCTATCCCTGCCTAATTATTAGAATAGAATAGAATTTAGGGTGGCAATTGCCACCCTTTTTTTTTGAAGCTATGGAACATAATCCTTGGAAAACCCTAAAAATTAAACCCATTTACAACAATCCTTGGATAAGACTCGAAGAACACGATGTCTTAAATCCCGCAGGAAAGGAGGGGATCTACGGTAAAGTGCATTTTAAAAATAAAGCTATGGGTATTATACCGGTAGATAAAAATGGTAACACTTGGCTGGTGGGGCAATACCGGTATACTTTGAAGGAATATTCCTGGGAAATTCCCATGGGCGGGGGTCCTATTGGTCAGGACCTTTTGGAATCTGCCAAGCGCGAATTAAAAGAAGAAACTGGCTTAGTTGCCGAAAAATGGACTGAGCTTCTCAGAATACATACTTCCAATTCAGTTACAGACGAGGAGGGCTTTGTTTATCTGGCTGAAGATTTAACTCAACTTGATACGGAGTTCGAAGAGACTGAAGTATTACAAATCAAAAAGCTTCCACTTCAGGAAGCCGTTACTATGGTTATGAATGGGGAAATTACTGATGCAATCAGTATTGCCGGAATTCTAAAAGCTGCCCGAGTTTTGGGTTTGTGATATGACAATCAAAGATCATTTTAAAATCACTTCCAAATTAGCTTATCCAGTTGTCTTGAGTCAATTAGGGCAAGTGATGGTTGGAGTGGCAGACAGTATGATGGTGGGGCAATTGGGTGCCGTACCTTTGGCTGCTGCCTCCCTGGCGAATTCTATATTTTTCGTATTACTCATGTTTGGAATGGGAGTATCCATGGGAATTACCCCTTTGGTTTCTATTGCAGAGGGTAAAGGGAAATCAATTCGTATCGGACGTTTATTTCAGCATGGATTGTGGATCAATCTTTCTACAGCATTGGTTTTAACCATCATTATATTGGGTCTCTCACAAGGGCTTTCCCATCTCAATCAACCTGAAATTGTGGTTAAAGAGGCAATACCTTACCTTTTTATCATCACTGCTTCTCTTTTTCCATTTATGATTTTTCAGACCTTCAAGCAGTTTGCCGAGGGTCTTTCTCAAACGAGACAGGCTATGTACGTGACCATTTTTTGCAACTTGGTCAATGTGTTTTTAAACTGGGTTCTCATTTTTGGTAAACTGGGAGCTCCGGAAATGGGCTTGATCGGAGCTGGGTTGGCTACCTTGATTTCCAGAATTTTGATGCCGATAATGATAGGTTGGTATGTGATGAAGTCTTCTAGGTATAAAAATTTTCAGTTGACTCTAGGATTGACAAAAATGAGTTTTCCCATGATCAACAGAATATTGAAAATAGGGATACCCACTGGTTTTCAATATATTTTTGAAGTTAGTGCCTTTGGATCTGCAGCAATTATGATGGGTTGGATAGGCGTAAACGCCCTTGCAGGACATCAAATAGCTTTAAACTTAGCTTCGATCAGTTACATGATGGCTGCTGGATTAAGCACTGCTGGGATGATCCGTGTAAGTAATCAGATTGGTAAGAATAATTTCAAAGCAATGCGAGAAGCAGGTATGGTAGTGTTTGCCATGGTGCTGATTTTTATGGCCGTTACGGCAGTTATTTTTATTGCTGGCAGAAACTTCCTGCCTACTTTCTATATAGATGATCCTGAGGTTATAGCTACTTCAGCTACTTTGTTAATCATAGCTGGAATGTTTCAATTATCGGATGGTGTACAGGTTGCGGGCTTAGGTGTTCTCCGAGGTATGGAGGATGTGAAATTTCCCACAATTATCACCTTAATTGCCTATTGGGTTCTAGGTCTCCCATTGGGGTATTTTCTTGCTTTCGAAATGGGACTGGCAGAAAAAGGGATTTGGTATGGCTTGCTGATCGGCTTGAGTATAACGGCAATAGTTCTTTTTTACCGATTCCATAAATTATCTAGGAAAGCAATTTTGGAAAAAGGAATTAACCCTTGATCAAAAAGTCTTTTTTAAAGGGTTTCTGAATCAATAAAGGAAACTTTATATTCAGGACTTAATTAATATTCTACTGATGAAAAAAATACATTCCCTTACCCTATTACTTTTCTTGTTTAGTCAGTTCACCTTTTCTCAGAAACTTGCTGTTTTAACTCAACGCGAACAGGCCGAATTGATTGACTCTTGGTTGGATGTCAGGATCAACTCCCTATTGCCTCAATTGATGACAGAGACTGGGGTGGATATGTGGATCGTGATCTCCAGAGAGTACAATGAGGACCCGGTTATACGAACTATGCTTCCTGCCACCTGGATGGCCGCTAGAAGACGAACTATATTGGTTATGTATCAGCCTAAGCCAAATTCTCCAGTGGAAACTTACGCAATTGCCAGATATGATGTGGGAAAGGCATTCAAAAGAGCTTGGAATCCTGAACAGCAGCCAGATCAGTGGAAAGCATTAATTAACTTGGTAGCAAGTAAGAACCCTCAAAAAATTGGTTTGAATTATGCGAAAGATTATGGTCATGCTGATGGCTTGACTTATTCAGAACATCAGGCTTTCGTCAATCAATTACCCAATGCTTTGAAATCAAAAGTTGTATCTGCCCAAACATTGGCAGTAAGATGGTTGGAAACCCGAACTGAACAAGAAATGTCTACCTATAGACATGTGCAGCAATTGGCTCATGATATAATCCAGGAAGGATTATCTGAAAAAGTGATCACTCCCGGAAAGACAACAACTGAAGACGTTGTATGGTGGTATAGAGAAAAGATTAAAGAAATGAAGTTGGATACATGGTTTCATCCAACTGTAGATATTCAGCGTCCTGACCCTTCTTCCAATGAAGCAAACAGGTCTTTTGCAGTTCGGCCCTCTGAGATGACCATTATGCCGGGAGATTTACTTCATATTGACTTTGGAATAACTTACCTCAGGTTAAATACTGACACTCAGGAATTGGCCTATGTCCTTAAGCCAGGGGAAACAGAAGTTCCAGTCTTCCTTCAGCAAGCATTCGAAGTAGGAAATAGACTACAGGATATTCTAACGGAAAACTATGTAGCTGGCCGTACAGGAAATGAAATTCTTAGGGCATCCAGACAGAAAATGGAATCAGAGGAAATTAGAGGAAGTATTTATACGCATCCATTGGGATTTTATGGACATTCAGCCGGACCAACCATCGGAATGTGGGATAATCAAGGGGATACTCCAGGTGCTGGAGATTTTCCGCTTCATGCCAATACTGGATATGCCATTGAATTGAATGCCGTGGTTTATGTCGAGGAATGGAAAAAAGATGTGAGAATCATGCTGGAAGAAGGAGCGTTTTTCGATGGTGAAAAAGTGACTTATTATAATGGAAGACAGAAAAAGATTCTATCCATCCCACGTATGAGTAATTATTTGGGGAATTGAGATTGATCATGAGAGAAGATGCTGTCTTATAATTCGAATTAATGTCAGCCTGAGTCTTAAATATTCTTTGAACATATAAAAAATGATATGGCAGGGTCATCCAAAATGGATTCGTCTGTAGTCCTTTCGCAAATGATATCCATTTCTTTTAGAAAAAACTATTTTTTAGTTAGGGCGCGGTGGGCTGACGCAGCAGCGGGCCAGCGTCCGGCCTAGTGCGGTTGGAGCTTTGCTGCGTCTTGAATTTTGGGTTCTTTTGCTTCAAGGCAAAAGAACGAAGAGAAAAAAGAAAATGCTCAATAGAAGCAGAAGGATTTTAAGTTAGCTAAAGCTTACTTTCCATAACAAAGAATTGAATTCCGAAATAAGTGAAATTTCGGAATTTAATTTAAACTGTCATTGGTAGCGCCTGCCTGACGGTAGGCAGGGAGTCGAAGGCCATTTCTATTGTTTTAAAGGATGTTTCGATCCCGTAAAATTGTAAGTACGCTCAATGTGACAAGATTCACCCTTGAGACAGCCTCTTTTTATGTTTGATACTTTCTTTTTCTAATACTAACCAAGACTAAGAAAGCCAAAAAGGCCATGCCCGCACTGCTGAGGAATACGAGTTGAAAGTTTTCTGCCTTATTGGCATACAAAAAGCCTGAAACGATCGCTCCAATACCGATTCCTGCTTCCAAAAATATATACATGGTCGCTAAAGCCCTACCTCGATAAGCATCCAAGGAAAGATCCACCACCCAGGCAGCCGTGGTAGGACTATACATCCCAACTGCAGACCCAAACAATACCCCCGCAATCATCAGCATGGCTTTCGTTTCTGCAAATGCAATTGTCATCATTGCCATAATCATAAAAATACTGGCTACTCTTAGAACAGGAATTCTTCCATATCGGTCTGAGTTTCTTCCAGCTATCAATCTTATCCCTAAAGAGGAGAGTGTAAATACAGCAAAGAAAAGTCCTTTGTTTTTGATTCCTAAATGCTCCGAGAGATCTGGAATTATGGTAAGCACCACTCCAAAAGAAAAAACAGACAAGAAAAGTATCGCTGACGGCATCAATACCCGCTTTTCTATGATTTCGTCTTTTTTAAGTTTGAATAAATTCAATTTGAGAGGCTCTTTGTTTGGAAGCGTTTCTTTCAGCTTTAATAGAATTAGAATGGAAAAGATTGCAGTAAAGGCAGAAGCATAGAAAAGAATTTCCAACTCCCAAATACTTGCAATCCAACCACCTATGGCCGGGCCTGCAGCCATGCCCAAAGAACCAAAAAGGGATTGAATTCCCATTGCTTCTCCACGTTTTTGGAAAGGAACAATATCGGCTACATAGGCAGAAGTGCCGGTGGGAGTAAATCCAGCTGAGAATCCATGTGCAAATCGCAGGAATAAAAACCCGCCGACAAAACTTAAAATTGGATACAATAAGCCCACAATAAAGCATACTGAAGCACCAAAAATCATCACAGGTATTCTTCCGATTTTATCTGCAAGCTTACCGGAAAAAGGTCTGGAAAGACCAGCAGATAAGGTGAATAATGAGATGATCAAACCTTTGTAATCCTCACCTCCCAATGAACTTAGGTAGGAGGGAAGCTCAGGAATAATCATATTGAAAGAAGAAAAAAACAAAAAGGAGCTCAGGCAGAGCAGGAAAAAATCCAGACTGAAAAAGGATGGGAAGATTTTCATGAAGTTTGGATTGAAAAGGAACAGGGCCGAAAATAAAATCGGCCCTGTAATTATTCTTTGTTTGCTTCTTCTTCGCTTTGAGCGAGTAGAAAGGCTTTCATAAATTCATTCAAGCCCCCGTCCAATACATGCTGGGTATCAGAGGTTTCAAAACCTGTCCGATTGTCCTTTACTAGTTTATATGGATGCAGGACATAGTTTCGGATTTGGGAACCAAAATCTACCCGAAGTTTGGAAGATTCTATCTTCGCGATCTCAGCATTCCGTTTTTCCAGCTCCATTTGATAAAGCCTGGATTTCAACATCTGCATGGCTTTTTCCCGGTTGGCAAGCTGTGATCTTTCCACCTGGCATACCACAACAATTCCGGTTGGCTTGTGTGTCAATTGGACTTTGGTTTCCACCTTGTTCACATTTTGACCACCTGCACCTCCGGATCGGGAAGTATGGAGTTCAATATCGGCAGGGTTGATATCGATTTCAATGCTATCATCCACTTCAGGATAGGCATAAACTGAGGCAAATGAAGTATGTCTTCTTCCTCCTGAGTCAAAAGGGGATATCCTTACCAGTCGGTGAACACCTGTTTCAGATTTCAGGAATCCATATGCTAAAGGACCCTCGAACTCCAAAGTGGCAGATTTGATACCTGCAACTTCACCTGGCTGAACGTCTACCTCTTTTACCTTGTAGCCATTCTTTTCACCCCACATGATGTACATTCTCATTAGGATGGAAGCCCAGTCATTACTTTCAGTTCCTCCCGCTCCAGGGTTGATTTCCAGCACTGCATTCAGCTGATCTTCCTCTGAGGAGAGCATCTTTTTGAGTTCAAGATCTTCTACAGCTGTTTTGGCTTTTTGGTATTCAGTTTTGATTTCTTCTTCGCTGACTTCATCAGCTGAATAGAATTCATACAATACCTCCAAGTCCTGAATAATCTGCTCCAGATCTTCAAATGATGAAGTCCAGCCTTTTCTAACCTGGATTTGTTTCATCGTTTTTTCAGCCTCTTCCGGATTATTCCAAAAATCAGGCTGGGCAGATACTGCCTCTAAATCTTCTATTTCTGCTTTCTTCCGATCGTAGTCAAAGATACCTCCTTAAAGCCGAGGTGCGAGCTTTCAAGTCTTTCAGTTGGTCCGAAGTCATGATTTTAAAGTTGAAAATTGAGCTGCAAAAGTCTGAAAAAAAATCCGTTTTTACTAAGTAAAAACAAAATCAATCCGGTAATCTCATTTGGATAATCTGAATTCGATTTCGCCCTTGATTTTTGAATGTTTTGTACCGAATAGGTAAAAGTGCTAAACCTGTTCCAGTTAAAATACCTCCAATCACTCCGACGCCCCTATCAATGGAAAACTCCCCAGTTTGGTAAATGGAATTTATACTCTCGACCCCCAGTAAGATTACACCTGATCCTAAAACTAGGGCATTCATGTTTCTTAGGGTAGAGTTTCTGGGATCTTTTCTTCTGATATCAATTTCCAAGATATCATCAGGAGAAAGTATATTCTCACTCAAATAGATATAATTGTCATTGAGATCTTTGATCACATCTGTGATGTAATATCCTAGCTTCGCACTTTTGTAGGTGATCGGTTCACCTATATAAAATCGGATTTGGGTTTTGGTATTACTGCCTCTTTTCAAGAGTAAAAAATCTTTGGATTGAGCATAACTTGAAAAACTCAAGATTGTCAAAAAGATCGTAAAAATAAGTAAGTTGATTGCTTTCATGTACAGCGGTTAAGTTAGTCTTAAAAAATTCTATACGAAAGAGAAAGAAAAAAAGCTGTTGAATTTTCAACAGCTTTTGGTTTTTATGTAGAAAGGATTTTTGCAACCCTGAAATCATCTTCATCCACTGATTTGTCATCTACGATCGCCTTTTTAATAGGAGTGTATACAACTTTATGATTGATTAGCCCTGCCATCACATCATATTTACCTTGTAATAGACCCTCTACAGCAGCTACTCCTAGTTTAGATGCCAATAATCTATCATAAGAACTTGGAGCTCCGCCTCGCTGCAAATGGCCAAGGATAGTTACTTTGATATCGTAATAAGGAAGATGTTTCTTTACCTTTTCAGCTATTTCAGCAGCACCACCACTTTTTCCGCCTTCTGCTACAATGACAATGTTGGATGATTTTTTTGCTTTAGTTCTAATTTTAAGTTTTTCTACCAAATCCTCAATTGGCATTTTCTTTTCAGGGATCAGAATTGCTGCCGCTGCAGAACCAATTCCCGCATTGATTGCAATAAAACCTGCATCTCTACCCATCACTTCCACAAAGAAAAGTCTGTCATGGGAAGTAGCGGTATCCCTGATTTTATCAATCGCTTCGATGGCAGTATTGCAGGCAGTATCAAACCCAATCGTGACATCAGTTCCAGATAGGTCATTATCGATAGTTCCTGGTAAACCTACGGCAGGAATTCCAAACTCTTTATAAAACAAATGGGCTCCTGTAAGTGAACCATCACCACCAATCACTACCAAAGCATCAATGCCATGACTTTTAAGGTTATCATAGGCTTTTTTTCTTCCTTCAGGTGTTCTAAATTCTTCACTTCTTGCAGATTTTAGAAATGTACCGCCTCTTTCAAGAACGTGAGCGATGTTTTTTGAATCTAATTTTTTGATATCATTTTGGATGAGGCCTTCATAGCCTCGATAGATACCATACATTTCCAGATTATAGTAAAATCCTGCCCGGACGGCTGCTCTGATAGCAGCATTCATACCAGGAGAATCCCCTCCGGAAGTAAGTACACCGATTTTACGGATAGTTTTAGGTTCCATTATAAGGTTTGAGTTAAGGCTTTAAACATTAATTCGGCAGATGCTGGATTGGTAGCTAGTGGGATATTGTGAACATCACAGATTCTCATCAGCATTTGCACATCCGGCTCATGGGGGTGTTTGTCCAAAGGATCTCTGAAAAACACAACCATGTCAAGCTCTTTCTGTGCAGCCATAGCGGCAATTTGTGCATCACCTCCAATTGGGCCGGATAATAATTTCTGAACCTCAAAACCAGCTTTCTCGATATGCGACCCAGTTGTGCCTGTTGCAACAAGCTGAACATCTACTCTTTGTAGGTTATTCTTAAAGCCGCTTAAAAAATGAACCATGTCGGCTTTTTTTCCATCATGGGCAATCAATGCAATTTTCATGAAATCTGGTTTAATAGGTTGGTGCCAAAGTTAGGAAAAAATCCTTTTTTTAAGCTTTTGATGGTTTGATTTCAGGTTTATTTTTCAATAAGCAGAAGATAATTTGGAACTAATCAACCTTTCTTAGGAATCATATTTTCCAGTTTGAAAAGGAAGGCATATTCCAAGGCGATTTCTTTCAAAGCATTAAATCGCCCGGAAGCTCCTCCATGTCCCGCTTCCATATTGGTGTGTAAGAGCAAAAGGTTTTGATCTGATTTTAGTTCCCTGAGTTTTGCTACCCATTTGGTCGGCTCCCAATATTGAACCTGAGAATCATGCAAGCCTGAAGTTACCAAGAGATTTGGATAGGATTTAGTTTCTACATTATCATAAGGAGAATACGAAAGCATGTAATCATAATAATCTTTCTCTTTCGGATTTCCCCATTCTTTAAATTCACCTGTTGTCAATGGAATAGTTTCATCCAGCATTGTAGTCACCACATCTACAAATGGAACAGCTGCAATTGCTCCATTGAAAAGCTCTGGACTCATATTGATTACTGCACCCATCAAAAGTCCTCCTGCACTTCCTCCCATTGCGTAAAGATGGGCTGAGCTGGTATATTTTTCTTTGATTAGATGATTGGCGCAGGCAATAAAGTCTAGAAATGTGTTCTTCTTCTTTAGCAATTTCCCATCCTCGTACCAATGTCTTCCTAAATCTTCTCCCCCTCTAATATGGGCGATAGCATAGACAAAGCCTCTATCTAATAAGCTCAATCTGCTGCTTGAAAAATAAGCATCCATGCTAAAACCATAAGAGCCATAGGCATATAAAAGGAGAGGGTTATTTCCATCAGGTTTAAATAGAGACTTCTTGTAAACCAGAGAAATTGGGATCATTACTCCATCTTCGGCTTTTGCCCAAATCTTAGCGGATTGATAGTCACTCTCCTGATAGCCTCCGACAACCTCTTGTTGCTTTAATAAGGTTCTTTTCCTCGTGACCATGTGGTATTCAAAAGTTGAAGCTGGAGAAACCAAAGAATTATATCCAAACCGAAGAATCTCTGTTTTGAATTCGGGATTATTTCCTATCCAAGCTGTGTAGGTTTCTTCTTCAAATTCCAGTTCATGACCAGCACTTCCATCCCAGGGTTTGATGAATATTCTGGTCAACCCATTACTTCTTTCCTGGGAGACAAAGAAGCTTTCAAATAAATCAAAGTCTTCTATTAATACCTGGTCCCGATGGGGAATGAAGTCTTCCCAATGTTCCAAAGAAGGGTTTGAAATTGGAGCTTTGACCACTTTAAAGTTTTGAGCTTGATGATTGGTTCTAATCCAAAAATGCTCTTCATAATGATCGACTGCATACTCCAAATGAGGAACTCTACTTTGGATCAAGTTCCATTTTCCGTTTGGATTTTTTGCTTCTAAATACCTGATTTCCGAAGAAATGGTGCTTTCAGAATGAATGAATAGATAGTATTGGGACTTTGACTTGTGAATATGACAAGTAAATTCTTCATCTAATTCTTCAAAAACTAACTCAGAGTTCTCAGGCTTAGTACCAAGTTCATAACGATATATTTGATTAGACCTCAGCGTATCAGGATCCTGTTTGGCATAAAATAAAGTGTAATGGTCTGTTGCCCAGGCCATGTTTCCTGTTATTTGTTCGATTTTTTCGGCTAGGATTTCTCCGGTTTCAAGATTTTTGAAATGAATGGTATAGATCCTTCTTCCAACCTCATCTACCGGAAAGGCCAACATTTTTTGATCAGAACTGACTGCGATACCGGCTACATGGAAATAGGTTTTGCCTTCAGCCAGTTCATTGACATCTAGGATGATTTCTTCCTGATTTTCAAGGCTATCTTTTTTTCTACAATAAATCGGATATTCACCTCCTTGACGATATCTTACATACCAATAAAACCCAGATTTGAAATAGGGTACACTTTCATCATCTTCCTTAATCCTGCCTTTCATTTCATCAAAAAGATCCTTCTGAAACTCTTCAGTATCTTTCATAACCTCTTTCAGATAGGCATTTTCATCTTTTAGGTATTGAATGACTTCCGGGTTTTCCCGATCTCTCATCCAGTAATAATTATCAATCCTTCTGTGTCCGTGCGCTTCTAAAATTTCGGGCTTCTTATGGGCTTTCGGTGATTTCATCAAATTTCGATTTAGGCTGCAAGTTTACTAAAAAGGCTTGAGGAGGACCTGATTTTGAAATTAAATGCATTTTTTTAGGTATAAAAAATCACAAAAATGTGATGAGCTATTGTTTCATTCAATATTTATTAAAATATTCATGGAAGTATTAATCAACCATCAACCTTTCACCTATGGGAATGTTAAAAGAATTTAAAGAATTCGCTGTCAAGGGCAATGTTGTCGATTTGGCCGTAGCGGTAATAATTGGAGGAGCTTTTGGCAAAATTGTGTCTTCTTTTGTGAATGACATAATCATGCCTCCATTGGGGCTACTTTTAGGAGGCGTAGATTTTAAGGATCTCGCTGTAGTGCTGAAAGAAGCTGAAATGGATGCCGCCGGAGAAGTTGCAGTTGCAGCTGTTACTTTAAACTACGGGATGTTTATCCAAAACGTAGTGGATTTCGTAATCATCGCTTTCGTGATTTTTCTTGCTATCAAAGGCATGAACAACATGAAAAAGAAAAAGGAGAAAAAAGAAGAAGCTGCTCCACCTCCAGCGCCACCAAAATCCGAAGTTCTTTTGGAAGAAATTCGGGATTTGCTTAAGAAACAGTAAAAATCAAACGGCTCTCATTTTTGGGAGCCGTTTTTTTATTGTTGGATTCTACCTCTTTGCCTCTGATAAAGCATTCTGGTAAAATCTCTTGAAATTCCATTCAACTTGAGAATTTGTTCATAGCTAATGACTGAGGCTACTTCCTTCACAAACCTTTCTTCATCATCAATCATTTGCCTTTGTATCGCAAATCTTTTGGCAATCATTTCTTTAGCCTGAGAATCTGAAATAGAATTCGCTTCTCTTCGAGGATTTAGCTCTGCAAGTTTTCGAAGGTTTGCCTCTCTTTGATTTGAATATTGATTGTATAAAGGCCAGAATTTTTGGGCTTGTTCCGGACTTAGGTCTAATCTTGTAGAAATAAAGGCGATTTTGGCATCCTCTAATTTTTGTCTGTCAAATTGCTGACCCGGCCTTTGAGCATATGCCTGCAAAGAAAAGAGAAAGAGGTAAATGCCTATCCATAGGGTTTTTCTCATAATTCATATAAATTTTGATCTTCAGTATCCCACAGTTCATCCACAACAGGGAATTCCTCCTCGATGATTCCTTCCAATAATTCATCAGGATTATCACTCATGGATAAAATGTCTTCCGCAGTCCAGTAATTTGCGTCAATGTACAGATTGACTTGATTGTCCAAAACTAGATATTCATCGGTTTTGGATTGGGGAAGAAAGGTGTAAATCCCGACTGACAATGCTATAATAGCAACTGCAGCCCATTTGATCCATGAATAATCAGTTTTGGATTGCACACGTGCCATGATTTGATCAGGCAAGTCTTCAAAGTAGCCTTTTGGCTCTTTAAATGGCTGAATAGGAGGGATAACTGACATATCGTTGGTTAGACTTAATTTAGTGCTTCAGGTTTATTGATTACTGATAATTTCTTCAATTTTTTTGACTGCATGATGATAACTGGCCTTTAAAGCACCCACACTGGTACCTGTAATGGCCGAAATTTCATCATAACTGAGGTCTTCTTGGTATTTCAAATGAAAAACAAGACGCTGCTTTTCAGGTAATTTTAGCAATGTTTTTTGGAGCTTGAGTTGAATCTCATCACCGTTTAAGCCAGAAGAATGATCCAGATAAGACTCCATTTTTTCTTGATGATCATCCAGCGAAAATAAATAGCGTTTCTTTTTCTTCTCCAAAAAACTCAAGGCTTCATTGGTCGCAATTCGATACAACCAAGTAAACAAACCTGATTTCGACTCGAATTTATGGATATGATGATAAGCTTTGATAAAGGTATTTTGGGTGAGATCATCGGCATCCTCATGGATGATAACCAATCTTCTAATGACATGGTATACCCTTTTTTGGTAGACTTGGATCAATTGTCTGAACCCCATCTCCTTGCTATGAGGGTTTTGAATTAGATTCAGAATTTCTTGATCACTAATTTGCATTGCTGCTTGGTTAGACCTGAAATGATGGGCAAGGTTTATTTCTTTCTTTCAAAATTTTAAAATATTTGAAATCCCAATACAGAATCCAGGCTTTTCAAGCCCAAAATCAAGGTAATGATCCATATAAAAATTGCCAGTGAATTGATCCACTTTGAGTTTTTATATTCTTTCATCCAAACTTGTTGATTTGCAATCCATATTAGCCAGGCACTGATTAATGGCAAGAGAACTCCATTTGCAATTTGTGCCAGAGAAATTAATGCCACAGGTCTAATTCCAAATGACGAAAATACCAATCCTGCTCCTACAATTATCAGAAAAGATACTCTCATACTTTGTGATTTATTTTCCTGACTCCAATTCATAATTCCGCAAATCACCAAAGCACCTGCGAGCGGAGCCGTAATCGAAGAAGTCAGACCAGCGGCCAACAATCCAAATCCCATCAAATAAGTGCCTGATTTTCCGAAAACTGTTTCTAAACCGGAAGCTACGTCCTGAGCCGAATTAATAGACTCGCTCGTATTGAATGTGCCTACTATCAAAATCGCCATAGAAACCAATCCTCCCAATAAAACGGATAGAATAATATCCCTTCGCATAAGCTTGATTCCGCTTGGATTTTTCCATTTTGCTTTGGCCAAACTTGCATAAAGGAACAGGTTGTAGGGAACCACGGTAGTTCCGATTAAGGCAACCAAGCTTGGGACTTCTTCATTCTTCAAAGATGGCCAGAATCCTGCAAGAACTTCCGACCAATCCGGTTTTACTAATATTGCGGTGCTGATAAATGCCAAAGACATCAATACCACTAGAGCGATTAAAGTCTTTTCTAAGGTTTTAGAATTTCCTGACCAGAGTATCAAAAGAGCGATTGATCCTAAAAGAAAGTTACCGGAGTCAAGAGAAAATGGACCAAAAGAGAATATTGGAGCTTTCCAAAATGCTCCAAGACCAAGATTTGCGCCCGTAATATTACCCGATTCATAGGCGATATTTCCAATAACTATAGCTGTTAGAACAAGAATGATTTGTACTATTTTGAATAGAGCAGAGCCCTTTTGGGATCTGATGATTTGACTTAGATCCTTACCAGATACTAAGCCTATCCTTCCGCTCATTTCTTGTAAAATAACTGTTGCTAAAACGGAAAGGCCCATTGCCCAGATGAGGGAAAACCCAAAATTGTATCCAGCCAAAGTGCAAACAGTGACCGTTCCGGGGCCAATAAATGCCGCTGCGATGATGGGACCGGGGCCAATGCCGCTAAGTAGTTTTTTTAGACTCAACTGACTTCTTTTTTTGCCAAAATAGCTTTTTGGGAAGACTTTTTGTTAGAATTATGGTTATTCTTTTGGCTTAAAGAAATTCTTATGATCTGGATGCGACGTGTCTTTAAAATTTTGCTGGGAATACTTCTTTCCTTGGTGTTTTTCCTATTGCTTCTTTTTCGCAACGATATATCAGAAGAAAAGATCATCAACAAATATAGCTATCCTGAATCTCATTTTATCGAAGTAGATGGGGTTAATCTGCATGTTAGATTTATGGGAAAAGGAGATCCGGTATTTTTGATTCACGGGAGTTTTTCTTCCTTACATACTTGGGATGATTGGCAAAGAGAAATGAGCCCTTATTTTATGACCATTTCGGTGGATTTACCGGGACATGGTTTGACTGGGCCTGATGAACTCCAACGTTATTCAATTGAAGATTATGGTCAGTTTATATTGAGGTTGGCTGAGAAGCTTTCTATCAACCGCTTTCACCTAGCGGGAAATTCCATGGGTGGAGCAGTGGCTTTACAAGTTGCAAGCACTCGGCCGGATCAAGTTCTCTCTTTAAATTTAATTGACTCTTCAGGTGCTCCAAAACCTGTAAAAAGGAGTTTGGAATCCTCCTCAGAATCTAGTGCTAGAGGAGGTGGAGCTTGGGTTTTTCAACTGTTGGAAAATCCTCTTTTTTCAAAAGTGCTTCTAAAATGTACTCCGAAATTTCTCTTTTCAATGAACATGAGAGAGGTCTATGGTGATCAGGAAAAAATCAAGTCAGGCACGGTAGATCGTTATTTTGAATTGATGCTAAGAGATGGGAATAGACAGGCAACCTTGGATAGACTTTCTGGGCCCAAACAATCCTCTATTGATTTCAATAGGTTGACTATGCCCACTCTCATAATGTGGGGAGACAGAGATTCTTGGATTCCTATTTCTCAGGCATATTCCTTGGAAAAAGCAATACCAGGAAGTAAAGTCATAGTTTTCGAAGGAGTGGGCCATGTGCCCATGGAAGAGATACCGACAGAATCTGTCGCAAAATACCTTGCCTTTCTAGGGGTCGAGATCAGGAAGGATTATCTTGATGGTCCCAAATTGATGACTTATGCAAATTGAATTTATTTTAGGACTCATATTTTTTGTACAACTGATTTTTCTGATTCTTTATCTATTGGACAAAAGGAAAAATCTTAATTCAGAGTTACTTCAATCCCAAATTTCTGAACTTAGAAATGAGCTCGATAATGGTTTGGCTTTAGCCAGAAAAGAAAGTAGAGAGAATTTACAGTCCCAATTTCAGCTGGTTTTCACTTCGCTAAGAAATCATGCTCAGGATCAAAAAGGGGAGCTCAAAACCTTTGGAGAATTATTTAGGCAAAATGTTCAGGATTTTAATTCAGTTCAAAGGGAGAAGTTTGGTGAATTGAATAGAAGACAGGATGAATTGATGAAATCTACCGAATTGAGATTGGAAAAGATTCGGGAAACGGTAGACGAGAAACTGCAAAAGACCCTAGAGGCTAGGCTTGGTCAATCTTTTGAAATGGTCAGTAGGCAGCTACAGGCTGTTCAAAAAGGCCTAGGAGAGATGCAAAGTCTAGCCAATGGAGTAGGAGATCTCAAGCGGGTTTTAAGCAATGTTAAAAGCCGTGGAGTTTTGGGTGAATATCAATTACAGGCCATTTTAGAAAATCAATTGGCACCTGATCAATACTTAAGCAATGCCGAAGTTGGAAAAGGAACGCGAGAAAGGGTGGAATTTGCCGTCAAAATGCCTGGTCAGGATCATCCGGTATTATTACCAATAGATTCTAAATTCCCACAAGAATCCTACTTGAGATTGGTGGATGCTTATGATACAGTTAACAAAACAGAGATTGATATCAATCGAGCTGAGTTGATTAAAGCAGTAAAAAAAGCAGCTTCAGATATTCAGATAAAATATATTCATCCTCCCTACACCACAGATTTCGCGATTTTATTTCTTCCCGTAGAAAGCTTGTATGCGGAAATTCTCCGGGAACCAGGTCTAGCGCAAGCAATTCAACTGGAATATAAGGTACTGGTAACTGGCCCAACCACACTTTCAGCTATCTTGAATAGTTTACAGATGGGCTTCAGAACTTTAGCTATTCAAAAAAGGAGCTCTGAGGTTTGGCAGATATTGGGAGCAATTAAAACTGAATTCGGAAAATTCGGCGAGCTGATAGAGAAAACACAGAAAAAGCTGAATGAAGCAAACTCTGAATTAGATAAGTTGGTGGGAGTCAGAACAAGAGCTATTCAGAGAAAATTGAAAGATGTACAGGAACTTCCAAGTGCAGAGAGTGAAAAGCTCTTGGATGAGTAGTTAAAATTGAAAAAAAATGAATTTTTAACTACCTGCTTTGTTACCTTAGCCTATTAGCACAAAAGAATTGGTTTAAATACTGATAACCATTAAGAAAGGTATTACTTTTGTGCCTGTTTTTATCACCAGAACAATTTCTATGGGGATGCACATTGTAATTGCCGGTGCGGGGGATATGGGTTATCACCTGGCTGAGCAATTAAGTTATGACAACAAAGACATCACGCTAATCGATACTGAGCGAGAAGTCTTGGATTATGTTTCATCCAAATTGGACGTCCTAACCGTATTGGGAGACGCCACTTCAATTGAGATTTTACAGAGGGCGAATGTGACCAATGCCAGCATGGTATTGGCAGTTACTACTTCTGAAAAAACCAATATTGTTGCGGCTGTTCTTGCAAAACAGCTAGGAGCCAAGCGTGTGATGGCCAGGGTAAGAAATCACTCTTACCTCAATCCTGAAAATGTCAATTATTTTCAAAATCTAGGAATCGATAACCTGATCTCTCCGACTATGCTCTGTAGTAGAGAGATTTTCAATATGATTCAAAATTCTTCTTTCACCGAAGTTTTTGACTTTGGAGGAGGAAAATTAAATATCGTTGGGGTTACCTTGGATCAATTTAATCCTTTGGTCAATCAAAGGATTATGGATATGAAGACCAACCCAATCTTTGAGGATATTCGCATCATTGCGATTTTAAGAGACCAAAAGACTATAATTCCAAGAGGATCCACAATTATCCGAAATAGTGATCACGTGTTCTTTATTTCTAATAAAAAGCACACTGAGAGTATTTTGGAATTGATCGGTCAGGAGAAAAGAGAGGTGAAAAATATCATGATCATCGGAGGCGATGACATGGCTCTAACTACTGCCCTCAAGCTTGAAAATCATTTCAGGGTAACCTTGGTCAATAAAGATAAGGAGAGATGTAAGTGGCTTGCAGAAAACCTTCCTAACACATTGATTATCAATGGTGATTACAAGAATATAGAGCTTTTAATTGAAGAGGGTTTAGAGCAGATGGATGCTTTTTTGGCACTTACTGAATCTTCAGAGACGAATATTATTACCAGTTTGTCAGCTAAGAATCACGGTGTGTATAAAACCATCGCACACGTGGATACAAGGGAGTATATTCATATTTCACATAGTATTGGGGTGGATTCCTTAATCAATAAAAAATTGGTTGCGGCCAATGAAATTTCCAGGTATTTGAAAAAAGGAACTGTAGAAGCTGTATCCGGAATCTATGGTGTAGACGCGGAATTTATTCAATACTCTGTCTGCAAAAATAATCGCCTGACTAAAAATGCCCTGAAAGATCTTCACTTTCCTGATACTGCTATCGTAGCCGGGGTTATCCGTGGAGAGGAAGTTTTTATTCCTGATGGAGATTTCCAGCTTCAGTTAAATGACAAGGCTATTGTATTGGCACTTCCACAAGCCAAAGGTTCCTTGGACAAACTTTTCCATTAATCTATGATTCATTTTAAGGAAATAGCAAAAATCATGGGAGCCCTCTTGGTGCTCATCTCGATTTTGATGCTTCCTGCAGCGGGGTGGTCAATTTATTTTGGAGAAGACCCTTGGCCAATTTTGGTTGCAATGTGTATTTCAGCCCTTTTTGGCGCATTTTTCTTTTCTTCCTTTTCCAAGCAGGATCAAAATATCCGAAAAAGAGAGGGCTATTTGATTGTGGCTCTTTCTTGGGTTTTTATGACGCTGTTTGGAATGTTGCCCTTTATTTTAAGCGCCGAAATCACCTCTTTTCACGATGCTCTATTTGAGACCATGTCGGGTCTTACCACAACAGGTGCCAGTATTTTGACAGATATAGAGGCAATGCCTAAAGGTCTTCTTTTCTGGAGAAGTATGACGCAATGGATTGGTGGTTTGGGAATTATTGTCTTGACGGTTGCAATTTTCCCACTTTTGGGAATTGGTGGGATTGAACTCTTTGTTGCCGAGTCACCGGGGCCAACTTCTGATAAAGTGCATCCTAGGATTTCCGAAACTGCCAAGAGATTATGGTATGTCTACGTGGGATTGACATTATTAGCAACCCTTCTTTATTGGGTCGGTGGAATGACTTTTTATGATGCCATCAACCATGCCTTGACGACCTTGGCTACGGGTGGATTCTCTACCAAAAATGCCTCAATGGCTTATTATGATTCGGCTTTTATTCAATATGTAGCTATTGTCTTCATGTTTTTGGCCGGAACCAACTTTACCATCATTTATTTTGGATTGATAGGTAAATTCAGAAGAGTATTAAGAAGCGATGAGTTTAAAACTTACGCTTTTGCTTTGCTGGGGATATCTGTGATATTATTCTACCCGATTTTCGCAAAAGGAGGGGTAGACTATGAATTGGCTTTTAGAAAATCCCTTTTCCAAGTGGTCTCTCTGGTAACTACAACTGGATATGTCACTGACGACTATACCCAATACGGACAGGGAATGAGCTTTATTTTCTTCATGCTTCTGTTTTTGGGGGGTTCAGCAGGATCAACAGCCGGTGGGATCAAGTTCGTACGTCACCTGACTTTTATTAAAAATTCCTGGTTGGAGTTTAAAAGGCTGGTTCATCCAAGGGCGATCGTACCATTGATGATCAATGGTGACCGGGTAACTGGAAGGATCATTACCCATATTATGAACTTCCTTTTGATTTACCTTTTGACTTTTGTCATTGGGGCATTGGTACTCTCTCTGATGGGCTATGATTTACCAACTTCTCTGGGTGCCGTGGCTACCTGTTTGGGTAATGTTGGCCCAGCCATTGGAGAAGTAGGACCTGTTGACAACTTCGCTTTTTTCAGCGGATCCGCTAAAATATTCCTTTCCTTTATCATGCTTCTGGGAAGATTGGAATTATTCACCATTCTGATCTTATTCACTCCATTCTTCTGGAGAGCGAACTAATCAAAAACAGTAAACTGAGCTTGTATTTTGGCAATTCTATCTTCCAGACTTTCTGAAGAAATGGTTGTTCTGCTCAATCTATCCACCATGATAGGAAAAGCGAATGGGGTAAATTGAACTGGGTGTTTGACCACGATCTTCAATCGATTGATCTTTTTTAATGCATTAATCAACTTATCCCTATCCATCTGCTGATTGATAGCTTCTTCATGTGCTTGCTTCAACAATAGGTTGTCTGGATCATATTGCTCAAAAACCTGAAAAAGTAAGCTGGAATTGGCCTGAATGTGCTTGAATGTGGTGGGTTTCCCGGGGTATCCTTGAAAAACCAATCCTGCAATACTGGCAATTTCTCTGAATTTTCTCCGGGACATTTCACTTTCATTCACACAGTGGAGAATATCCTCTTTGATATTTTTTAGGCTGAATACATCTTCTTCCAAAATTTCTTCAATAGGAATTGGCATGTCTGAAAGAAGCTCAAAGCCATAATCATTCATCGCCATATTGAAAGTGACTGGATAGCTTGCTGAAACTCTATAGGCAATCAAAGCACTCATCAATTCATGCATCATTCTACCTTCAAAAGGGTAGAAAAAAATGTGATATCCCTGCTTGCTTTGATGAGACTCTATCAAGAAGGTGCTTTGATCCGGTACAATGGAAAGCTTGCTCTGAAGATCCAAAATTGGTAAAACCTGCTTGACTTCTTCTGACTTATGAATGCCATTATTATACTCTGAAAGTATTTGGAGAATTTTATCTGACAGCATGGAAGAAAGTGACATTCTTGCACCCATCCAGCTTACCACGTTATTGGTTTTTTTCTCACTGACTTTGACTATGGCACTTAGGTCTCGAATTTGAAGAAGCTCTAATGATCGACCTGCAAAAAAGAATCTATCCCCAATTTTCATCTTTGAAATGAAGTACTCTTCCACTGTGCCCAAGTAGGTTCCATTTTTGAACTTCACTTTCATCATTGCTTCCGAAACAATGGTTCCCATAGAAAGCCTATGTTTCATTGCTATTCGTTTGTTTTTGACTTTGTATAGCCCACCCTCATCTTGACTGACTTTGAGAAAATCCTCATAGCTTCCCAGAGAATTTCCTCCCTTTGTGATGAAATCCATAGCCCAGTCCATTTCCTCTTTGCTTAAATTGGAAAAAGAGTAGGTCCGTTTAACGATAGGATAGATTTTTTCCGGTGCAAATCCTTCGCCTACTGCCAGTGTGACCAAAAATTGAATGAGGACATCATAGGGTAGGATAGGAGCAAATTGAGACTCTATGGCTTCATTTTCCATGGCATCCCTTAAAGCTGCTGCTTCAATTAACTCTAGAGAATTGGTAGGGACGAAATAAACTTCAGAGGGAACACCCGGTTGATGTCCAGCTCTTCCGGCTCTTTGCATAAAGCGCGCAACACCTTTAGGACTTCCTATTTGGATGACTTTGTCAACTGGTCTAAAATCTACTCCGAGGTCCAAACTTGAGGTGCAGACCACTAGTTTTAATTTTCCTTCGTGCAAAGCTTCTTCTACCCAAGATCGGACAGACATGTCCAAAGAGCCATGATGCATGGCGATCCAGCCTGCCCATTCAGGTTTGGCTTCCAAAATTTTTTGATACCAAATTTCCGTCTGAGATCGTGTATTGGTAAAAAGTAAGAGGGATTTTCCTGATTCTATGATTGGAATTATTTTGTCCAGCATCCTAATTCCCAAATGTCCAGACCAAGGATATTTTTCGATTTCATCTGGAAAAACTGATTCTAGTCGGATTTCTTTTATTACCTCAGCTTTGACAATATTTATGGGAAGGTCTTTTCCTAAAAGCGCTTTGGCAGCTTCCTCCAAATTACCAATGGTAGCAGATATAGCCCATCTTTTGAAAATGTTCGGGCAGATTGCCTGTATGTACTCTAAAGCAAGCTGAACCTGAACCCCTCGCTTATTTCCAACCAACTCATGCCATTCATCAACCACTACAGTTTGCACCGTTTGAAAGAGTTTATGATGATCTTTTTGGGCGATTAATATATGGAGTGTTTCAGGAGTTGTGATTAAGACTTCGGGAGGCCTTCTTTTCAATGCAGCTCTGGTTTTGGCATCAGTATCTCCATTTCTGACTGCCACTTGCCAAGGTAAACCAATAGCCTCGCAAACCTCTTCCATAGCCTTTTGTATGTCTTTCGCCAAGGCTCTAAGGGGAGTGACCCAGATAAGTTGAAGTCCATTTTTTTTGCTGTTCTGCCAATCGTTGGGATGCTGTTGGATAAATTCCAGAATTACCGGAAACCATAAAGCAAAAGTTTTTCCTGATCCCGTTGGGGCATTTAATAGACCTGATTTTCCATCTAAATAGTCTTTCCAAGCATGAAGCTGAAAAGGAAAGGCTGTCCAACCTTTAGACTTGAAGTAATTTAAGGCAACCTGAAAACGCTTATCCTCCATACAGTTTTAAAAGATCTTTCAAGTCTTGAAGTGTATTTGCCTCTTCTTTAGGCTTATCTTTTCTCCATCTTAAGATACGGGGAAATCTCAAGGCTATACCGCTTTTGTGTCTTGGGCTTGACTGAATTCCTTCAAATGCAATTTCAAATACAAGTTCTGCTTTCACTGTTCTTACAGGACCAAACCTTTCTCGAGTGTTTTTTTTGACAAATTGATCTACTTCCCGCATTTCGGAATCGGTAAGTCCAGAGTATGCTTTTGCAAAAGGAACTAGATTTTCTCCTTCCCAAACCGCAAAGGTATAATCACTGTATAAGTCAGCCCGCCTTCCGTGTCCCTTTTGGGCATAAATCATGACTCCATCAATCGTCAAAGGATCGATTTTCCATTTCCACCAATTCCCCCGTTTTCTACCTGTCTCATAGGGAGAATCTTTATGTTTCAGCATCAGGCCTTCTGCTAAATTAGCTCTAGAATTTTCTCTGATTTTGGCATATTCATCCCAATTTTCAGCTAGAAGTGGACTGGATATTTCCAATCTTGGATGTTTAGTCTTCCGGACGACTTCTTCCAAAATTTGTCTCCTTTTTTTCAAAGGATAGTCTCTGAAATCCTCACCTTCAAACTCCAATAAATCATATGCCAATAGGCTCACAGGGGCATCTTTCAGTATTTTTTTACTAATGGATTTTCTTCCAATCCTTGTTTGCAAAATACCAAAGGGTAGGGGCTTTCCTTCATCGAAAGCCAAAATCTCTCCATCCAATACCAAACCGTCAGGCAAGGAACTTCCTAAGTCAATAAGCTCAGGGAACTTTTCATTGACAAGTTCTTCTCCTCTGCTCCAGATGAAGGTTTCTTGGTTTCTCCTTATCAATTGTCCTCTAATTCCATCCCATTTCCATTCAACTTGCCATTCTTCTGTATGCCCTAGCTCTTCTGGTATCTTTTCTAAAGGATGGGCTAAGAAAAAAGGGTAAGGTTTGCTTAAGTCTTTTTCTGCTTCTGTTTGGTCAAAAAGCTGATCAAAGGTTAAAGTTTCAGGATCCCAATTTCCCATCAATGCATAGGCAATGTCTGCTTTTTCCCGTTTTAGAAAATTAGCAAGGGCCTGAGTGATTAAATTTTGGCTGACACCAATTCTGAATCCTCCTGTGATAATTTTATTGAATACAAAGCGCTCCATTCGGTCCAGTTCGCTCCATGCATTCAGAATGAAATCTTTCTTTTGTTCGTCGGATTTTTCCTTTAAAGCTATCAACTGATTGATCCAATCACTGAGTTGATAGCTCGACTTGGAAGTGGGTAGAGGTAGCAAGAGAGAAATGGTTTCTGCCAAATCTCCTACTGTGTGATATGATTCTTCAAAGAGCCATTCTGGAATTTCTGCCATCTCCATACACCACTCTCGTAATTGTCGGGTATTCACTTGCCTTTTCGGTCTTCTATGAGTGAAAAGGGCGATTGCCCAGACTTTATCTTTTGAGGAAGATGTTTCAAAAAAATGTTGCAAAGCCTCCAGCTTATCTTTGGTTTTGTTGGTTTGATCCAACTTAGTGATTAGCTCTGCAAAGTTTTTCATTCAAATGGATAATGAGTAAGAGTATTTAAATTGAAATCTTAACTTAATGGACTTCTTGCCGTTTACCAATTTGAAAACAAGCTATTCATGAAAAAGTTAATTTTTGCGCTACTTTCCGGGTTAATTTTCATATCCTGCACTGACTCATTTGAATCAAATAAATACACCGGCAAGCAGGTTGAATATTCTTTATTCAAAGCCTCAGATTTTGATTTTTCAGGAACTGCGACCGTCAGGGAATTGATCGGAGGGAATTTGGAGATGAGTATTGATCTGGAAGGCTCCAGAGGTGATGCAAGTGTGAGTTACCCGGCTCATCTGCATTTTGGGAATATCAATACCCCACAAGCCACAATAGCATTTATGCTCAAGCCGGTAAATGCAGCATCCCTAAAATCAGTGACTGTATTGGAGCAAATGACCAACGGAAATCGATTACTGTTCAATGAACTATTAGGATTTGAAGGGCATATCAAAGTTCATCTAGCTGCCGATGGACCTGATTACAATACGATTTTGGTTGCTGGAAATATTGGAAAAGCTGCGAATGCTTCCAATTTTGATCCGTCTCAAATGGTGATCTGCGGGAAGGATTATTAGAATAAAAAAAGGCCTAATTTTTCATCAGGCCTAATTTTTTTTAATTTAATACTAGTGGGAAAGTGATGTCTAAATCGGTTTCTCCACCTGCCATCACAAAATTTTCAAAGTTTGGATTATTAGCTCCTGGATAGTTTTTATCCAAATCGTGTCTCAAGACAATTCTCATTTGAGCATTGTTGAAACCTGGAGAAGATGCTACTGTAACGATACCTCTTACACCGATTAGTTCTCCGCTCTCATCATCATAGACATAAGTGAGTGGTGCGGAAGATCCCACGAAAGCTGATCCCAAGAAATAAAACTGATGCTCATCAGCTTCCTCTAAAATCTCTTCTGTAATATCCTCGTTTTCGATAGCATTGAATACTTCAATGTCTAAACGGTAGGTTTTACCTTTCATAAGGCTTACAGTCTGCACTACAGGAGAAGCTCCTACTTCAATTCCTTCTGGGTCAGAAGCTGTGAAACTGATTGTTGTACCAACAGGATTACCAGAAGCATCAAGCTCTGTAAAGTTTAAAGTTACATCAGTGATTACTTCTCCGTCATTCTCTACAACCGGCTCTTCAGGTTCACAGGCTGTGAATACGAATAAACTTACGATCAGTGCGTAAAAAGGAAGTTTTTGGATAGTTTTCATTGTGTTTATATAAATTAAAATTGGTAATTGATTTTCAAAAGGATGTTTCTTCCGATATCATCAGTGAAGTATCGAAATCTGTTCATGTACTCTTTATAGCTGGTATTGAAGATATTTTGAACCTGTAGCCCAAGATTCAATTTGTTTTGTCCAATTGGCAATTGTCTTAAATATCCAAAGTTGAATAGAGCATAAGCATCAGGAGCAGGAGCCAAATCAAAATCAGGCTCTCGATTTTGTCGCGCAACCAACTGATTACTGATAGTGAATTTGTGTGTCTTTTTTTCCTGACCTAGCTTATATGAAAGTCCCCAATCCATTCTGTCCGAAGGAATAAATGGAAAGAAATTGTTTTCGTCTGTATTTTTTGCTCTAATGATGGAACCTTTGACGTAAGCATTGAAATTGGAGGTGAATTCATAGCTTCCAGAAAAATCAAATCCATAAAACAGCGCATTTGCCTGCAGGTACTCATAAACATTGAAAGTACCTCTCAAACTCACAAAAGTATCTCCTGTGGGATTGAGGTAAATGTAATTTGAAATCCTGTTAGCGTAGGCGGTCAATTCAAAGGTTGATTTATTGGAAGTAAACTCAAGTGAGTTTACCCATTTAAGGGATTTTTCTGAGTTTAATTCTTGATCACCTATTTCCACAGCAGCTGCCCCATGGTGCAAGCCTTGGGAAAATAACTCGTTGATATTCGGTGGTCTCCAAGCAGAGCCCAAATTGGTAGAAAAAGTAAGGCTTGGGGATAATTGGTAATAAGCACCTAGAAAAGCTGTGAAATTGCTGTAGTTCAGGTCCACTTCCTCCAGCTCATTATTGACGAATCGTGCTGTAGAGACATCTCTAAAATCAAACCTAATACCGCCTTCAATTTCCAAAGGTCCTTTGGAATATTTTTCAATTCCATAGAAACCCATGTTAAGCATTTGATAATTCGGAATTAGGGGAGTTACTCCAGTTCCTGGAATGTTGCTGTTTGCCTGTTGAATAATATTCAACCCCCAAGTACCGCTAAACTCATTTGGGTGGGTATGGTCTACGAATAAGTCAAGAGTATTGGTGAATAGCTCCAAATCCAAACTGGCTCGTTCATTTAAATCTCCTCTTCTTCTATCAAATTCCTGTCTTTGGTTGAGCTGAAAACCATATTGAAGATTTGCTTTCCAGTTGGAGTTGATATGATAATGAGACTTGATTTTACCTAAATGATGGGCAACTTTTTGCTTTGGATTTAGAATATCATAGGTGAAACCCACATTGGAAAAAGGCCTTCCATTGGCAATAATTTCCTGTAAATCAGTCAAATTTCCAGTATGGGAATCTCTCAAAATCCCCAATTCGGTATTGAAAAAACTATAATAAATCTCTGCTCCTAATTTTGGACTAGTATATCCAAGTGCACCAGAAAAGTTGATTTCATTCAGCCCGGTATTTGCCTGATAGTAATCCGGACTTTGAATATTACCTGCCCTTTTTACCGATCCTTGAACTCTGTAGCCCAGGCCTTTGATGCTTTTGAATCCATCTTGGTGAGTAACAGAAATATTCCCCATTCTACCATTACTTGCGCCTAAAACATATAGATCTGTCTTGCTTTCACTTTTGGTAGGGATTTCAGCAGGGCTTACTAAAATCACTCCACCCATAGCCTCCGGCCCAAAGCGAACTGTCTCAGCACCTTTTATTACTGTAATTTCATCTGCCAAAAAAGGATCAATCTCAGGGGCATGCTCAGCTCCCCATTGTTGTCCTTCAAGTCGGATTCCATTATTCAGAATCATGATTCTATTGGAGTGCAGACCATGAATCACTGGCTTTGCTATGCTATTTCCCGTGGAAAAAGTAGTGACACCAGCAACTCTTTTGAGGCTTTCTCCTAAGTTTTCTCCTCTGGATTCTAATAATTGCTCACCATATAGAGCAGTTACCGCTGTAGTCGTTTGAACGGCATCTCTATGTCCATGAATTTCAACCCCAGAAAGAGCGAAGGACTCTTCTTCCATTCGAAATGTTTTATTGAATGAATTGGATGCCAAGTCTATTTTTTCCTGAATTTCCTTATGACCCAAAAACTGGATTTTCAAATTGAATGCACCCTGACAAAGATTTCTTATGAGAAAGTTGCCGTCTAGATCAGTCACCACACCTTGCTTGGTTTCTTCCAGCCACACGTAAGCTCCCGGGATGGGTTGGTTATTTTCTAAATGAATCACCTTACCCCGAATAGACAGGTTGCAGTTCTGGGCTTTAGAAGGAAAAGCCAGAATTAGGGTTGTCAGAAATACAGTAATGTAGGGTATCAGTTTCTTCACGCCACAAAAATAAAGTGCTTTGTAGCTTTATACCAGAAAAAGTGAAACAAAGTTGCAAAAAGGGATAAGTGGTTTTTATCCCTGAGGAAGAAAAATGCTCAATTATTTCAAAAAACAGCCAAATTTCAATGTATTTGATTAATGTCGCTTACTTGATACTTGGGTGTGCCCCCTTCCTGAGTTGCTACAAATGCTCCGATTTTACAGGCAAAATCCAAAATCTCCTCTGAATTTTTGCCGTCTAGGTATGTTTTGACAAATCCGCTCAAGAAAGCATCTCCAGCTCCTATGGAGTCTTTCACTTTAATTTTATACCCAGGGTGCTGTGTGATTTGTCCATTTTGATAAATCATAGCGCCCTTGGATCCCAAAGTGATGCAGATGATTTCAATGGGAAAATTATGATCCAAAAATTCACATAGACTTTCCACTGTTGCTTCTGTATTGAAGTAATCTGCGAAAATTTCTAATTCATCTTCGTTGATTTTTAGAATTTCGGTGTACCCAAGGAGAGTTTCAATCACTTCGAAATCGTAAAATGGACTTCTCAAGTTGGCATCAAAAATCCTCAATTTTTGCTTCGGGAGTAATGCTAGAAGAGTTTTGAGACTTTCATTGCTTCTAACTCCCAATGTTCCAAAAATAAAAGCATCACAGTTCTGGCTAGCCTGAATCAATTCATCTGTAATAGAGATATGATCCCAAGCCACATTGGGTAAAATGGTATACTTGATATTTTCAGGATCAGAATTGTCAACCAGGACTTTTGAGGTCTGATAAGCGTCTTTTCTTTGAATAAACTTATCCGAGATCCCATAACTCTTTATGTATTCCACTAATTTTTCTCCATCTAAATCATTTCCTATTGCGGAGATAAAATTGGAATTCAGTCCTAATTGGTGAAGATTCAGGGCCACGTTCAATGGGGCACCACCTGCTTTCGAACCGCTAGGTAAGCAATCCCATAGCATTTCACCGAAAATAAAAACTTTATGAGGCATAGTCTTGATGTAAATCTTTTTGAATTTCTTCTAGAGTTCTTCCTTTGGTTTCCGGCATTTTAAATTTCACCCAAAGGAGTTGCCAAACCATCATCAATGCAAAGAAAGCAAAGATATAGCCTGGTCCGAATGCATTGGCAAAGAAAGGAAAGACATTGGCAATTACAGCGGCTAAAATCCAGTGGGTAAAAGAGCCAAGCGATTGGCCATATGCTCTAAGTTCATTAGGAAACATTTCTGAAATGAATACCCAAATCACCGAACCTTGTCCTACTGCGTGAGAAACAATAAATCCGAAAACAAAAATAGGGAGCCAGAAAGATGGAATTCCAGGCCCCAAAAAGTTATATGCCATCAAGGATAATGAGATAATATAACCTGCGGAACCTATATACATTAACTTTTTTCTTCCCAACCGATCTATTAAATAAAGTCCTAGAAATGTGCCCAGCAAGTTGACTATTCCAATTCCTATAGTTGATATTAAAGCGTTTTCCGTGGAAATCCCCGCCATTTCAAATACTCTGGGAGCAAAGTAGATGATGGCATTAATTCCTGATACCTGATTAAAAAAGGCAATCATAACCGCTAGAAGAGTACTGGAAAGGTATTTTGAATTGAAAAGAGTTGAAATGCTTGCTTTGGACTTTTGCCTCTTTTCTTCTTCAATGGCAAGTCTAATTGCCTCTTCGGCGCCTTCAGGATCTGTCCGAGTTAAAATAGTTCTAGCTTGGCTTTGAGCATTAAATTTGGCGATCAGCCATCTTGGACTTTCAGGTATTCTGAAAATCATTGCACTGTATATCAAAGCTGGTATTCCTTCAACAATCAGCATCCATCGCCACTCTTCTGGCAAGCCAGCAGTTCCAATCAGATAATTGGAGACATAGGCGATTACAATCCCAAATACAATATTAAACTGATACAGGGCTACCAAGAGTCCCCGGTTTTTTGCAGGAGCGATTTCAGAGATATACATAGGTGCAACTACAGAGGATGCACCTACACCTAAGCCACCAATAAATCTAAAAATAGTAAAAGAGGTGACGTCCCACGCCATTCCTGAACCCACAGCGGAAACTAAATAAAATATACCTATCCAGAGTAAGCTTTTCTTTCTTCCAAACTTGTCTGCAGGTATTCCGCCTAGCAAGGCACCTATTACAGTTCCATACAAAGCTGATGCTATGGCTAATCCATGCATCCAGTCACTTAATTGCCATACTTCTTGTATCGCTCTTTCCGCACCTGAAATTACAGCTGTATCAAATCCAAATAAAAAGCCGCCAAGAGCGGCTGTGATGGAAATGAAAAAGACATATTTATTAGAAGACATAAAAAGAAATGGGGTTTATCATTCGCTAATCTAAGTAGAAGCGGCATAATTCAAAACCCCATTTATGAAATTGCCAAATCAACGAAATGGATAGATATAGCTACCAAATCTTTCTACAATAGCTCTTTCCAGACTATCTCTATGATCTGGATGAGCGATTCTCATCAATTCGTATGATCTCTGTCTCAGATTCTTTCCGTACAAATTGACGACTCCAAACTCTGTCACTACATATTGAACATGCGCTCTTGTCGTAACTACTCCAGCTCCTGGTTTTAGGAAAGGGACAATTTTTGATTCTCCTGATTTTGTGCAGGCTGTTAATGCCATAATGGGTTTTCCTCCAACGGACAGTGAAGCTCCTCTCATAAAATCCATCTGTCCACCAACTCCCGAATAATGATAGCTTCCTATCGAATCGGCACAGACTTGTCCTGTCAAATCAAGTTCAACACAGGAGTTGATCGATACTACTTTCGGGTTTTTCCTGATTACAGAAGTATCATTAACATAGGCTGCCTCATGAAAGGAGAATTCAGGGTTATCGTGGATTTCCCGGTATAATTCTGCTGAACCTGCAGTAAAAGCGGAAACTACTTTGCCGGGATGTTTTTTCTTATAGGCATTGGTGACAGCCCCCGATTTCATCAAGTTCAGGATGCCGTTGGAAAACATTTCTGTATGTACTCCCAAATCTTTATGATGATGAAGGCTATTTAAAACTGCATCAGGAATTGCACCAATGCCCATTTGAAGGGTTGATCTGTCCTCTATAATAGAAGCTATATGATTGCCAATCTGAATTTCCTTTTCCGTAATTTTTCCGAGATAGTTTACTTCAGGTAGTGGTTCGTCTACATAGATAGCTTTATCAAATTTTGAAATATGAATATGTCCATCTCCATGTGTTCGAGGCATTTGCTTATTGACTTGCGCAATAATCAATTTGGCGGTTTCAACTGCAGGTTTGGCAATATCTACTGAGGTTCCCAACGAACAAAACCCGTGTGCATCAGGCTCTGAAACCTGAATCATTGCTACATCAATTTCCAAAATTTTATTCCTAAAAAGGTGTCCGATTTCACTCAAGAAAATAGGGACATAGCCCCCCTGATCTGTATTGACGGCAGTTCTGATATTAGTTGAAACGAAAAGAGAATTCATAAAGAAACTCCCTTTACAATCGGGTTCTACCAAAGGCATAGGACCTAGCGTAGTGATTGCTACGATTTCGACATTTTTCAATTCTTTTTTTCTGTCTGCCAATGCATACAAAAGAGTGGTGGGGGTTGCTGCACTTCCGTGAATAAATACGCGTTGATGGCTTTGAACTAGCTGAACCGCATCAGCTGCTGTGGTATAGTTGATCATTTTCAATTTTTTTATTCCCCAAAGGTTTAAATTAAGATGATAAAAAAAGATGACAATTGTCAGCTAACCGCTTGATTTATCTGTTTGCCTACCAAATAATATTTTGTTTGATCACATGTTTTAAACCTAAGGCAGCCTTAAATTTGTTATATTCGCAGACTGAAAAGATCGGCTTGAATGTCGTTTCAAAGCCCAAAAAATAGAGTACATAAACCCATAAGTATGACTACCCAAGCGGAGATTTATAAGCCAAAAAATCACATTCGTATTGTCACTGCAGCCTCACTTTTTGATGGGCATGATGCAGCGATCAATATTATGAGAAGAATCATTCAATCCACTGGTTGTGAAGTGATTCATTTAGGACACAATCGCTCGGTTCAGGAGATTGTCGATTGTGCGATTCAGGAAGATGTCCAAGCTATTGCCATTACTTCCTATCAGGGAGGGCACGTAGAATTTTTTAAATACATGTATGATTTGCTTCATGAAAAAGGAGCGGGGCATATCAAACTTTTCGGAGGGGGAGGTGGAACAATCCTTCCTGAAGAGATCAAGGAATTGCATGAATATGGTATTTCCAGAATCTATGCTCCTGACGATGGAAGAGCAATGGGTCTTCAGGGAATGATCAATGACTTAGTAAAGCAATGCGACTTTCCAATTGGAGATGAGTTGCCGGAAGAATTTGCTCTGGAAAGAGATAAAAAAAATCATGTAGCCAGACTGATCTCTGCTTTTGAAAACTTCCCTGATCAATCCAAAAAATTGTTGGAAGAAGTAAGATCAAAAAGCAAGGCGTCAAAAACCCCGGTTTTGGGAATTACAGGAACTGGAGGGGCTGGAAAATCTTCCTTGGTTGATGAATTGGTCAGGAGATTTGTTTTGGATTTTGAAGACAAAACTCTCGCAATCATATCCGTAGACCCTTCCAAAAGAAAAACTGGAGGAGCTCTTTTGGGAGATAGAATCCGCATGAATGCAATTCATCATCCCAGAGTGTTTATGAGGTCTCTGGCCACCAGACAATCAAACTTAGCTCTATCTCGATATGTCCAAGATGCTGTAGATACTGTGAAAGCGGCTGGATTTGACTTGGTGATTTTAGAAACATCAGGTATTGGTCAGTCAGATACAGAAATTATCGAGCATTCAGATTTATCCCTCTACGTGATGACTCCGGAATATGGTGCCGCATCTCAATTGGAGAAGATCGATATGCTGGATTTTGCAGATATCATTGCACTGAACAAGTTTGATAAAAGAGGGGCTCTAGATGCTATTCGGGATGTGAAAAAGCAATTCAAACGCAATCACAATCTATGGGAAGCGAAAGACGAAGATTTACCTGTTTTCGGTACCATTGCTTCTCAATTCAACGATCCGGGAATGAATCAGCTTTATAAGGCAATCATTTCCAAAGTCAATGAGAAGTTTGAGTCTTTTGAAAGCAGTTCCGAATTGACATCCGGTAGTTCTGAAAAGATCTATATTATTCCACCTGCAAGGACCCGATATCTAAGCGAGATTACTGAGAACAACAGGAACTACGACAAGTGGGTAGAAGAGCAAAAAGAGATTGCTCAAAAGCTTTATTCGATTCGGAAATCAATTGACACTATTGAAGAATCCGGTGTAGAGGACAAAGACAGATTGAAAAAAGAATTAGAAGAAGTCTATACTCAAGTCGAGCTGAATTTAGATCCAAAAAATAAGAAATGGCTGGAAGAGTGGCCAGAAGAAGCCGCTAGATATCAGGAGGATTTCTATGTTTTCAAAGTAAGGGATAAGGAGATCAAGGTAAAAACTTTCCATAAATCACTTGCGGATTCAAGAATTCCGAAGGTTTCACTTCCTAAGTATGAAGCTTGGGGTGAGTTATTAAAATGGGGACTTAGAGAAAACGTACCTGGAAAATTCCCTTACACTGCTGGAGTTTTCCCTTTCAAAAGAGAAGGTGAAGATCCTACTAGAATGTTTGCGGGTGAAGGTGGGCCTGAGCGTACCAACAAGCGATTCCACTATGTTTCGAAGGATATGCCGGCCAAGCGATTGTCCACGGCTTTTGACTCCGTGACTCTTTATGGTGAGGATCCTGATTATAGACCGGATATTTATGGCAAAATTGGTAATTCTGGAGTAAATGTTTGCTGCTTGGATGATGCTAAGAAGCTCTATTCAGGATTTAATCTGGTAGACCCTTTGACTTCAGTCTCGATGACTATCAATGGCCCCGCAGCTACCATGACTGCATTTTTCATGAATGCAGCTATTGATCAGCAATGTGAGGTTTATATTAAAGCCAATGGTTTGGAAGATGAAATCAATCAGAAAATTGATGCCATTTACCAAAAGAAAGGGCTGAAAAGACCAACTTACAATGCCGAGATTCCTGAAGGCAATGATGGCTTGGGCTTGATGCTTTTGGGTGTGACCGGAGATCAGGTTTTGCCGAAAGAGGTATATGAAAAAATCAAAGCAGATACCATTTCTAAAGTAAGGGGGACTGTTCAGGCAGATATTCTCAAAGAAGATCAGGCACAAAATACCTGTATTTTCTCCACGGAGTTTTCTCTGAGGCTCATGGGTGATGTGCAGCAATATTTCATTCAAAACAAAGTCAGAAACTTTTATTCAGTTTCTATTTCTGGATATCATATTGCTGAAGCTGGAGCTAATCCTATCACGCAATTGGCATTAACGCTTTCCAATGGGTTCACGTATGTGGAATACTATGTTTCCAGAGGAATGGATGTCAATGATTTTGCCCCAAATCTATCGTTCTTCTTTTCCAATGGAATTGATCCGGAGTATGCGGTAATTGGACGAGTGGCTAGAAGAATCTGGGCCAAAGCGATGAAGCTGAAGTATGGGGCGAATGAACGCTCGCAAATGCTGAAGTATCATATTCAGACCTCTGGAAGGTCTCTACATGCACAAGAGATTGATTTCAATGATATCAGAACGACGCTACAGGCATTGTATGCGATTTATGATAACTGTAATTCCCTACATACCAATGCGTATGATGAAGCGATTACAACTCCAACTGAAGCATCAGTAAGGAGAGCAATGGCGATTCAGTTGATCATCAATAAAGAATTAGGATTAGCTAAAAATGAAAACCCATTGCAGGGCGCTTTCATTATTGAAGAATTGACTGATTTGGTGGAAGAAGCGGTTTACGTAGAGTTTGATAGAATCACAGAAAGAGGGGGAGTACTGGGAGCTATGGAGACCATGTACCAAAGAGGAAAAATTCAGGAAGAGAGCATGCATTATGAAATGCTGAAGCATACTGGAGAGTATCCGATTATTGGTGTGAATACATTCCTATCCAGTGAAGGTTCTCCAACTGTAACTCCTGGGGAAGTGATTCGAGCTACTCAAGAGGAAAAAGAAGCTCAGATTCAGACTTTGAAAAGCTTACATCAAGCTTATGAAGGCAAAGAAGAAGAGCAATTGATGTCCTTGAAGAAAGCTGCTATTCAAAACGAGAATGTATTTGAGCGATTAATGGAAGCATCTAAGTATTGTTCTTTGGGACAAATTACGAGAGCGCTTTATGAGGTTGGTGGTCAATATAGAAGAAACATGTAAGGGTAAGCCTTTCAAATAGAATAAAGATTAAGTGCTATGTCAAAAAGAAATGTAACTGTCCGAATGAAAGCGGACTATGAATACGAAGCTGTAAATCCCCAGGGAAATGTAGTTCAGATCGATATGTACGATGCCCCTACCAAAAAAGCACAATCTCCCATGGATTTGCTATTATCGGCAGTGGGTGGCTGTGCTTCTGTGGATGCAGTTTTGATGATGAAGAAAAAAAGAAGAGAGATAGTCGATTTTTCGGTGGAAGTGGAAGGAATTCGAAATGACGGAGTACCTGCATTTTATACCGATATCCACTTAAAATTCATTTTAATTTCCCCCAATGCAACAGAGGAGGAGTTTGAAAAAGTGGTTGCGCTATCCGTTGACAAATATTGTTCAGTTGCTTCTTCTTTAAAGTCCAGATTAACGTATAGTTCTGAGGTAAAGAGACCAGGATGAGAGTAGTCAAGGAATTAATCCGGGAGGAAATACGAATTAGTATTTTCTCCTGGAATAATAAGTACATCTTGAAATTTGAGTTTGGTCCCATGGAGCAGACTTTCAAGTTAAACGAGATGGATGTTTTGGAAGAAGCAGACTTGGAAAGCTTTCTGGAAGGAGATTTTTTTAAGCAAATAGTTGAAAGATTTCATGAAATGGGAAAATCATTTCGTGCTCAGTTGGAAAATCTTTAATTTCCCGCAAAGCATATGATACATGAGAGCCCCAATACTATTTTTAGTTTCTATTCTACTTCTTTTTTCGGCATGTTCTGACCTTCGGGAAAAGAAAAAGAAGGCTGATAAAGCAAGTTTACAGGAATTAGTATCTTCCTTTGAAAGCCACGCAAATGCACTTGAAAAAGAGATTGACTCGGTCTCAACTTTTTATGATTCTTTGATCAGGAACAAAGACAAAATTCTTAGAGACTTAGAGGGGTATAAGTACAAGATGAATGGGCCATTCTCTGAAGGTCTGTATGTGAAAGAGGAAAATTACAGTTCCATTATCATCTTGAATTCAACGGAAGATTATGCCAAAGCGAGGCAGGAAGTGAAATTTACCAATGGTTTGGATGAAATTTTTTCTAAGATTTATAAGCGTTATGATATCATAGCGCAGATCTATTCCAATTCAGAAAATCAAGTTTCGAGAGTTTATCCCTTTTATGATGCTGTGGGAATAGTAGACCCAAATATTAATGTCAAGGACTTTAATTTTTATTACAAAGCAGATCAAGAAAATAATCCTAGTAGGGAATATGTATGGATACCCGAACCATATATCGATCCGGCTGGGCAAGGATGGATTTTGTCACTAATCAAGCCGGTGTATGATCAAGATGAATTATTTGCTGTTTTGGGTATTGATATCACAGTAGACCATCTGATCCAAAGATTTTTGGAAGACACTAATGGGGACTATCTAATTGTAAACAAAAAAGGGGACATAGTAGCGGGAAAGTCTACTGCCATCGAGGCCTTGAGCATGCCTCCACTGAAAAACCATGTTTATAGGGAAACTATCCGGTCGGATAATTTCAGAATTTCTGATTTTAATCTATTCAATAGTAAAAGTAGGGAAGTTCGAAAAATGGGTCAGGCTTTCCTTTTGGAATCTAAAGATCAATTTGAATTTAAAGAGGAAAGTTATCTATCTGATGCAGTTTGCAGGGCCTTCAAAGAGATAGAGTGGTATGCCATTAAAATCAATATCAAAAGCTAATGGAAACTAATAAGCCTTACCGTATTGATTTTTGGCTAACCTTAGTCATTGGATCACTTTTAGTCCTTTTGGTAATCACCTTGGGATTAAGTTTTTTCATGGCAATTTTTAATGCTCAGTTAAATTCCAGAAAGGAATTTTTAAATAAACAAACTGAGCTAGCGTCCCGTGGAATTGAACTTGAGATTAGAAGATTTGAAGAAGAGTCCAAGGAATTAATCAATTATCTGGAGGATCCCAATCACGAGCTGGATGACTATGATGAAGAATTCACCTATGCGGTTAGAAGATTGTTTAATTCTTTCCCCCAATTAGTAGATACAGTCTGGGTGGATATGATGGATTCGGTTTTAGTTTTCAATAAAAATGATAGAACGGAATTTTTTCGAACCCAGTCTGACACAGGTTTTCCTTCGACTGATGAAAAGAGATTTTCCAACTTGATATTAGGGAAAAAGGGCTTTCGTGTCCTTTATTCACTGGATTTAGTCTCCTTTGCAAAGGAGTATGTGATGAATTATTATCTAAATCCAGGCGGTGGTAAATTCTTGATTTATGATGATCGGCTAATTCCTTTAAACAATAATTCTATTCAGATTCAAGCAAGCAAAATTGCAGATTTAGAGAATGATTTGGCTTTAGGCTTGAAAGGCTTTTATGAAGCTTCTTGGCAAAGGAACGATGAGGAGACAAGTGGAATTATTGCCCAGTATCCATTTAGTTTTGTGCTTTCCAGTGAATCTGGAGCGATGGTCTTTGCCGTTCCTGCAGAAAGTTTGACTTCGGGGATTTACCAAACGTATTTTTTCCTTTTTCTAGGTTTTGTTGCCTTGTTGATATTTACTGTGGGATTTTTTGTAGTTTCTTTAAAGAATAATTTAGAGTTTCAAAGAACTCAAGAAGCTAATATTCAAGAGATCAGCGAGCTATTTGATCAACAGAATTTATTACTTCAAGAGCTTAAAGGTTTTGTTTATTTCCACGACGCCAAAGGGCAGATAACTCGTATTAGTGATGAGGTTCGAGATATTTTAGGCATGGAACCTCATGAGTTTAGATCTGCTTTCAAAGAAGAATCAGAAAATGCGGAGGTTCAGAATCTCCGATCCATTATTTTTCAGGCCCTGGATGAAAAAAGGGATTTGGTGGACTTTGAGTATGACTTCATCATGCCGGATGGAAAAAGGATCCGACTCAAAGTTTTTGAAAAATTGATTTTTGATGATGCCGGTCATTTCAACGGAGGTATGGGAATCTGTACTGACATCACCGATACCTATCAATCAAGAATCAAGTTGATAGAAAGTGAGAATAGGCTAAGAACTCTAATTGGCAATATTCCGGATAATATTTTTCTGTATGATAATGACAGTAGAGTTATTGATTTCCATGTTCAGGACAAAGAAGAATTGGAAGAACCCTCCCGTCAAACTTTAGGGAAAAGCTTGCATGAATTTGTGCCTCATGGTCAAACCGAAATGGTTTTAGAAGCTTTTTACAAGGCTAGAGAAAAACGATCCATTCAAACTATTAATGTGAAATGGGAAGGTCCGAAAGGGGAGAGGCATTTTGAAATGAGATTCTTTCCCTTAGATGCTGAGAAAATGATGTCTATTTCAAAAGATATTACTACTCAGAAGATTTGGGAAAAAGGATTGGTGGATGCTATGAATGCTGCTGATCAGGCAAGCAAAGCGAAGTCAGACTTTCTTGCCAATATGAGTCATGAGATCAGAACCCCGATGAATGGATTATTGGGAATTATAGACCTCTTGGAGCAAACCAAGTTGAATACGATTCAACAGCAATATGTTGATATCATCAAAAATTCCGGAAATATGCTCCTTGGTATAATCAAGGATATTTTGGACTACTCTAAAATTGAAGCCGGAAAAGTTGAAATTTTCAATGAGGTATTTGATCCTATGCAGGAGCTTGAGAATCAGGCACAGATACTTTCAGGACTGGCAAATAAAAAAGACATAGCATTCAATTTTCAATCAGATAGCAAACAGGACTTTTTAGCACAAGGAGATAAAGTGAAAATCAATCAGATTTTCTTGAACCTCGTGGGAAATGCGATCAAGTTTACGCCTGAAAAAGGGAAAGTAGACGTCAGCGTAGGATTGGAGCAAATAAGCGGTGATGCTTATTTTATCAATTGTAAAATTATCGATACTGGAATAGGCATATCCGATGAGCATTTAGAGAAGTTAAGCGAACCATTTTATCAGATAGACAGCTCTGCAACCCGAAACTATCAAGGAACCGGCTTGGGACTAGCTATAGCGAAAAAGCTTATAGAGCTCTTAGGAGGAGATTTAGTTATCAGTAGTGAAAAGGGTATAGGTTCTGTATTTGAATTTTCTGTTTTGGTCAAAAAAGTAGAGAAGGATAGTCTGAAAATTGACAAGAAGGAATTGTCTTGGGCTGAGGTCAAAGAAATGGGTGAGACACACCCTCTGAAAATTCTTTTGACTGAAGATAATGACTTGAACCTACAATTGATGAAGTTAATGCTAAATCAATTGGGTTTTCAATACGAGGTTGCCAGAAATGGAGAGGAAGCTGTGGAAAAAGTAAAAGAGCAGGATTTTGATATAGTCCTGATGGATGTACAGATGCCTATAATGAATGGTCTTGAAGCTACCGATGAGATTAGAAAGCTCCCTAAGAAAAGGGATCTTGTGATTATAGGACTTTCAGCAAACGTTTTTGATGAAGACCAAATGAAAGCAATAGAGTCTGGGATGGATGATTATCTAACAAAGCCAATACGATTAGCTGTATTGGCTGAAAGATTGGAACATTATTATAAAAAAATTATAGAAAAGAGGAAAAAATAAACCCCGACTCAAGCCGGGGTCAATATTAAAAGGAAGAATTCATATCAAACTCCTCTAAATAATCTGCTACTTTTCTGACAAACATTCCTCCCAAAGATCCGTCAACAACTCTATGGTCATAGGAATGGGATAAGAACATTTTATGTCGAATGGCAATCACGTCTCCAGTAGGTGTTTCTACCACCGCAGGTTTTTTGACGATTGCACCAACGGCCATAATCGCAACTTGAGGCTGAGGAATGATAGGAGTACCCATGACATTCCCGAATGAGCCAACATTGGATACGGTATATGTGCCTCCCGAAAGGTCATCGGCAGTCAATTTGTTATTTCTTGCTCTATTGGCTAGATCGTTTACTTTTTTGGAAATACCCACCAAGTTTAACTGATCCGCATTTTTAATGATTGGAACAATCAGGTTTCCAGACGGTAATGCTACAGCCATTCCTACGTTGATATCCTTCTTCTTGATAATTCTATCTCCATCCACGGAGATATTGATCATTGGGAAATCTCTGATTGCTTTGGCGATGGCTTCAATGAAGAATGGAGTATAGGTAATAGATTCTCCGTATTTCTTTTTGTAGGCTTCTTTATTTTTCTCCCTCCATAATACGATGTTAGTCATATCAGCCTCAACAAAAGATGTTACGTGCGGAGAAATTCTCTTGGAATCCACCATACGCTGCGCAATCATCTTGCGCATTCTATCCATCTCGATAATTTCATCATTGGCCGAAACGCTCACTTGAACTTTAGGTTCAGCTATGGATGGGCTTGGAGAGGAAGCACTTGGTGCAGCTTTTCTGTTTTTTACATATTCCAACATGTCCTGCTTAGTTACTCGGCCTTCTTTGCCGGTACCAGGTATTTTGGATAGTTCAGAAGCGTCAATTCCTTCCTCTTTTGCAATGCTTTTGACAAGAGGAGAATAGAATCTATCATCTCCATCCGCTACTACTGGCTCTGGGCTTGAGATCAAGGTCTCAGTTTTCTCCGGAGCAGCGGCTACTAGTTCGTCTTTAGCCTCTTCCTTAGGCTTAGAAGCATTAGCTGGGGCGGCTTCTTCACCGGCAGTTTCAATGATGGCAATTGGAGCACCTACAGCTATTACCTCTCCCTCTTTAGCCAATATTTTTTTCAAAACACCAGCATGGGTTGCAGGTACTTCTGTATCCACCTTATCAGTGGCAACCTCCAGGACAGATTCATCCTGCTCAATAGGGTCGCCTTCTTTTTTTAACCAGGTAAGGATGGTGCCTTCTATGATACTTTCGCCCATTTTAGGCATCAGCATTTCTACACTCGCCATACTATTTTCGGTATTTAATTGGGTTTACATTCAACTTTTAAAATTAAATTTTAAAAACATTTGAAACAAACCTTTAGTATAAAATTTTATTTGTTGTATTGAGAGATACAAACTCTTAATAAATTCAAAACAGCAACCCCAGTTAATTGAATATTTAATAATCTGTCTTGGGTCAATTGTAATTTTTTTGCTTCTGAAAAGCCATCTCCGGCACAAGCTATCCAAACAGTTCCAACTGGTTTTTCATCTGTTCCACCATCAGGTCCGGCTATCCCACTAGAGGCTAAACCGAAGTCGGCATGAAATAAACTTCTTATTCCTTTTGCCATTTCATGGACAGTTTCTTCGCTCACAGCTCCAAAATTCGCTAAAGTATCCTCTTTTACTCCTAGGATATCTATTTTGTATTGGTTGTGATAAGGAACCAAAGAACCTTGAAAATAATCACTACATCCAGGGATGCTTGTTACCAAATGGGAAATATATCCTCCCGAACAGCTCTCAGCCAAAGCTAGGGTTTTCCCGGCTTTCTTCAAAAGCTTGCCGATAGCAGTTTCCAGAGTTTCTTCATTAAACCCGTATACGTACTTTTCAATTTTAGGTAATACTAGCTGGATTTGATTTTCCACTTCTTTCTGGATTTGAATCAAATCCTTGCCAAAACCTGTTAACCTCAGTTTCACATGTCCCAGCGAAGGAAGGTAAGCTAATCTGATATGCTCAGGCAACGCATTTTCCCAATCAGCTATCAAATCAGCCAACCAGCTTTCGCCAATACCGGCGGTTTTTATAACCTTGTGATAGATTACTGGCAGCTCAAACAGGCTTGGTAATTTGGGTAAAACAAAGTCATTCATGAGCCTCTTCATCTCATGAGGTACACCTGGCATGGACATCCAATAAGTTTCATTCTGATCAAACCACATGCCCGGCGCAGTTCCCACTGGATTTGGAACGTATTCACAACAGGAAGGTAAATGTCCCTGTAAGACATTCAAAGGGGTCATTTCTCGGCCTCTTCTTTTGAAAAACTCTGTAATAGCTTTAACAGCATCCGGAACTTCAATTACAGGGCAATTGAAATACTCAGCCAATAAGGGCTTGGTCAAGTCATCCTGAGTTGGGCCAAGCCCACCTGTAATAAGCACTAAATCCGCCCTTTTTTCAGCCTCTGAAAAAGCCTTTAAAATATCATCTCTATTATCACCGACGGTAGTTTTTCTTACCACCTTTACACCTTTTAGGTCTAATTGCTGGGAAATCCAGTGACTATTGGTGTCCATGATTTGTCCATATAGCAATTCGTCTCCTATGGCTATGATTTCTGCTTTTACTAGCTTCATTTACTTATCTGACTTTGGCTTTTGTTAGGAATTTGGCAAATATGCCTGGGAAGAATCTTTTCAGGTAAACTCCCATTGTTTCTTTTCCTCCAATCAATACTTCCCGTTTTTGTTTGGTTATAGCTTGAAAAATTTGATTAGCACACTCATCTGGACTCATTCCGTTTGCCTGTGCATCATCCATTAAGTTTAAGGGACTTCCATCCGAAGTTAAAGCATTGACAGAAACCTGGGTTTTGATAAAGCCTGGACAGATCAAGGTAACTTGAATTTGATCCTGATGATGCTCTGCTCTCAATGTATCGAAAAAACCATGTAGAGCGTGTTTAGAGGCGGCATAAGATGATCTAAATGGGGTGCCAAATTTCCCTACCAAACTAGTCACAACCCCAAAATGCCCCTTTTTTCGGTGGATAAAATGGGGTAAAAGGGCTTTGGTCAAAGTGATGGTCCCAAAATAATTTACTTCCATCAAGCGACGGTCTACATCTAAAGCTGTCTCGTGAATAAGAGAGCGCTGACTGATTCCTCCATTATGTAAAAGCACATCAACATGACCAAAAAGTCCAATTGCCTTTTGTACCAATTCATCCACATTTCCTAGTTCAGCAAGATCTAGAGGAAGTATTTGACTGTTTTCCGGGTAGTTAAGAGAGCTTTGAACTCTGGTCAACTCTTTTTTATTTCTGGCAGATAGGATTACTCTATATCCTTCTTGATTGAATTTTTTACAGCAGGCCTCGCCGATTCCTGAGGATGCACCGGTTATCCAAATCACTTTGTTTTCACTCATAGTGACTCTTTTTTTCGTAATCTACAAAGGAAAAAGCATAAGCATGCTTTTCATCTGCCGGATGGAATTCTCTGAAAGTTTCCTTCCAGTTACTCTTATCGAATTCAGGGAAAAAAGTATCTCCTTCAGGTGAGACTTCTACCTCAGTCAAAAGCATCTTATCAGCCATTTTTAGTGTCTGTGTATAAATCTCTCCACCTCCAATGACAAAGAGCTTATCTAAATCCAGTTTCTTGCAGAATGTAAATGCTTTCTCAAAGCTGGTGAACTGGTAATGTCCTTCAGGAACTTGATAGTTTGGATCACGGGTAATTACTAGATGTGTTCTATTGGGCAATGGCTTTCCCAATGACTCAAAGGTTTTGCGCCCCATCAAAAGGTAATTGCCAGTGGTGATGGCTTTGAACCTTTTAAAATCAGCAGGGAGTCTCCAAAGCAATTCATTGTCTTTGCCCAAAACTCTATTTTTCCCTATTGCGGCTATTAATATTAATTCCATAAAAGATTACTTGACCGATTTAAAACGTTTTAGCCTTATTGACTCCTATTCAAATTTATATCCTCTTAGAAAGTCCTCGACTTTCATTCGTTTTTTTCCTTCAATTTGTAGCTCCAGTATGCCCAGTTGTCCTTTTGAAGTTCCTATTCTCAAATAAGTTTTTCCGTCGGTATAAAGCTTCCCAGGTTCAGAATTACTTGAAGAGAACAGCAACTCCGTTTGATAGATTTTGCAAAATTTACCATCTAACTCTGTCCAAGCTGCAGGGTAGGGAGAGAGTCCCCTTACCAGGTTGTGAATGTCTTCCGCCGTATTTTCCCATTTTATTTTGCAGGTTTCCTTGAAAATTTTCGGAGCATGATGAATGGCTTTACTTTCATCTTGTGGTAGAGCTTTCACTTCATCTTTGGCAATATCTTCGACAGTTTTTAGAACTAAGTCAGAGCCTATATTCATCAACTTTTCGTACACATCTCCCAAGTTTTCTTCTGGAAGAATTGGGACCTTTTCTTGATAAATGATGCTCCCGGTATCGATCTCGTGTTTGAGAAAAAAAGTAGTGACTCCCGTTTCGGTTTCTCCGTTGATAATAGCCCAGTTGATAGGAGCAGCCCCACGATAATTTGGAAGTAATGAGGCATGAAGGTTAAAAGTGCCTAAGGGGGGCATACTCCAAACTGATTCAGGCAACATTCTAAAAGCCACCACAATTTGAAGGTCAGCTTTCAAGCTTTTTAGTTCTTCCTGAAACTCCTCACTTTTGAGATTTTTTGGTTGTAGTATATTCAAGCCAAGTTTTTCTGCAGCTTGCTTAACAGGTGAGCCTACCAGCTTTTGCCCACGTCCTTGAGGCTTATCAGGAGCTGTAATTACACCTACGACATTCCAACCTGCTTCTACTAATTTTTCCAATGCTGGCACCGCAAATTCAGGAGTGCCCATGTATACTATTCTAAGATTTTTATTACTCATGAAGTTGGTTTGTACATTCTAAATTATGGGATCACTTATACAGTAAGTAGTTAAGCTTAAGTTTGTTGAAACTATCCAGCTCTGATTGCCAAGAGGCCTCTATTTCAGATGCTGATTTACCGGCTAGAATCATTTTTTTGATTTGATCTGTACCTGCTAAAGTATTGAAATAGTTATTGAAGAATTTTTCCTTCATTCTAGACTTTTGGTATGCTTCAACGAGATATTCCAAGGTAAATCGATGGTCCAAAGATTCTTTTCGCAAGTCTCTACCATAGCATAACTTATCCTGATGGGGAGGGGTTTTGGACATTCCATCAATACTCACTGGCGTAAAGGTAAATTCTCCGAATTTTGGATCAGGATATCCATAAACCTGAAATGGAAAATAAGTCCCTCGGCCCAATGAGACCACTGTACCTTCAAAGAAACAGGTGCTAGGATATAATTTTACAGACAGGTCGTTGGGAAGGTTGGGAGAGGGCTTTACCGGTAAACTGTAAATGCTAGAATGGCTCCAACCATTCATTGGGATAACCTTGATTTGACAGGTTAAACCACCTTTCAACCATTTTTCCCCATTGATCATCTGTGCTAATTCTCCTACAGTAAGCCCATGAACAACAGGAATCGGATGCATTCCCACAAAGCTTTCAAAGCCTTTTTTCAAAACTGGGCCGGCTACATAATTTCCATTTGGGTTAGGCCTGTCAAATATGATAACTTCTTTACCATTCTCAGCCGCTGCCTCCATGATGTAATGCATAGTAGAGATATAGGTATAAAACCTGACTCCAACATCCTGCAAATCAAAAATGATTACATCCAGATCTTTAATTTGATCAGCTGAAGGCTTTTTATTGTTTCCATAAAGAGAAATAATTGGGAGCCCTGTTTTTTGGTCCACACTATTGTCTACTTTCTCCCCTGCATCTGCAGTACCTCTAAATCCATGTTCAGGGACAAAAACTTTCTTCAGATTCACGTTTTGACTCAAAAGGTAATCTACGATATGTTGATTGGAGGATTGAGGCATGATAGAAGTCTGATTGGCCACAATCCCTACTTTTTTCCCCTGAAGATGAGTGAGATATAGGTCTGGCCTTTCGGAGCCCATCAAAATCTGTCCAAAAGATTGGTTGGGTGAAAAAGGGAAAAGGAAACAAATACTTGTCAAAAAAAGTATGAGAAATAAGTTTTTCGTGTGCTTCATGCTATTTTGCGCTGTGTTTAGACAAATTAAATCACTCCATTGAACCTTTCCTATTTCATTGCTAAAAGAATCAGTTTTCGCCGTGCAGGCGGCTTCTCTGCTACCATTCATGGGATAGCAGTGGGAAGTTTGGCATTGGGGGTGGCTGTTTCCATCCTTGCCTTTATGGTTTTGGGAGGGTTCCAAAAAACTGTCGCTGATAAGGTTTATGGCTTTACAGGCCATTATCAGGTACAACGTTTTACCATGAGCAATGCTTTTGAGGAGGCTCCTTTTTCACTGGAAAGTGATTTTGCAAAGAATTATCATAATCTGGACTTCGTAGAGAGAATTCAGTCCTTTGCTCATAAGGCAGCACTCATTAAAGGCGATCAGGAAGTAGAAGGGATTTTGATGAAAGGAGTGGGACAAGACTTTGATACACTCACTTTTAAAAAGTATTTGGTATCTGGAAGGCTTATCAAAATTCCTGAAGAAGGAACTTCCAATGAAGTAATGCTTAGCCGTCTGATTGCCAATAGATTGCTTTTAAATGTAGGCGATAAAATCATCCTCTATTTTGTGCAAGATCCACCACGATATAGAAGGGTAGAGGTAGTTGGAATTTATGAGACTTTTCTGGAAAATTTTGATGAAAAAATTGTAATCGGTGAGCTTCAGACGATTAGAAATTTGAATGGCTGGAAGCCTGAGCAGGTTGGTGGTTTGGAAGTATTTGTTAAAGAGCAACCCAATTCTCAACAAGTATCTGAGATGGAAAATATCCTGGATTTGGATTTAAAATTGATCAATTCTCAAGATAAGTACCTAGAGATTTTTGACTGGCTTAAGTTACTGGATACCAATGTATATGTCTTTATCACTTTAATTGGTTTTGTAGCTGTTTTCAATATGGGAGCCATTCTCTTTATTCTCATTATGGAAAGAACTCAGATGATTGGTTTGCTGAAAGCCCTGGGTGCTAAAAATGCGCAGATTAGAAGAATATTTTTCTGGAATGGAATTCGCATTTTGGGAAGAGGCCTACTGATCGGAAATGCGGTTGGCTTGGGTGTAGGTTTTCTTCAATCCACTTTCAACTTGATTCCTTTAGATGCGGAAAGTTATTATATGAGTTATGTGCCTATTGACTGGAATTGGCCTGTTTTTATAGCCATCAATTTGGGCATTACTATTTTGACAGCTGCAGTTTTATGGATTCCTGTTATTGTGATTTCTCGGGTAAATCCAATCCAGTCAATACGTTTTGATTAAGGCGGTAAGGAGAAAAAATACTTTTGATTTTCATCCAAATTACTCCAAAAACGGCTTCCTGGAATATTCCAGAGCTCATTTTTGAAGTGCCTTTAGTTCTGTCAGTAAATATGATCGGAACCTCCTTAATCTTAAATCCTAGCTTCCAGGCAGTGAATTTCATTTCAATTTGGAATGCATAACCAATAAATCTGATTTCATCCAAATTGATTCCTGCTAGAACGGACCTATGATAACATTTAAAGCCTGCAGTGGCATCTTTGATAGGTAACCCAGTGATGAATTTCACATAAACTGAAGCAAAATAAGACATCAATACTCTTCCGATTGGCCAGTTGACTACATTCACACCTGTGATATATCGAGAACCTATACACAGGTCGAATCCTTGTACCGCGCAAGCTTCATAAAGTCGAATCAAATCTTTGGGATTGTGAGAAAAATCTGCATCCATTTCAAAAATGTAGTCGTAGCCATTTTTCAAAGCCCATTTGAATCCAGTGATATAGGCTGTGCCTAATCCCAGCTTTCCTTTTCGTTCAATCAAATGTAGTCTTTCTGGAAATGAGGCCTGAAGACTTTTCACTGCCTCAGCTGTTCCGTCAGGTGATTGATCGTCTATGATTAAAAGTTCAAAATCTCCCTCCAAATCCATGACCTTCGAAATCATTGCAGGAATGTTTTCGATTTCATTGTAGGTGGGGATGATGACTAATTTTTGGTGCTTCATTTTTTCCGAAAATCAAAAGTAAGGTTTACTAACGGTTTTTGAAGAATGGTATTTACAAATTTTCCTAAAAGACTACTTTTGCCAAAAAATAAGATATGAATCAGTCTGTTGCTATAGTCAGTTATTTTTCCACCGGAGCTTACGATACAAATACCGTCAATGAAGACGAGATTTTGTCTGGAATATTAAATGATTTGGGGGTTCCCAATCGGATAGTTGCCTGGTCTGATCCAAGTGTAAACTGGGAAGATTTTTCATTCCTACTGATTAAATCTGTTTGGGACTATTTTGACTATTATCCTGAATTTCTCAATTGGATTGAAAAAATTAAGGAATTGGGAATTCCTGTTTTAAACGATTTGGATACCATTCGATGGAACAGTAATAAGGCCTATTTGCTGGAAATCGAAGAAAGAGGCTTTCCGGTAATTGCGGGAAAGCTACTGGAGAAAGGGAGTAAAGCTTCATTAACTGAAATTCAAAAAGCAATGTCTTCGGATATTGTAGTCGTTAAACCATTGATCAGTGGTGGTGCGAAAAACACCTTGAAAATTCCCCTGAAAGATTGGGAGAATTACAGTGAAAAAGTAGATCACTTACTTGAAAATGAGTCTTTTTTGGTTCAACCATTTATCAAGGAAGTGGCTGAAGTGGGAGAGTATTCCATGATATTTTTCAATGGAAAATTGTCTCATGCTGTTTTGAAAACTCCAGCAAAAGAAGATTTCCGTGTACAGCATTATTTCGGGGGAACAATTCAAGTAATAGAGCCGAGTCCCGAGATGTTGGAATCGGGCAAATCATTTGTAAGAGAATTTGCTTCGAATTCACTTTACGCCCGAGTAGATGGTGTGATGGTAGAAGGTAAATTTCACCTGATGGAGTTAGAGCTTATCGAGCCTTATTTATTCTTAGCTCTTACACCTCAAGCCATACCAAATTACATTCAAGCCTTGAGCGAAAGGTTGCTTTAAGAACAAATATCTAAATTACTTTGGGCATAATCTGAGCCTTTTCTGGCTGCTTGCTGTATATAAATACATCCATCAGAATTACCCATTTTAGCCATACAGATTCCCTTTTTTGCGAGGGCTTCTGTGTGGTTAGGATTAAACTTTAAAACTTGTTCAAAGTCCTCTAGGGCATATTCCAAGTAACCTAAATGGAGGTATGCAAAACCTCTGTTGTACACAGCCACGGCGTTGTTCGGTTCTTTTTGAACGTAAGTATTAAAGGAAGCCGCACAGCCTAATGGGTCACCTATATAGGCTCGGGCCATTCCTTGATAAAAATAGAGCTTGGCATCCTTTGGATTGATTTCTTTTGCTCTGTCAAAGAATTTATTGGCTGTTTTGTAATCTTCGGTCATCATTAGAGCCCTGCCCACCAAATAAAGGATTTCGTAATCAACCGGATCCAGCTTAGCTGCTTTTAAAAGTGCTAATTCTGCATCCTTATACTTTTCCTGTTCAAATAAAATTTTCCCAATTCCTGCAAAAGCTTGAGCATAATCAGGTTTGATAGATATTATTCGTTCATAGTCTTGAATCGCTTCATCTGTCTTGTCCAACTCCTCATAGGACCTAGCCCTCAGGTGCAAAGCTTTAATATCAGTGATATGCAAGAAAAGATATTTATTCAGCTCTGATATGGCTTCCTCATATTGTTTTTTGTAAAACAGCTGCTCTGCCTGAAAAAGATCTGAGGAACAAGATGAAAGAATCAGGAGCAAAAATAGAACAGTTGGTTTATGTATTTTTCGTAGCATACCTAAATAAACAAAAAAATAAAGGGTTAAAAAACAATTCAATAAAAATTATTTTTCAACCCTTTGAAAATGTTGAGCTTGTAAGCCTACAAAACCCCTTTAGTACTTGGTAATTGATTGATATTTCTAGGATCTCTTGTCACCGCCATTTTGATAGCTCGGGCCAATCCTTTGAAAATTGCCTCAATTTTATGGTGCTCATTATCTCCTTCAACCTTGATGTTCAGATTACACTTAGAGGTATCTGAAAATGATTTGAAGAAATGATAAAAGAGCTCTGTCGGCATGTCTCCGACCTTTTCTCTTTTGAATTCCGCATCCCAAACTATCCAAGGTCTTCCACCAAAATCAATGGCCACCTGAGCCAAAGCATCATCCATAGGTAAAAGAAAGCCATATCGATAAATGCCTTTTTTATCGCCCAAAGCCTTTAAATAAGCCTCGCCTAAAGCTAAAGCAGTATCTTCAATGGTATGATGTTCATCGATGTGAAGATCTCCTTTCACCTTGATTTCCAAGTCCGTGGATCCATGTTTTCCGAGTTGCTCCAGCATGTGATCAAAGAAGTGAAGGCCAGTGGAGATGTCGCATTTTCCGCTTCCATCTAAATTCAGGCGAATCAAAATATCTGTTTCTGAAGTCTTCCTTTTTACTTCAGCGGACCTAGATGGCATTTTTAGAAACTCATAGATTTCATCCCAATTTTCAGTGCTTAAGGCTGCTTTTTCCTGCTCCTTTCCAATGAAAATGGCTCTAGCTCCTAGGTTTTCCGCCAATTGAACATCAGTAAATCGATCCCCAATTACATAGGAGTTAGCCAGATCGTATTCCTCAGAAAAATATTCGGTTAATAGGCCTGTTCTAGGCTTTCTAGTTGGTGCATTCTCATGCTCAAATGTCTTGTCAATATGAATGGCCTTGAAGAAAATATTTTCCTGCTCTAAAGTCTTCAACATTTTAAATTGAGCTGGCCAAAAGTCCTTTTCAGGAAATGAATCGGTACCCAATCCATCTTGATTGGTAACCATAACCAATTCGTAATCAGTCTCCTCTGCTATTTTTCTTAAGTTTGAGATCGCTTTGGGAATAAATTCTAATTTCTCTAAACTATCTACCTGAAAATCAGTAGGTGGCTCCTTGATGATGGTTCCATCACGATCTATAAACAATACTTTCTTTTTCATAAGTAAATTAATCTAATATGGCTTTCAAGGCCTTGATAAAGGCTTGGTTTTCATCCCTGGTTCCAACTGAAATCCGTAGGCAATTCTCACAAAGTTGAACCTTTGCGCGATTCCTCACAATTATTTTATTTTCGATCAATTGCTCGTACACCTGATTGGCTGCAGGCACTTTTACAAGAAGGAAGTTTGCTTGAGAGGGATGGATTTTTTGAACTGCATCAATTTCCAATAAGTGCTTTTCAAGAAAGTCCCTTTCATCTAATATTTTTTGGATCATGGATTCTACCTTCTCCTGCTTATCAATTGCTGCAAGGACAGTTTCCTGAGTCAGTCCTGAAATATTATAAGGAGGCTTTATTCTGTTTAGGATTTTGATGAGTTCCTCAGAAGCGAATGCCATTCCAAGTCTTAAAGAGGCTAAACCCCATGCCTTGGAAAATGTCTGCATGACCAGGAGGTTCGGGAAATCCTTCAAATGATTGGTAAAACTCGGTTCATCATTGAAGTCAATATAAGCCTCGTCCACTACAACCAAGCCCTTGAAGTGCTTAAGAAGCAGCAGTACATCTGACCTTTTTACCTTATTACCACTTGGATTATTCGGGCTACAGACAAAAATTATTTTCGTTTTATTATTGATAGCTTCGAAAATCAAATCAGTCTGCAACTGGAAGTCAGCCGTTAGGGGTACTTTTTTAACTGCTACATCATTAATTGAAGCGCTAACTTCATACATTCCATAGGTAGGGGGCAAAAGTATTACATTGTCCACTCCGGGATTACAAAAGGCCCTAAAAAGCAAATCAATAGCTTCATCTGACCCATTTCCCAAGAAAATCTGACTTGGTTTTACATCTTTAATAGCAGCTATCTTCTCTTTCAGTTCAGATTGGTAGGGGTCTGGATATCGATTGAAATCCTGATCCGTTATAGACCCGTAAGGATTTTCATTCGCATCCAAAAAGACTCCTTCCTTGCCTGTATACTCGTCACGAGCCGAAGTGTAAGGCTGTAAATTTACAATATGCGGCCTTAAAAGTGAGTTTAAGTCAAAACTCATAGTTTATTCTTTTTCAAATAGTTAAGACGAATAGTTACGGCATTTTTGTGAGCATCAAGCAACTCATTAGCAGCCATAATCTCTACTGTAGGCCCAAGGTTTTTTAATCCTTCTTCGGTAATCTTTTGATAGGTTATTTTTTTCACAAAACTATCTAAGGAGACACCGCTGTAGTTTTTGGCATAGCCATAGGTAGGCAGTGTGTGGTTGGTGCCACTGGCATAATCACCTGCGGATTCTGGTGTGTAATTCCCAATAAATACAGATCCTGCATTGATAATTCCTGCAACTACTTCTTCTTCATTTTCTACAGCAATGATCAAATGCTCAGGAGCGTAGGCATTAATTAAGGCCAATGCACTTTCCTGATCTTCTAAGACTACTGCAACCGAATTATTGAGAGCTTTTTTAGCAATATCTTTTCGGGACAAGTCTCGCAACTGAGAGTCAACTTCCTTCAAGACTTTTTTGGCAAACTTCTCGGAATGAGTTACCAAAACTACCTGAGAATCTACGCCGTGCTCAGCCTGAGATAGTAAATCAGCTGCAACAAAGGCTGGGATAGCCGATTCGTCAGCATAAACCAATACTTCAGAAGGGCCGGCAGGCATATCTATGGCAACTCCGTATTTGGTAGCCAATTGTTTGGCTGCGGTAACAAATTGATTTCCTGGACCAAATATTTTATCAACAGCCGGTACTGATTCTGTACCAAAAGTTAAGGCAGCAATCGCTTGAGCTCCGCCTACCTTTACAATTTTATCAATACCTATCAGTTCGGCGGTAAAGAGTATAGCTGGATGCACTTTTCCTTCTCGATTAGGAGGGGTACATAATACTATTTCTTTACAGCCAGCTAATTTAGCAGGTACTCCCAGCATGAGAACTGTACTAAAAAGGGGGGCTGTTCCTCCCGGGATATATAGGCCAACTTTTTGAATAGGTACGCTTTTTCTTTTACAAATCACGCCTGGCATTACTTCCTCTACTAACTCAGGGCTGAATTGGGCCGCATGAAAGCGTTCAATATTGGCTTTTGCGGTTTGTATAGCCTCTCTGAGCTCTGGCGCCAAGGCAGCAGCAGCTGCTTTTATTTCTGTATCATCTACCAATAAAGAATCCAGATCAACATGATCGTATTCATGTGCGAACTTATAGAGAGATTTGTCTCCACTACGTTTTACCTTTCTTAGGATAGGCTTGACGATTTTATTGATTTCTTTGGTTTTAAAAACCGGTCTGGCAAGTTCTTTTTTCCAAGAAGATGGACCAGGATTGACCAATATTTTCATGTTATTCGCGTTAAGAGCAATTTAAATCACCATTTTTTCAATTGGCACTACTAAGATTCCCTCTGCACCAGCGGCACGTAATTCCTCGATATTTTCCCAAAATTGATCCTCATTCAATACCGAGTGAACAGATGACCAGCCTTCTTGAGCTAAAGGAAGAATGGTAGGACTTCTCATACCTGGGATTAAGCTGACAATTTTTTCCAAAGACTCGTTTGGAGCATTCAGAAGTACATATTTATTGCTTTTTCCTTTTTGAACAGCGTTCATCCTGAAAAGCAATTTGTCTACGATTTGCTTTTTGGATTCTTCCAAATCTTTATTGGCAATCAAAACTGCCTCTGATCTGAATATTTCTTCCACTTCTTTCAGACCGTTCATCATCAAGGTGGAACCTGAACTGACGATATCACAAATTCCTTCTGCCAAACCTATACTTGGAGCAATTTCCACTGAACCGGAAATTTCATGGATAGATGCCTGTATTTTTTTGGATTCAAGGTAATCTCCAAGAATTTTCGGGTAGGAGGTAGCAATATTTTTCCCCTGAAAATATTCTATTCCGGAATACTCCTGACCTTTTGGGATGGCCAGGGAAAGTCTACACTTTGAGAATCCTAATTTTTTTAGGGTAGTGACGTCTTTGTCTTTTTCTACTAATTCGTTTTCCCCGACGATTCCCAAATCAGCCACTCCATCGGATACATAGCCTGGAATATCGTCATCTCTTAAAAAGAGGAATTCGATCGGAAAGTTGGTGGATGTGGACTTGAGTTTCCCCGTTCCATTGTAAAATTTGATGCCACATTCTTTGATGAGGCTTAATGAATCGTCTGAAAGTCTACCGCTTTTTTGAACGGCAATACGGATAATTTTTTCCATGGTAGCAAGTTACGCTAAGAAATAAAAGGCTTGTAATAAATTTTGGTGAAAGGCCGAATCCCTGTCATCGGCGTCACCGGGTGGGTGTGTAAAATAATTCCTCTCAAGAGGAATGATGGAAATGATGCAACAAATGGCTCATATGGCCTGCTGCTCTAAAAGTACAATATGTGGTTTGGATGATCATTTCTGATGGCAAAGTTAAGCACGGAATTAAAACATCCAAACCTGAAGATAGTTTTCGTTTTTTTGAATTAATTCGGGGCTTTGTATGGCCCATAAACTGCATCTCTGAACTTTTTATGTAAACCTATTCCATCATACGGGAAAAGTTGCACAAATAGGACTGCGGTTATTTCATTGACAGGATCTACCCAAAACAGGGTACTTGCAGCTCCGTCCCAAAAGAATTCTCCTACCACGCCATTATTTTCCTTTTCATCGGAAGGTGGTGCTTTTCTTACTGCAAAATCAATCCCAAACCCTACATTTCCTTTGCTTGGAAGCCAAGATTTCTCAGTAATTGAATCTGGTAAGTGGTCAGTACTCATCAATTTGATCGTCTCTGGTTTCAGAATTTGCACCCCTTTATAGCTTCCGTTATTTACCAGCATCTGAGCAAATTTCATGTAGTCATCCAATGTGCTGGTCAATCCAAACCCTCCTGGAGTAAGCGGCCATTGTTTAAAATTAAACTCATGGGCTGTAGAATCTGGTACTCGTTCCAATTGCCCTTCTCCAGTTCGATTATACATTGCGGCCACTCTATTTCTGAGATTTTCAGGGACGTAATATTGTGTTTCATTCATTCCCAGAGGATCCAGAATAGTTTGTTGAACATATTCCTTGTATGGAACTCCTGCTATTTTTTCCACCAAATATGCCTGCACATCCACAGATAGACCGTATTCCCATTGGGTTCCAGGGTGAAACCATAAAGGTGTGCTACCCATTTTTTGAGCCATACTGGCCAGGGTATTATTAAAACTTCTCGCATCTTTTTCAGCCATGACCTCACTTAGACCTGGGATATCATTTCTATTAGGAAAGCCTGCAGTATGACGGGTGATATCCCTGATGCTGATAGGTCTTTCCGCATCCACCAAGATCATTTTTCCATCTTTATCAACCCCTTGATAAACCTTCATATCTGAAAATTCCGGTAAATACATTTCAAGCGGATCATCCAACTGAAATTTTCCTTCTTCATACAGAGACATTAAAGCTACTCCAGTGACAGGCTTGGTCATAGAATATATCTTCACGATGGTGTTTCTGTCCATAGGAACACCTGCCTCTCTATCGGCATACCCAAATGCGTTGAAATAGACTTCCTCGCCTTTTTCATAAACCAAAGCTGAAATTCCTGCTACATTTCCAGACTCCACAAAGCTATTGAGCGTAGAGTCAATTCGATTTTTGACGGTCTGGTCAACCCAGAATTCTATTTTCGTTTCTTCTTTGGGACTACAGAAAGATAAAAGAAGAAGGATGATAACTAGGGGAGAAAGGGATGTTTTCATGATTTGGGTTATTGCTAGGTAGGTAGTGAGGTATATGTAGGTCTGAGTTTTTTGCTCAGTTATTTTATAAGATGTTAAATTCAATAATCAGCCACCGGATCTTTTTGCTTTGTATCCGGCACTTTGTAAAACTTGTACAACTTTGTCTCTGTGGTCACCTTGGATTAAGATTTCTCCATCTTTTGCAGAGCCCCCGACACCACATTTGGTCTTGAGCATTTTCCCTAAATCCTTTAGATCATCCTCAGTTCCAATAAACCCTTCAATCAGAGTAACCTGTTTTCCTCCACGTGCTTTTTTATCCAACATTACCTTCAGGTTTTGTTGAGCAGGAGGGAGCGTTTCCAGTGCTTCATCTTCCTCATAATTGTAATCAAAGTTGTCGCTGGTGGAGTATACTACCCCATCTCTTTTTTTCCAATCGTTGTTTTTTCTTCCCATAATTCAATAAAAAAGCCTGCTTTTATGCAGGCAATTTACTTGTTTTTTTACTCAGCTCGAAATGTCCAAACTGGTCTTTTAGCGTGATTGACCACGTCTTCTGCTATGCTTCCGGTGATTAAATGCAAGAAACCTGTTCTTCCATGAGTTGCCATTGCAATCAAATCCGCATCGATGTCTTCGGCAAACTCAATGATTCCTGACTCCTCAGATGAAGAGTTGTAGATCTCAGCTTTGACGTTTTCGAAATCATATTTCTTTACGTAATGCTTGATTCTAGCGATTGATTCTCTGGTAGTTTCAAAGCTGCCAGGTGTATTCACATTGACCAAGTAAAGTTCAGCTCCAAACAATTTTTGTAGCCTTTTGATTCTAGCTGCTACTTCATCTGAATTTTCTCTGAAATCACTAGCAAAAACAATTTTTTTCAAATCCTTAGGATCAACTGGAGATTTGATGGTGACTACAGGGCATTTGGCATTTCTTACCACTTTTTCGGTATTCGATCCCACCAAGACCTCCTCCAAGCCGGAAGAGCCTTTTGACCCCATCACAACTAGATCTGGTTTTTCTTCATTGATGGATTCACTGATTGCCTGAAAGGCATTTCCAAGTTTTAACTTGGTTTTGAATTCAAATTTTTGGGATTTGAATTTCTCTTCCAGTTCTTTCATTTGTTTTTTCCTTCGTTCCGTCAATTCCACGAAGAAAATCTGGTTTTCAATTTCAGGCATCATTTCACCTCCACCCATTGTACCAAGGCTGGTGTTGGTTGGGATTTCGAGAACGTGAAGCACTTCCACAGTAATATTGTCCAATTTTGAGGCAAGATTAGTGGTGAAATCCAGTGCATATTGGGCTTGTTCTGAGAAGTCGTAGGGTACAAGTACTTTAGTCATGGTCAAAAAGAGTTATTGTGTTATGCCAAATTAGCATAAAATCGAGACCATAAAAGGACTTTTGTCAGCTTTTCCTAAAAAAGTAGCCCAATCCCAAAAAGAACTACCCAAAATAGGGTACTAATTGCCATTTTTTTGAGATAAGGGTCAGTTTCCTGAGCTGATTGAGCTACTTGAACTCCTCGGGCTACCTTGATCATTAAGATACTTGCTAAAAGTGCGATGAGTGAAAACCATTCACTGGAATAAATTACAAACCAAAGAAGAGCAAGATTCCCTAATATGATCAAAGACCAATTGTACTTAACTGCATTGCTTCTCCCGATTCTGACAGGAATTGATTTTTTACCCGCAAGCTTATCGGAATCTATATCCCTGATATTATTAATATTCAAAACTGCTGTACTGAAAAAACCCAAGGCTACCGCAATCAATACAGCTAAATTATTGCTACTATAGGTATGGAGAAAATACGTCCCGAGTACCCCTAATAAGCCAAAAAATATAAATACTGAAAGATCTCCCAGACCAGCATAGCCATATGGGTTTTTACCGGAAGTATAAGTGATGGACGCCCAAATTGCTGCCAAACCCAAACCCAGGAAAAGCAAGAAAATCTGCAAATCCTGAACGGCCAAATACAGAAGGGAAAGGCCTGAAATCAATGATAAAGCTCCAAATAGATACATTGCTTTTTTCATTTCAGGCAGGGTGATTAGCCCAGATTGGACCGCTCTAACCGGTCCTTGACGGTCGATCGAGTCTGCGCCATGCACAGAATCTCCGTAATCATTGGAGAGGTTAGATAGGATTTGGAGAAATACGGTGGTTAAGGAAGCTAAGACTAGTATTTCCCAACGAAATGAGTTTTGCCATGCGGCAATAAAAGAACCTGCGAAAATGCTCGCAAGCGCTAAGGGTAAAGTACGAAGCCTGACTGCATGCAGCCAGGCTTCTTTTTTTGTGTTAATTTCTCTTTTCACCAATCTAGATTATGCTTCTACCAATGAAATGATTTCTTCATCTAAAGGATTCACGGAAGATGGAAAAAACTTCATTAATTCTCCCTGCTCATTGATGTAGTATTTACAGAAATTCCATGTCGGTTCCTGATTATTCCATCCGTTTAGTTTTTCGTCAGAAAGCCATCTGTACAAAGGGTGTTTATCGAAACCTTTTACAGATATTTTTTCAAAAACAGGGAAACTGACTCCATAATTGGTTGTACAAAACTCCTTGATTTCCTCATTAGATCCAGGTTCTTGTCCACCAAAATTATTAGCCGGAAAAGCCAGAATTGCGATTTTATCTCCGAATTTTTCGTGTAATTCCTGCAATGACTCATACTGAGGAGTATAGCCGCATTTAGAAGCCACATTGACAATCAATACTTTTTTGCCCTTGTATTGACTGAAGTCAACCTCTTTTCCGTCAATATTTTTGAGTTTAAAACCATAGAATGAATTTTCCATAGAGGTATTGTTTAGTGTCATCATTCCTGCTTTCAAATGCTCAGGTCTTTCTAATGTTTTCCCACAGGAAAGTAGGACTAAAGCTAAGAGAAGGTAGAAGATGCTTTTCATGTTACATTCGATCCGGTACTGCTATGCCTAGCAAACTCATTCCTTTTTTGATTGTTTGAGCAGTTAGCGAAGAAAGGGCTACTCTAAACGTAAGAATGTTTGCGTCATCCTCATTAAAAATAGGAAGATCTGCATAAAATCGGTTATACTCCTTGGCCAAATCAAAAAGGTATTGGGCCAAAATGGATGGAGCATAATCTTCACCAGCCTGCTTGATTTTCTTTTCAAAATCATTCAATAAGAATATCAAAGAAGATTCCGATTCTTCAATCTTGCTCACACCACTAAAATCAGGGTTTTGATAATTTACTTCCAGCTGATCTGCTTTTCTTAAAATAGATGCAATTCTTGCATGTGAATATTGAATGAATGGGCCAGTATTTCCCTGAAATTCGATTGACTCTTGAGGGTTGAAGAGCATTCGTTTTTTAGGGTCCACTTTTAATAGAAAATATTTCAAAGCGCCTAGTCCCAATATCTCATACAGTTCAGCTGCTTGCTCGCTCGTAAACCCTTCAATTTTCCCTAATTCCTTGGTATGAGATTCTGCAGTGTCAATCATTTCCTGCATCAAGTCATCGGCATCCACTACAGTACCTTCTCGAGATTTCATTTTACCTGTAGGCAGATCTACCATCCCATAGGAAAGGTGATAAAGGCCGGGCCCATAAGGTCTGCCCAGTTTACGCATGATTTTGAACAAGACATCAAAGTGATAATCTTGCTCATTTCCAACCACATATACCGATTTATCTATTTGAAAATCATTGTACTTCAAGTCTGCTGTACCCATGTCTTGAGTGATATAAACGGAAGTTCCGTCACCTCTCAAAACAAGCTTTTCATCCAAGCCTTCATCAGTCAAATCTACCCAAACAGAGCCATTTTCTTTTTTGAAGAACACACCCTTTTTTAGTCCTTCTTCGACAATATCTTTCCCTAATAAATAGGTGTCGGATTCATAGTAGAATTTATCAAAGTCAACGCCCATCTTGGTATATGTTGCGTCAAATCCTGCATATACCCAAGCATTCATTTGCTTCCAAAGCCCAACAACATCTGGATCATTAGCTTCCCACTTTCTGAGCATTTCCTGAGCTTCCAGAAAGATAGGGGCGTTTTTCTTTGCCTCTTCTTCACTTTGACCTTGTTCTATCAAGGTTTTGATCTGGGATTTGTATTCCTTATCGAAAAACACATAGTATTTCCCAGCCAAATGATCTCCCTTTAAGCCTGAGGTATCAGGACTCTCTCCATTTCCAAAATGCAGGTAAGCCACCATGGACTTACAAATATGAATTCCCCGATCATTTACCAAGTTGGCTTTGATCACCTCGTAGCCATTTGCTTTGAGGATTTCCGCTACCGAAAAGCCCAAAAAGTTATTTCTAAGATGGCCCAAATGAAGTGGTTTATTGGTGTTGGGAGAGGAGTACTCCACCATTACTTTCTGCCCATTGGCAGGAAGCTGTCCCAAGTTTGGATTGGAATAAATTTTTTGAAAAATATCCAGCCATGAATTTTCATTCAAAACTAAATTCAGAAATCCTTTGACTACATTGAAATCAGCAACCTCACTGACATTTGCCTTAAGATATTCACCAATTTGGTTGGCTGTGTTTTCAGGAGTCGTTTGGCTGATTTTCAGAAATGGGAAAACCACAAATGTGTAAGTTCCTTCAAATTCCTTTCTGGTGGGTGCCAAACTCAGTTGATCTACTGTTAGATCGTGATTGAAGATATTTTGAAAGGCTTGTTGTATGCCTGAGAGGATATTTTCTTGAATATTCATGATTTTGTTAACCTTACAACAAAGAACGCGAAGGTACGCAAAGATTTTTTTTAGAACGTATGTTAAGCTATAGCAAATGCCAAACAGCAAACTTTAAATTAAATGCTATCCGAAATCAACTGAGCATCTAATGATTTGAAGATTGAAAATAAAGGCATCAAAATGACGATTTGGCATAATCGATTTTAGCCATTTATTATTCCTACTAGTTTTACTCTTCTTCCCTAGTGGTTCAACTCATTTAAAAGTTTTCAACCAGAGATTTGGTGGTAACTTCGAGTACTTCAAAGGCGTTTTCTGCCATGGTATTTTCCGTATCAAGTGTAGGGTTGACCTCTACAATTTCCCAGCAACACACTCTTTTGTCCTTGATTAATTCTGCGTTTAGCTGAATGGCTTCTTCGACAGTTAGACCGTCTGGAACTGGAGTACCTGTGCCTACAGAAATGGAGCTATCCAAACTATCCACATCAAATGAAATGTAGATTTGATCGCAATCTTTGAGAATCTCTAAGGTTTCGTTGGCAATTTGACTTATGCCTTTTTCTCTGACCTCACTGGTTTTGAAGTTTCGGATTTCATGCTTTTTGATCAGGAAATCCTCCGGGGATTCTGTATCTCTTACCGAGATGAAGACAATATCTTTTGGGTTAATTTTAGGCTGATCGCCACCGATTTTTTTGATTCTTTCCCAATACATCAAAGTGTCATCATCTGGATGATTGACCTGACATTCTTTATTGTCTAATTGAGAAACCATGGCCAAAGGCATCCCGTGCATGTTTCCTGAAGGTGTGGTGTAGGGAGTATGAAGATCTGCATGAGCATCAATCCAAACCACTCCTAATCTTAACTCAGGATTGGCAGCTTTGATGCCCATGATAGTTCCGGCTGCAGTAGAGTGGTCTCCTGCCAATACAATTGGGAATTTTTTTTCCAGGCGAAGAGATTCTATTGAGCTGTAAACATTTTTGAGGACCTGATACACCCCATCAATGTATTTGGCGTGAGGGAACTTATTTCCTTTCCAAAGGTAATTATTAGCATCAGCCACATTAATGGGCTCGAATTGGGTAAAAAAATCTGATTTTTTATCCAAAGAAGCGATTTTGAGAGCATCTATTCCCAAACTTGCACCCCGGGTGCCGGCTGCAATTTCAGAACGAACTTCTACTAGTTTGATATTTCTCATTTTCTCAAAAATTTATCGGGTTTATGCCGGCAAAGCTACTTAATACCCCCGATTTAATCCATTTAATTCAGGGATAAAGTGGTTTTCGGAAATAAGGATGGTTTTATTATTTATTTGGATGAAAACAAGTAGCCTAAACAGGTGGTTTTAAATATATGTGAAGAGAAAATTTGAACTCCTTTATAAAGATGAAGTCCTAGAGCTTTTTCCGGGATTTATGGGCTTTTAATTTGAATTCCATATTTATTGTCCAATTTTGTAAGCGTATTATAAAACATTCAACTTAGGCAAATGAATCGATATACTGATCTGATCCAACAGACTTTTGACTTTCCAACCAAAGAATTCCATGTTGAAAATAATGAGTTATTTTTTAATGGTGTGAACTTGATGGAGATCATCCAAACTTACGGCACACCTTTAAAATTAACCTATTTGCCCAAAATTTCTGAAAGTATTCAGAATGCCAAAACCTACTTCAACAATGCGATTCAAACGCATAACTATAAAGGAAAATATACCTACTGCTATTGTACAAAATCTTCTCATTTCAGCTTCGTATTGAATGAAGCCTTGAAAAACGACATCCATATAGAGACTTCCTCAACCTTCGATATTCCTTTGGTGAGAAGTCTTTATGCAGAAGGAAAAATAACCAAGGATACCTTTATTATTTGCAATGGGTTCAAAAGAGAGTTGTACAAGCAATACATTTCCGAATTGCTAAATGACGGGTTTAAAAACTGTGTTCCTATTCTAGATAATTTAAGTGAGATTGATTACTACTTGGAGCATGTGAAAGTTCCATTCCAAGTGGGTATTCGTATCGCTGCTGATGAAGAACCAAAGTTTGGATTTTATACATCTAGACTGGGAGTACGTTATAATGATATTATCAGCTTGTATGAGGAAAAAATCAAGGATAATCCTCAAGTAAGCTTGAAAATGCTCCATTTCTTTATCAATTCAGGAATTAAGGATACTGCCTATTACTGGTCTGAGTTGACTCGCTTTATCCAAAAGTATGTGGACCTGAAAAAGGTAGCTCCAAGTTTGGACACCATGGATATTGGAGGGGGATGGCCTATCAAAACAAACGTATTTTTTGACTACGACTACCAATATATGGCGGATCAAATTGTCAAAAATATCAAATGGATGTGTGCTAAAAATCATACAGATGAGCCGAATATTTTTACTGAATTTGGAAGTTACACAGTAGGAGAGAGCGGTGCTGTTCTTTACAGCATTTTGGATGAGAAACTCCAAAATGATAAGGAGCTTTGGTATATGATTGATGGATCTTTCATTACTCAGTTACCGGATAGCTGGGGCTTGAATCAGAAATACATCATGCTAGCTGTGAATAACTGGGATGAGGAATATCACAATATTTCTTTAGGAGGTTTGACCTGTGACAGTATGGATTATTATAACTCTGAAGCGCACCAGTTCAATATTTACTTGCCTAAAATAGAACAAGGCAAAAAACAATACATCGGCTTTTTCCACACAGGTGCTTATCAGGAATCTTTGGGAGGGTATGGAGGAATCCAACATTGCTTGATTCCGGCTCCCAAGCATGTGTTGATAGACAGGGATGAAACCGGTAGCATTGTTCATAAATTATTTGCGAAGGATCAAACTGAGGAAAGTATGCTCAAAACACTGGGCTATTCCCCAGTTGAGAAGTGATAAATTGAGGAGAAAGTCTACAGTTTGTAGATTTTCTCCTTTTTTTGGTTATCAAACCATTAAAGGTGTAGTTTTTTGCTTTCAATAATTTAAGATTATTTAAAAAGTGCTTCTCCGATAATAAATTTGCAGTTTAGATATACCGGGGGAATTATATAACCCTTTTTTAAAGGAACACAGAAAAATTAATATGCAGGAACTAATTGAGTTTGCTGAGGTTTTTTAAAACTTAGTTTCTGGTGATATTCTTGATTCAATTGGCCTATGAAGTTTTCAAGATGCTTTCTTGTTTTAGCCCTTTTATACAGTAATGACATTTGGGGACAGGAAAAAAAGATTTATAGTGGTGCTTACTCATGGAGAGGATTTGAGGGAAAAGCTGACTTTGAATTTTATTCTTTCGATAAAGATTCTGTGGTTTTAGATGGAGATTTTAAATTTCAATCTAAAAAGTTGCCTCAAAAGGATGAGCTCTTAAAGGTTTTGGTAGAAGGTGCCTATGATAGGAATAAGAAAGCCCAGAAATGGAATTACCTCACAGAAGATTATAAAGTCACAATAAGGGATGTAAAGGACCTTGAGCTAGTTGCTGATTTAAGTGGAACTCTGATTGAATTAAGAGCTAATTACGAAGAAGGAGTGCCCTCAGGGAATTGGGTATATGAGGAATATTCAGTAGATGGCCCAAGAAAGGTAAGAAGGGCATTTTCTGATCAATTACTTTTTAAAAAAGGAGACCTTTCTGAAAAACTTGAAATTCAATTTAGAAACAATGGCAGAGCCGAGTTTATAAGAGGTAAACTGCTTGAAAACGGAGTGATGGATGGAGAGTGGGTAATAGTTTATAAAGAAGGGGATAAGCTCATTTCAGAAGTCCGGAATTACTTAAACGGCTTTTTAATCGGGATGGTCAAGAGGGACTTGAAGACTGACCAATTGATCATGGACAAGGTTTATTTTGAAACCATAGATAAGCTTAATTTATTGGATCAAGGGAAAAATACCGGATTTAGAGTTGCAGATAGGGTTTTTAATCTGGATTACCGAGATGGATTTTTAAGTGACTCAGAAGAGGCAATATCTCAAAATGCAGGGAATCAATTTATAAAAGAATTTCTGAGTAAACTTTTAAAGTTTGAATCCTCCTATGTGAATGCAGCAGGGCAATTGATTGATTACCCAATGCATACCAGAAGGATGGTGTATGAATTTAACCGCACTCAGCAGAGGCTGATAGAGACTATTCCGGGAAGCTATAAAAGTCTCATCTCCAAAATTGAAACCTATCTCGGTGATGATTCCTTTGTGCTGAATAAAAACTCCTCAGAGTCTATGGCTTATGCTTATCAAATTCACAGCGATCTTGAAAATAGACTGAAAGGTTTGGAAGAGTTGGTCAAACTTCTGGAAACAAAGGATATTCAATATCATGATGTGTCATTGTTGGAAAAATCTCTGGAAAATAAGTTTCAAAAAGAGATCCCAATCAATTTCACTTATGGTGGAGAAAGTGTAAGCAGATCCTTGTCTTTTTCTAAAGAGGAATTTTCAAAAGGCTTCTTTAGAGGATTGGATTCCTGGTTGACACAGATATCAGAATTGATTGATCAGCAGCAGGATTTGGTAGATGAATCATTATTCGTGATTAGGCAGGATTCTGAATTGCTTGATCTGGAAAAGCAAATTGCTCAAAAGTCTGAGGCAACAAGAAATCTCTATCAGGAGGACTTTGCTAATGAATATATCAAAGCAGTATATGAGCAATTATATACCCAAACATTACAAAAGCTGACGGGTGATTTTGCGAAGGAGCAGGAATTTGATAAGAAGAAGGCGATAGGTCAAAACATACTGGATTTGCTTTCTATCCTTATTTCTAATTATCCTGAATTATTGGAGTTGGATAGCTACTCCCAGCAGGTTGACGAGCTTTATCAAGAAGAGGTATTTAATCCATTTACTTATAGCCGCTACAATCAAAGAATTAAGCCCAAGTTATACGATGCTTACGAACGTCTGTTGGAATATTACCAAACCCAATTGATGCAGGAAAGGAATTCTAAACAACTTTCAGTTTGGATTCAGAAAATTCAAACGCTCTCCTCTAAGATGGTGTCCTTAGTGGATCAAGATACCAAAAGCATAGAAAGAAGCATCAATAAAAGAGCTACCATTTCAAAATTAGAACAATTACTAGGGCTTCAATAAAATGAAAAGATTGATCAATAGGATCCTTCAGTTAAGTCTGATCCTGATATTCTTTATAACCTCTTTTGGTTTGGCTTTGGCTCAAAGTTCTCCTGTTACAGAGCCTCAAGGTTTACCCGCTACAACTGAGCTCTGGAATGGATTGTATCTCAAATTGAGGCTCTCAGAAAAGTGGTGGTGGTATCAGGAAAATCACTATCGAAGGAGAAGTAGTATAGACAACAGAAGTGATTTTGTGGGTAGAATGGGGCAGGTTTATAACCGTTTCGGAATGACCTATTTATTTACAGACAATTTTGAGGTTACTTTCGGTCCGACCTTAGTTTGGAATTACACACCCGAACCGGGAAATCCTGAATTTGAGACCTCTGTCTTGGAACCAAGGATTTGGCATCAATGGTTGCTTACGCAGGGAGTTGGTAGGGTAAAAGTACTTCATCAATTTAGATTTGAGCATAGATTCAAGCGTTTAAATAACGTAGGTGATGACTATGATTTTACCAATAGGTATCGCTATAAAATCACGGCTTATGTTCCATTGAATAAGCCGAAAATGGAGAATAAGACATTTTTTATTGCACCGTCCAATGAGATATTCTTTGAAACCGGCAAAACTAAGCTGAATATTTTTGAAGAAAATCGTTTATACACGGCAATTGGTTATACCTACAACAACCTCATGTTTTTCGGAGGACATATGTGGACTTATGGTCCGACATCCACTTTGGGTATTTACCGGAACAGACATATTATTCGCTTGAATATTATGTACACTTTTGATTTTAGAGGTAACCGAAAACCATTGACCAGAGACTTCCAATTTTAAGGTTAAAAATCATGAAGAAATTTGGCTTCTTGCTGATCGCAATTACAATTTCCTTGAGCGTTCATGCTCAGTATCAAAAGCAGTGGAGGATATCTCAGGGCTATGATTTTAGATTTCAACCCGGGTTTTTCGCAATGAATATATCGGGGGAATATTTTCCTGTTCATTATTTATCTGTTAGTCCCAGTGTATCTGTGTATTTACCTGCAACAGGAAAAGCGACTGGGGTAAATTTAGATGCACGGTATTATTTGACGGAAAAAAAATATCAATGGTACGCTTCTTCAGGATACGGGTATTATAAGAGAGTATTTGAGTTGAGTGAGAATCCACCTGTAAATCTCCATACATTCAATGTGGGTACCGGACTCCAATGGAAATTACTCGATCAATTGGGTTTGAATCCTGAGATTCAAAGGCAGTTTGGTCAGAGAAGTACTTGGACAGTAAAGCTTGGGATAGTTTATTTTATCAATTGACAGATCTCTTAATCCATCATGTCAAATATTTCTGTCACCATATTCGCAGTGATTGGTTTAATTCTAAAATAATCCTGCATCCCATACTTTTGAGCTTTAAGTTCATCCTGACTGTCAATTGAGCTTGTCAGAATGAAAATGTAAATCTTTTTTTCAATAGCTAACTTCGTAAACTCTTCTAAAAATTGCCATCCATCCCAAATTGGCATATTTAGATCCAATAGGATTAATTCAGGTAAAGGTGTTTTTTTCTCGAATTTTTCTTTGAGTGCAAAATAAGCTTCCTCTCCATTAGCATAGCGGATGAGTTCCTTCACTTTTCCACTGGCGCCTAAAAATTTTTCTGTAAGAAAGACATGAATAGGATCATCCTCAATTAAACAAGCTAGGTCAATCATGATTTAATTTTTGGTTAAAAAAACTTTAAAAATTGTTCCTACTCTTACTTTACTCTCTACTTCAATTTTTCCACCCATAGCTTCGATTTGGTTTTTGGTTATATAAAGTCCTACGCCCCTCGAATCATCATGTTTATGAAAAGTCTTGTACATTCCAAATAATGAGTTTGAATATCTTTCCAAATCTATACCCAGTCCATTGTCTTCAAACTGAATTTCTATGGTATCAGGGTGGATAATTGTTTTAACTTTTACGAAACTATTCTTGTCAGGATCTTGGTATTTTATGCCGTTGGTAAGAAAATTCAGCACTATACTATCCAAATATGCAGGAATTGCCATTACTTTCAAAGCGGGATCTACTTCATTAATCAGCTTCACGTCTGATTTTTGACTTGTCATTTGTAAGCTTTGAAGGGTTTTTTCAACCACATCATACAAAATAATTGCTTTTTTGGGATAGGAGGATTGGAGATTAACATTGACTATTTGTGTTAAATGCTCAATAGTCTCTTTAAGGTTGTCGGATGCTTGTTTGAGCAATTTGACCAATTCATTTTGAAAATATTCCGGACTTTCTATTTCTAAGAACTCCAAAAGTTGAACCATTCCACCACTGTGGGAACGAAGATTATGGGATACGATATGGGCAAAATTCTTTAAACGCTCGTTTTGATCTTCACTGGTCTGTAATAATTTTTCTATTTGAGCTTGGGCATGTTTCAAATCGGTAATATCGATAATCTGAGAAATGAAATAAAGTAATTTATCCTCTGTATCTCTTACAGCTGATACGGAAAGCAGTGCATGGATTTCTTCTCCGTTTTTATGAAAATATCTTTTTTCAATCTGATATGTTTGTCGCTCTCCTCTTATGGTTTCATACAATAATTCTAAATCAGCATTGAGATCTTCGGGATGGGTGATATCCTGAAAAGTAAGCTTCAAAAGTTCTTCACGACTGTATCCTATCATTTCACATAGTCTGTCGTTGACGTTTTTCCAATGTCCTTCGATAGACACAATAGCCATCCCAATCCCCGCATTCTCAAAATTTCTTTGAAAAGCAGACATGGAAATTTTCAGTTGCTCAGCTGTTTCTTTGACCTTAGTGATATCCTGGGTGTACATCAATGCACCACCAATATTCCCCTGTTTATTATACCAAGGTTTACACTCCCATTTAATCCATTGAATTTCCCCATTTTCATAAACTAACTTTTCTTCGTCTTTTTTTCGGGAATTGCCTTTTAAGCTATCCTCAAAAATTTCCTGCCAGTTTTGAGTCGACTTTGGGAAAGTATTAAAAAAGGAATTTCCGATGATTTTTTTACCATTTAATCCATAGTCTCGAATCCATTTAGAAGAAGCGGAGAGGTAGTTCATTTCTTTGTTAAACATCGCAATAGATGTCGGTGCCTGCTGAATAAAAATGGCTTGATGCTCAATTTCATTTTTGGTTTCAGTTATATCCTGATGAGTTCCGAACATCATCAAAGGCTTGCCATCCTCAGTCCATGAAAACACCTTTCCTCTATCATACACCCAAACCCAATGCCCGTTTTTATGCTTCATTCTGGCCTCACATTCATAAAAATCTGTTTTTTTCTCAAAACAGTCTTGAAGTTTTTTAGAGGAAACTTCTAAATCTTCAGGATGAGCCAATTTAGTCCATGTCTCTATGGAAATTGGGGCTAATTCGGCAAGTGTGTATCCTGTTATTTCAGCCCATCTTTCATTAAATACCGTCTCGCCAGTTTGAACATTCCATTCCCAGGTTCCGAGATTGGTACCCTCAATAGCGTTTTTAAACTTTGCCTGCTCAGCTTGGAGTTTAAGTCTATTGATTTTACGTTGGTGGATGTCTTGAAAAGTCCCGTATAACCTAATGCATTTTCCATCTGCAAATTCTGGAAGTCCAATGGCCCGGACCCACTTTTCCTCTTTATTGTATGTTAAAAGGATGAGTTCTACATCATAAGGTTCTCCCTTTTCAAGAGCATTTTTTACAACTCGTTGGATTAATTCTTTACTATGCCCATCTTTATAAAAATCTATCGCAGTTTTCAGGTCAGGTTGAAAATCATCAGGTACTTCATGTATCAATCTGGTTACTCGGCTCCAATAGGGCTTTTGGGTTTCTAAATCAATGTTCCAGTATCCGATTTTTGAAGCTAAGTTGCATTGAAAAGTCAAGTCCTCCTGCTCAATTTTCGCAGTTTGGTCTTTAATGAAAAATAACAAATCCGGAGAGTCTGCGTTTAATCTCTGTCCAATAAGTTGGAGATGAAGACGTTTGCCATTTGCATGTTTGGCTCGGAGTATAAAATTTATTTTCCCTCCTCTTTCAGAAGAAATTTTTCCTACTGCATCCAAAAATGCCGTGAGATCTGAAGGCTGAACGAGATTAAAAAAACCGGGATAATTCTTTCCAATAGGAAAGCCTAAAAGATTTTTAAGCGATATATTGCTTTTTTCCTCCCAATTCGAATTTTGTGTGAGTTGTAATATCCCATCGCATAATTCAGTTTCAATCAGGTTGAGGATGTTTTTTGAAGAGGAAAATTCTTCAAAGAGAGGTGAAATGCTGCTCATTAATACATTTTTATTTTTAGCCTTTATTATTAGGCTATCATGTAGAGAATTAAGGAATTAGGAAGGAGGAAGTTGACCCAACAGTCTTCATTCACAATTCAATCAAAATGATAACTAATAATCGTAAAATTGGTTTTGATTGATTTTTTAGGTCATTTGATCATCAAATAACTGCATTAACAGTCTCCCTCAGCATGATCTATTGTCTGACCATCCAAGCTCAAATAAGAAGCCATAGCGTCTGCTGTCATACAGGAATGAACAGGAAGAATTCCTATCACATCTCCAATTTTCACCTTTTGAAGAAAGCTTTCTGAAGCCTTGATAATACCATGCTCCTGAGAAATACTTTTCAAATAAGACCTTTCGCTTGATTCAGAAATTTTCCAACCAGATTCTTCCAAATGTACCACTTCGCCGAAGTTATTTGTGCCATCAGGCTCTTTCAACACATCTTTGGCCAAATGTACCCCTCCACCATGAACAAGCACTTCTTTTCTCTCTTTATTAATATCAACTACTGGAACTGCTAGAGCAACAGCTATCTCTTCTTTTGAACAACCTCCGAGATTGGCCTGCATTAGGTCAAAAAAGACAAAATTTCCAGGTCCCATTTCATCGATATCTCCGAAATCTTCCATCACTGCACAACCGGGAGTGTCTCCTGTTCGAGTAACTAGTTGGGGATATTCAGATCGATACTTGGCCTTCAGCATGCCTAATGCATTTCTGGTTTCCTCATATAGTTCTGGAATGTCTGGCTTATAATAGGAATGGCCTGCGTGGATGTAAAAACCTTTGAAATATAGCTTATCGGACTTCTTAGCTGTTCTCAAGATTTCTTCTATCAGGCCAAAATCTGAAACTTTGACGCCTGTTCTGCCATATCCGGCATCTATTTCTATGAAGAAACCTACTTTTTCAAACAATTGGTCTACTAATTTTTGAGTAGTGATTGGGTTTACCAATTGAACAGAAAGGCTTTGATTTTTGGCTAATTCATTCAGCTTTTTTATCTCCAATGGATTAAAAGGAAAAGCTATATGGATATTTTCCCATCCTTGACCACATAAATAAGCAGCCATCTTGATTGAGGAAGCTGTTATTTCCTTGATTCCAAAATCCTTTGCCCAAGTCCCAATAACTCTAGATTGAGCAGTCTTCCAATGTGGAGCAAGTTTCATTTCATGCCGAGCAGCTTTATCTGCCATTCGTTTGATATTTGCCCGGCATTTTTTCTCATCGATCAACAGAGTAGGGGAAGTGATTTTTGATAGGTAGGTCATTGTGGTTTGATAGCATTAAAATTTACCTGAAAGTAAAAAAGATTTTTGAGCTTAGAAATGAATAATTCATGAATTACCGCTATCCGATAAGCTTTGAAGATTAAAATTAGAGATTGATTGAAATACTGATTTTGACTATTTCTTTCTTGATTTTGTACTTCGGAAGGATTGAACAAAACTAGTATCCTGTTTATTTCATTTTTCTGAGTTTGATTTTGGAATTTTAGCCTCCTATTTTGAAACAATTGTAGAATTTGTCCGCACCCTTAGCGATAGCCCGCCAATTGTACTAATTTTGTGTCCCAAAATAAAAGGCCGATTTTAGCGGACTTGTATCCAATATTCAACACCTTAAGCGCAGTCTAAACTTCATGGAAGCAAAAAAAATCCGAAGTACATTCATTGAGTTTTTCCAGTCTAAACAGCATCAGTTTGTTCCTTCTTCTCCAATAGTTGTTAAAAATGATCCTACCCTGATGTTTACAAACGCAGGGATGAATCAATTTAAAGATGCTTTTTTAGGGAATGAGCAAGCTAAATACGCCCGAGTAGCCAATTCACAAAAATGTCTTCGTGTAAGTGGAAAGCACAACGATTTGGAAGAAGTCGGAGTGGACACTTACCACCACACCATGTTTGAAATGCTGGGCAATTGGTCCTTTGGAGATTATTTCAAAAAAGAAGCTATTGAATGGGCTTGGGAATTACTGACTGAGGTGTATCAATTACCAAAAGACAGATTATATGTTTCTGTTTTTGAAGGTGACCAGGATGACAATTTACAAATGGATCAAGAGGCCTATGATTTCTGGAAAAAAATTGTTCCAGAAGATAGAATCATCATGGGCACCAAAAAGGATAATTTTTGGGAAATGGGAGATACAGGTCCTTGTGGTCCTTGTTCAGAAATCCACATTGATTTGCGCTCTGAGGAAGAAAGAAAGCAAGTTGCCGGTAAGGATCTGGTAAATAATGATCACCCTCAAGTCATTGAAATATGGAACTTGGTGTTTATGCAGTACAACAGACTTTCTGATGGAAGTCTAAAGGAATTGCCTGCCAAGCATGTTGATACTGGAATGGGCTTCGAGCGACTTGTAAGAGCAATACAGCATAAGTCGTCCAATTATGACACGGATTTGTTTATGCCTTTCATTTCTTTTTTGGAAGGTAAATCTGGGAAAAAGTATGGGCAAGATGAGCAAACTGATATTGCATTTAGGGTTATCGTCGACCATATCAGAGCAATTTCTTTTACCATAGCAGATGGACAATTGCCATCCAATAATAAGGCTGGCTATGTGATCAGAAGAATTCTCAGAAGAGCTGTGAGGTATGGATATACTTTCTTGGATTTCCAGGAGCCATTTTTATATGAATTGAGCCCATTGATCTCAACCAACTTTGGGGAGATTTTTCCAGAGGTAAAGCAACAGCAGGAGTTTATTGCAAAAGTGATTCAGGAAGAGGAAACATCTTTTCTGAGAACCTTGGATAAAGGCTTAAAGATGCTGGATCAAATCAAGGCGGACTTGAGAGCTCAAAATGAAACCGTGATTTCAGGAAAAACTGCCTTTGAATTATATGATACCTATGGTTTTCCACTGGACTTAACTTCTTTAATTGCAAGAGAAGGGGGTTTTTCACTGGATGAAAAAGGCTTTGCCTTTGAGATGGAAAAACAAAAAAATCGATCTAGAGCAGCTTCAGAGTCCGAAACCGGAGATTGGGTTTCAGTGCATGATGATGAAGGTGTGGACTTTATAGGTTATGATTTTACTGAGGCTTATTCCCACATCATCAAATACAGGGTAGTAAAGGATAAAAAAGGAGATAAGTATCAGTTGGTGCTGGACAAAACTCCATTTTATGCAGAAAGTGGCGGTCAGGTAGGGGATACCGGTTATTTGATATCTGAATCGGAAAAAATAAGAGTAGTAGACACCAAAAAGGAAAATGATCTGATTGTTCATTTCGTTGAAAAACTGCCGACGGACCCAAGTTTGAGGTTTTCAGCTGAGGTGGATAAGGGCAAGCGGTCCTTAACTATGAATAATCATACTGCTACTCATTTGTTGCAATCTGCTCTTAAACAGGTGCTAGGAGATCATGTGCAGCAAAGAGGTTCCTTAGTGAATGATCAAATCCTGAGATTTGATTTCTCCCACTTTGCTAAGATGACTGAAGAAGAAATCTCTCAGGTTGAAGACATTGTTAATTCCAAGATTCGAGAAAATATCCCGCTTTTGGAAAAAAGAAATGTCCCTATTGAAGAAGCTAAGCAAATGGGCGCAACTGCTTTGTTTGGTGAAAAATATGGGGATTATGTGAGAGTAATCACCTTTGATCCAAACTTCTCAGTCGAACTTTGTGGTGGTACTCATGTTCCTTCCACAGCACAAATTGGGCTATTCAAGATTCTTTCAGAGGGATCTGTAGCTTCAGGGGTTCGAAGGATCGAGGCTATTACTTCTTTGGAAGCAGAGAAATATCTGAAAGCTCATGAAAATCTTGTGAAAGAACTTCAGGACCTGTTAAAAAATCCTAAAGACTTGAAAAAAGCAGTGGAATCTTTGTTGCAGGAAAAAGCTGAATTGAAGAGCGAGCTGGATAAATTATATCAAGAGAAAGCCTCAGGAATTAAAGCAGATCTTTTGAAGCAATTTGTAGAAAAGGATGGAGCAAAAATTCTTTTGGCCCAAATTAGCCTTCCGAATGCAGACTCCTTGAAGAAATTGGCTTATGAATTGAAAAATGAAGTAGCTGATGCATTTGTAATTCTTGCAGCAGAAATCGAAGGAAAACCGCAAATAGCAGTTATTTTGGACGAAAATTTGATATCATCTAAAAACTTGAATGCAGGTCAAATTGTCCGTGAATTAGCCAAGGAGATTCAGGGTGGAGGAGGAGGTCAACCTTTCTTTGCTACAGCAGGTGGCAAAAAATTGGAAGGCCTTCCAGACGTGATTAGCAAGGCAAAGCAAATGTTTTTATAAGCGCTGAATAAGTAAATATGATTAGCGAAGATTTAAGAAATAAATATCAGTTGGTAATTGGGCTGGAGGTTCATGCCCAATTGCAGACTGTGAGTAAAATATTTTCAGCCGATTCTACTGAATACGGTAATCTTCCTAATACTCAAATATCTGTAATTACCCTAGGGCATCCAGGCACATTACCAAAGATCAATAAAAAGGTGGTGGAGTATGCAGTGAAAATGGGGTTAGCCTGTAATTCTGAAATCACGCGATTTAATATTTTCTCCCGAAAAAATTATTTCTATCCAGACTTGCCTAAGGGCTATCAAATTACCCAAGATAAAGGGCCTATTTGCGTGGGTGGAACAGTACCTATTCAGCTTTCAGACGGAACCAAAAGAGATATCCGACTCAATCGGGTACATATGGAAGAGGACGCCGGTAAATCAATTCACTTGGCAGGTGAAACAGATACTTTGGTGGATTTTAACCGAGCTGGAACTCCATTAATTGAAATCGTTTCTGAACCGGATATGCATAGCCCGGAAGAGGCTTATGCTTTTTTGACAGAGATTAAAAAGCTCGTTGAATATTTAGAAATATGTGATGGAAACATGGAAGAGGGATCTCTTCGATGCGATGCCAACGTATCTGTCATGCTCAAGGGCGCCAAAGAACTTGGGAAAAAAGTCGAAGTGAAGAACATGAATTCTTTCAGAAATGTCTTTCGGGCTATTGAGCACGAGCATGAAAGAATAATCGGGCTGTTGGAAGAAGGCAAGGAAATTGTCTCTGAAACAAGAACTTTTGATGCCAATTCGGGTACAACTGCCAGCATGCGTACCAAGGAAGATTTAAATGATTACAGGTATTTTCCTGAGCCTGACTTGAGTCCGGTGGTGATTTCTGAAGAATGGTTGAGCTCCATTCAAGAACAGATGCCAGAGCTTCCTCGTGAACTGCAAGCCAGGTTTGTCAAAGACTATGGGCTTCCGGATTATGATGCAAGTTTCTTAACAGAATCAAGATCCATTGCCTTATGGTTTGATAATCTTTGTAAAATCACTTCCAATTATAAAGCGGCATCCAACTGGATGATGGGACCGATTAAGTCCTATTTGAATGAAAGCGGAGTCTCAATTTCAGATTTTCCGATTCCGGCTACCAAGTTGGGAGAATTGATTGAGATGATTGATGAGGGGCATGTTAGCTTCACAGCTGCTCAGCAAAAGATTTATCCTGAAATGCTTAATCAATCTGAAGAAAGTCCTCTTCAAATTGCTCAGCGGTTAAATTTGATCCAGGAAAGCGATGAAGATTCTTTGTTGCCTATAGTCGAAAGTGTGATCAGTGAAAATGCTTCTAAGGTAAAGGAGTATAAATCAGGTAAAAAGGGATTGATGGGGATGTTTATGGGACAGGTAATGAAAAAGTCTCAAGGAAAAGCAGATCCAAAAGTCGCCACTAAATTATTGACAAAAATTCTAGACAATTAATATGAAAAAAATACTCAGCTTAAGTTTTCTGGCTGTTTTCACAATATTGGTTTCCTGTGGAAGCAGACAGTCTAATACGGATGGAAAAGTCCTTGTTTCGGGGAAAGTTGAAAATGCTCCGGCAGGAGTGGTGGTTCTTTCTCAGTTTACGGAATCAAGACCAAAGGTTTTAGATACCTTGGAGGTTAATTCAAAAGGGGAATTTGAATATGAGGTAGCTGTTGATTCTCCTACCTTTTATGAATTGAATCTTTATGGTCAACGCTCAGTAAGGCTAGCTCTTTTGGATGAAAACGTGCAGGTTTACTATGATTTCTCCAAACCAGAGGAAATTAAAATCGAGGGTTCTCAAGACTCTCAGGAGATGCTCAAACTGGAAAAGCTGATGAATGATTATCAAGCTGAAGTGAATAAGCTAAACGAAGCTTATTATGAAGCCATGAGTAGTAATAACTCAGATGCTATCCGAAGTATCCAAGAGCAGGCAATGGAATTGGAAGCTCAGCAATCTGAAAAAGTAAAAGCGACTATAGAAAGTATGGGAGATAGCTTTGCCTCTCTTGCAGCTGTGGGATTACTTAATCCGAAAAATGATTTTCAATTTTTAGACAATCTTGTGTCTGATCTTAATGAAAATTATCCTAATACCAAATCAATACTTCAGCTGAAGCAACAGCTGGATGAAATGAGAAAGTTATCTGTAGGGCAGCCTGCTCCTGAAATTGAATTGCCTAATCCTCAAGGAGAAATGGTAAAGCTTTCTGATATGAAAGGAAAGTATGTACTGATTGATTTTTGGGCTGCTTGGTGTAAGCCTTGTCGTCAGGAAAATCCTAACCTTGTAAGAATGTACAATCTTTATAAAGATAAAGGTTTTGAAGTATTTGGAGTCTCTTTAGACAGAACCAAAGAAGACTGGTTGAAAGCCATTGAAGACGATGGTCTGACCTGGACTCATGTTTCAGATCTTCAGTATTTTAATTCCAAAGCTGCAGAGACCTATCAAATCAATGCCATTCCAGCCACTTACATGTTGGATCCTGATGGTAAAATCATTGCCAAAGATTTACGCGGACCTAGTCTTGAAAATAAGCTTGCAGAGATTTTTGATTAATATTTCTGACCAAAAATGAAGAACCCTGTCACCAAAAATGACAGGGTTTTTTTATGAAAAAAACCTTCGTTATAGCGAAGGTTTTCAGAGCAGAAATTCTATTTCATAAAAGGAAGGAGGAAAAAGTACCAAACAGTCCTTCCTTTAAAAATTGGTTCTTTTAAAAAGGAATAGCAAAAGTTGTTTATCACCCGAGACAAATCTAATAAAAATATTCAAAAGAAAAACACATCAAAAATTCTTTCTTTTTCAATAAATATAAATATTCATAGAAATGATTGTTTTTTAATACAAGAAGTATGGCTGATGCCCTCCAAACGGCATTTTTATTTTTTTGGTTATTTTTTGATTAATTTCTGTTTGACAAAAATTGACATAAAAAAAACCGAAGATTTTCTTCGGTTTCTTTTTAAAGCGTGATTTTTTAGTGTTTTTCAATCTTTTCGTAGCTGGCAATTACCCCCCTGACCATTGCTGAACTGAAGCCTTGATGTTCCATTTCATTCAGTCCTACGATAGTGCATCCTTTGGGAGTGGTCACTTTATCTATTGCTGCTTCAGGATGCATGTTCTTCTGTATCATCAGTTCGGCAGCACCCTTCACAGTTTGATTGACAATTTTACTGGCAGTTACAGAATCAAATCCAATTTGAATACCTCCTTGAATCATAGCTCTCATAAAGCGTAAAACATAAGCAATTCCACATGCACCCAAGACTGTTGCTGCTTCCATTAAATTTTCATCGATGGTTTGAGTAAATCCAATCGAATTAAAGAGCTTTTCAATCAATTCAATTTGTTCTGGATTTGCATTTTTTTGACAAATACAGGTTATCGATTCTTGAATATCTGCTGCAATATTGGGCATAGCACGGAAACATACTGTCTGAGAGTCCAGCGTTTTATACATTTCCTCAAGGCTTATTCCAGTTGCCAAGGAAATAATGATTTGTTTTCTGGGGTTCAGAACCTCATTGATTTCATTTAATATAGGAGTGACATTGTAGGGTTTCACCCCTAAAATCACCAAATCAGCCTCCTGAGCAGCAGTAATATTGTCAGAGCTGATAGTGACTCCCAATCGGGAATAGGAAGATAGACTACCGATTGACCTCTTCGTCAAAGTTAGATTCTTTGCAACGAAGCCTTGGGTTTCCAATAAGCCATTGGCGATAGAAGTTCCTAAATTCCCACAGCCTATGATTGCTATTTTTTTATCCGTGATCATGAATTTTTCAATTTTTAGCAAATAATCTTCATTAAAGGTAATTAAATGCGCTATTTATTAATAGATACTTAAGAGAAAGCTGAAAATGATATCAATTACTTTTTTTACAAGCTTGGTAAAAGTTAATTAAGCTTTAAGATTGAATCCACTGCTTTAATGGTAGAATATTCCATTAACATGACTATTTTTGGCCTTGCAATTGCACAAAAGCGGGTAGGTTTGTTTCAAAACCTGCCTTTGCGTTTTTATAATAGCTACTGATGCCGAAATTAATTCGTATTACAACAGTTCCTCTTTCTTTAAATCTTTTGCTTTCAGGGCAAATGAAATATATGAAAGACAAGGGTTGGGAGGTAATTGCGGTCAGTTCTGATGGTAAAGAAATTCCACAAGTCGAAAAAAGAGAAGGGGTTAAGCACATAACCATCCCTTTTACAAGAAAAATCACCCCATTTCAGGATTTAAAATGCGTTTGGAAATTGTACCAACTTTTCCGAACTGAGAAACCTGATATAGTTCACACACATACACCCAAGGCAGGTTTGCTTGGAATGATAGCAGCAAATTTAGCGGGTGTCAAAATTCGGATTCATACTTTAGCGGGCATTCCTGCCATGGCTGCCGAGGGTCAAAAAAAAGGACTTTTAGAAAGTGCTGAAAAATGGACCTATTCAAATGCTACTGAGGTATGGCCTAATTCTCATGGCCTAAAAAATTTCGTTATTGAAAAGGAGCTCTGCTCTGAGCGTAAATTAAAAGTAATTGGAAGTGGCTCCTCTAATGGAGTGGATTTAGCTAAATACAATCGGTCTGCGCTAAAGGAAAATCACTTAGTTGCCGCAACGATGAGAATCTTACCAGGAGAAGATGATTTCTTAATCTTAGCTGTAGGAAGGCTTGTCAAAGACAAAGGTATTGAGGAGTTGGTTCGGGCTTTTTTGGCTTCAAAGATAGTGTCCAGTTCAAAATTGGTTTTGTTAGGCAGTTTTGAACAAGATTTAAATCCACTCTCCCCGGAAATAATTCAGACCATCCAAGATCATCCAAGGATAGTTCAAATAGACTGGTCTGATCATGTAGCTCATTACATGGCTTTGGCAGATGTCTTGGTTCATGCCTCCCATAGAGAAGGCTTTCCCAATGTTTTGTTGGAAGCAGGAGCGATGCAGCTGCCTGTGATTTGCTCTGATATAATTGGTAATTCAGATATCATTAGCCAGCAAAAAAATGGGCTAATTTTTCCTGTAAAAAATGAAGAGGTTTTAAGAGAAGCACTGGAATTTGCATTCGTAAAAAGAGATAAAATGCAATTACTGGCCGCAAACCTTTTTAAAGAAATCAGTGAAAAATATGAGAGAACGAAGCTTCATCAAGAAATATTTTCTAATTATCAACGCTTGATTGAAGAGGTTGAGAAAAGTGAATAGTATATATTTGAATTAATAATGAATAGTTATTTTTCCCTATGAAGTATTTGGTCACCGGTACAGCCGGTTTTATTGGATTCCATGTTGCAAAAAAACTGATTGAAAAGGGAGAACAGGTAGTAGGCTTGGATTCGATCAACGACTACTATGATATCAATCTAAAATACGCTCGTTTGGAGCATATGGGCATTGAAAAGGAAAAGCTTAACTATGGAAAAGTACTTCAGTCTAATAAGTATCCAGAATATTCATTTATACAGCTTGATTTAACGGAGAAAGAGAAGTTGTCTGAACTTTTTAAAGCTGAAAAATTTGATGTTGTAATCCATCTTGCGGCACAGGCAGGTGTAAGGTATTCTTTAAGTAATCCAGAAGTTTATATTCAAAGTAATATTATTGCATTCCTAAATGTTTTGGAATGTTGTCGCTATTATCCAGTCAAACACTTGGTTTATGCATCTTCCAGTTCAGTGTATGGTGCAAATGAAAAATTACCTTTTTCAACCTCTGATTCGGTGGATCATCCTATCTCTTTGTATGCAGCCTCAAAGAAATCCAACGAATTGATGGCTCATACATACAGTCACTTATTTGGCATACCTACTACTGGCTTACGCTTCTTCACCGTTTACGGTCCATGGGGTAGACCAGATATGGCTTTATTTCTTTTTACCGAGGCAATTTTGAAAGGGGAGCCCATCAAAGTCTTTAATCACGGAGAGATGAAAAGGGACTTCACCTATATTGATGATATAGTGGAAGGTATTCTTAAAGTAGCTGATAGACCTGCAAGACCCAACCCTGATTTTGACCCTCAAAACCCAGATCCAGGAAGTGGGAGGGCCCCGTATAAAGTGTATAATATTGGTAATTCCTCCCCTGTATTGTTGATGGATTATATCAAGGCAATCGAGAAGGGACTAGGCAAAAAGGCGAAAATGGAACTTCTACCTTTACAGCCTGGTGATGTTCCTGCTTCACACGCAGAAGTTTCTGACTTGATCAGAGATACCGGATATAAACCTGATACAAGAATTGAAGATGGAGTTCAGGCATTTACTGATTGGTACCTAGATTATTATAAAAAAACTATAAATGAGTAAATCAATTTTAATTACTGGCGGAGCTGGATTTATTGGTTCCCATGTGGTACAACTTTTTGTAGAGAAATATCCTTCTTATAAGATTGTGAATTTGGATGCCCTTACCTATGCCGGCAATCTTGAAAATCTAAAGGCTGTAGAAAATGCTTCCAATTATTACTTTGAGAAGGTTGATATTCAGGATGCTTTGGAATTGGAAAAAGTATTTGAAAAACACGCCATTACCGATGTAATCCACCTTGCAGCAGAATCTCATGTAGATAGGTCAATATCTGATCCTTTGGCATTTGTGAAAACCAATGTTTTTGGAACAGTTAATCTATTGAATGCTGCTAAAAAAGCCTGGGAAGGCGAATTGGATCAGCACTTATTTTACCATGTTTCCACAGATGAAGTTTATGGATCACTGCATGATGGAGGGTATTTTGTAGAAACCACACCTTACGATCCTCAATCTCCTTATTCGGCTTCCAAAGCAGCTTCTGATCATTTTGTGAGGGCCTATGCAAATACCTACAAAATGAAAACGGTTGTTTCAAATTGTTCTAACAATTATGGACCAAATCATTTTCCTGAGAAGTTGATCCCACTTTGCATCAACAATATCAAGAATATGAAACCGCTTCCAGTTTATGGAAAAGGGGAAAATGTCAGAGATTGGCTGTTTGTGAAGGATCATGCTCGAGCAATTGACACAGTATTTCACCAAGGAAAAGCAGGGGAAACGTACAATATCGGTGGATTCAACGAGTGGAAAAATATTGATATCGTTCGTCTGCTTTGCAAGAAAATGGATGAAAAGCTAGGTAGGGAAGAAGGTACTTCTGAGAAGCTGATCACATTTGTGAAAGATAGAGCTGGTCATGATTTGAGGTATGCCATTGACTCATCCAAAATCAAAAACGAGCTAGGTTGGGAGCCAAGTTTGCAGTTTGATGAGGGAATAGATATCACCATTGATTGGTACTTGGCCAATGAGGAATGGCTAGACCATGTGACCTCGGGAGCTTACCAAGATTACTACCAACAACATTATCATTGATCTACAACCGGCCTAGTGCCGGTTTTTTTATCGACTTTAAACAGAATTAAACCTGCTAGAATTAGGATCAACCCGGCAAGACTTTCTTTTGGTTTCTCCCAAAAAATATATCCTGAAACAAACAAACTAAAGACAATATAGCAATACTGAAGAACGGGTTTGAAAGGAGAGCGAAAACCCTTGGATTTAGAAACCTTCAAAGAAGAGTAAACTGTGATGGTTCCCATAATTTGTAGAATAAATCCAGCGTAGATCATTACCTGCTCAAAAGAACCGCTTAAGAAAAGGATTAGACTGAAAAGTGTATTGATTAAAATAGCTCTAACGGGAATTCCCTTTGAGTTTGTTTTGGATAAAGGCTTCCAGATTTTAAAATCTTTGGCCATGGCATACGTAACTCTTGGTCCAACCCAAGCATATCCAGATATGGTGGCTATTAATTGAATCCCTATTAAGATGCTTACCCAAATGGCTCCAGGTTCACCAAAGATATTTTTAAAAGAAATCTCAGCCACTTCAACTTGACCCAGCAATTGCTCTTGGTTAGCATGTTTGAGAAAAACCAATTGCATTAAAACATATAGAACTAATACCAAGCTTGTTGCAGCCAATAGTGCTTTGGGAAGGTTCTTCCTTGGGTTATCTATTTCTTCTACAATGTAAGCAGCTGAATTCCAGCCTGTGTAGGCATAAAATACATAAACCAGAGAAACTGCAAATCCTGGCAGAACCACTTCATTTTTCCAAGTTCCTGAGAAATCCAAAGCAGATGTGGAAATTTGATTTGAAAGACTTAAACCTATTCCAATTAATCCCAGAATAAATAGAATCTTGATTAGGGTGAAGAGATTTTGAAACTGTGAAGAGCGCTTGATAGAGAAAATATGTGTAAGCGGAATAAAAAGTAAAAATGCCAATCCTGGATAGATTCCTGCTCGAATGATAGGGTTTAAATAGTTATTCATTGCCATGGCAGCTATAGCGATAGGAGCAGAAAATCCTACAGTTAAAGAAACCCAAGCATATAAATAGCCGATGGAAGGATGCAGGGTTTCCGATAAAAAAATATAGTCACCTCCACTTTTCTTAAAATGAGTTCCCAACTCAGCATATATCAAAGCGCCGATTAAGGCCATGATACCTCCAATTACCCACAAAAGAATGATTGACCAGGTATTTTGAACCTGAAGGAGTTGAAAGCCAAGACTTGTAAATACCCCAGTTCCGATCATATTGGCCATCACCAGGCCCGCGGCGGTTTTCCAGGAAATTTTAGCTGTATCTGGCATTTTTCATTTTAATTATAGGATCACTTCTGAGCTTCCTTCTCCAATATTGACCTGATAGAATTCAGGTTCGATGCCAAATTGTTTGAAATATGCTTCTGTAAGCTCAATTTGAAAAGATTGGGCAGATTTCCGCTCAATGAGATTGATGGTACATCCTCCAAATCCACCTCCCATCATCCTAGATCCTAAAAGACCTTCAAAGCCTTTTGAAAAATTTACCATAAAATCCAATTCTTCACAGCTCACTTCATATAGATGTTGCAATCCTTGGTGTGATTCGTAAAGCAATTTTCCCAGCTCATGAAAATCTTTATTTTTCAGTGCTTTACTCGCAAGCTGAACTCTGTTTATTTCTCCCAGTACAAAGCTGACTCTTTTAACTTGTGTCTCAATGACCAATGAAGAATAGGTATCGAGATCTTCAATCGTCAAATTTCTAAAGCTTTTTTCAACTCCTTTAGCATCGGATAAAACTTGGAGGGCGGTTTCACATTCCCTTCTTCGGGTATTATATTCTGAATCACCCAAGCTGTGTTTCACTAATGTATTGGCGAGAATCAAGGTGTACTCTCCAAGTTCACAGGGGAAATATTCATATTCCAATGTGTCGCAATCCAGCCTGATCACCTGGTTTTCTTTGGAAAACACTGAGGCAAATTGATCCATAATACCGCAATTCACTCCCACAAAATTATTTTCGGCTGCTTGAGAAATTAGCGCAATCTCTTTTCTAGAAAGATTTAATTCAAAATACTCATTGATTGCAAATGCAGTGGCACATTCCAAAGCAGCAGATGAGGATAGTCCCGATCCGAAGGGAATGTTTCCGTCTATTGTAGCGTCAAATGCAGGGATTTTTTTTCCGACTTTTATCAATTCATCTATAACTCCAATTACATATTTTGCCCAGCCTGATGGGATGGAATTGTAAGTAGACCGGGTAAAAGAAACCTCCTCTTGTTGGTTTAATGAGAAAATCCGAAAGGTGTCAGTTTCATTTTTTGAAATACAAAAGGTGACTTCTTTGTCAATCCCTGCTGGCATTACCCAGCCGTTATTGTAATCTATATGCTCTCCAATTAAATTGATTCTTCCGGGAGAACGAAAAATTCTAGGCTTCTTTTGGTATCTATTTTGGAATTCTTGAATGGCTTTTTGACTAAAATTCGAAGAGAACATGAAGGAATGTTGGCTAATAGGTTTAAGAATCTGAATATAAATATTGTGCTGAAATTTGTGCCTCTTAGAATAAAGAAAGGCTGACTAAAAATAGCCAGCCTTTCATTTTTTCTAGGTTTGAATTTATTTTTCTTTCACACCTTCAAAAAGGTTTACAGGAGTGTTTTTCACTTTCTCTTCGAAAGCTTTCCACTCTCCACTCATAAACTCTTCCAGTACTTTAAAGGCCTCTTCTGCGGACTCTTTTGCATGTTGGTAGAGTCTTTCTTCAGTTTCTCCCGGCGCTCCGTAGGATGAGCCTACATACCTTCTAGGTGCAAACTGCATAGTCATAGTAGTAGGGTAGAGGTTTCTCACGATTCCCTGACCTTCTCGGGTTGGTCCATTAAAGGCTTCTTTAACTGTTTCCAGTTTTTTCTTGATTTCCTTGGCTGCTTTTGCCAATTCTTTTGCCTCTTCTGAATCCAGGTCCTTGGTCATGTCTTCTACCTTCTTTATAGCTTTTTCCGCTTCACTCATTTGATTGGTTGCTGTGCTCATTTCTGTTTGCAAAGCTTCCAACTTCTTAGTGAAGTCTTCTCTGGCTTTTAGGTTTGCTAGCTGAATCTCGATTCTTGGATCTGCATACACATTAATAGAAGTTTCAGCTTTTTCCTCACCATATACAAACTCTACTTTGTAAGTTCCAGGAAGTGCATCTCCACCGCTAGGTTCGTAGAATCCATTTCTTCGTCCACGGTTTCCGCCGGCATTTTCTGCTGTAGATTTTCTGTCTAGACCCCAGTTAACTCTATTTACCCCTTTTTGAGGTGCAGTTTTCAAGGTTCTGATTTGTTCTCCTGCTTGATTATAAATATTCACAGTGACTGTATCCAGTTTTTCTTTGTCATCATTGATGATAAAGCTTAGTCTTCCTCCTGTTTCTCTATTTTCTCCAGCATATTTTCCATCAGCCGGGAATCGCTCACCATGTGGCTGTTGAATTTCTACTTGATAAGCATCAGGAGCTGGAACAGCCGTTATTTTTGCTGCCGGAGCTTTTCCTCCATTGGCTGCAAAAATTCTTAAAGGTCTAATATCATCCAAGACCCACATGGATCTTCCGAAGGTGCCTATTACCAAGTCAGCCTCTCTTTCCTGAATAGTCATATCGTATGTCGAGACAGCTTTCGGATAGCCATGTTCCCATTTGTTCCAGGTTTTTGCCTTATCGAACGAAACGTACAATCCATACTCAGTTCCTAGGAAAACTAGATTAGGCTGCTCTACATCTTGCTTAATGGATAAGGCATATCCCCAAACCTTGGAATCATCTGCTATTCTGGTAAATGTTTTTCCAAAGTCTTTGCTATGGTAGGCATAAGCTGAAAAGTCATTGTTTCTATAATTATTAGCAATGACCCACACTTCTCCTGCTTCGTAGGTAGAAGCTTGAACTTGAGGAATCCAGCTTGCTTTTGGAAGTCCCGTTAACTTAGAAGCCACATTGTTCCAGGTTTTTCCACCATCTTGGGTTACTTGCAAGTTGCCGTCATCCGTACCCACCCAAATAACATTAGGATCAACTGGACTCGGAGCTATAGCAATAATCGTAGTATGATTTTCTGCTCCTGTGATATCAAAGGTCAAACCTCCTGTTTGTTGTTGTCTTTGCTTTGTTGAATCATTGGTTGTCAAATCCGGAGAAATAATTTCCCAAGTTTCCCCGCTATCAGTTGACTTATGCAAAAACTGCGAACCGTAATACACGGTATTATCATCATGCGGATCTTGAGCAATTGCAGCATTCCAGTTGAATCTCAAGAACACGTCTTTATCTGGATGTGTAGGCTTGATGAATCGGTTGTGACCTGTCAATTTATCAAAGCGGGTCACATTCCCACCCTGAGACATGGTATACCCATATCTTGAATCTGCTGGATGGGGAACAACGTCAAATCCATCACCAAATGATACTTCTTGCCAATACGTATTTCTAATTCCATCTCTTCTCCAGATATAGGCTGGGCCTACCCAGGAGCCATTGTCTTGCATGCCTCCATAGATATTATATGGAAGCTCATTATCCACATTGACATGATAGAATTGACCTACAGGTAACTTTTCTGCGAAATACCAAGTTTTACCTCCGTCACGAGAAATATTCAAGCCACCGTCATTTCCATCAATAAGAAGTTTTGGATCATTTGGGTTGATATACCACGCGTGATGGTCCGGGTGAACTCCTGCATATTGTAAGATTTGCTTGAAAGATTTACCACCATCTTCACTCATTCCAACCCTGGAATACAAAGTGTAAATCCTGTTTTCATTCTTAGGATCTGCATGGATTTCAAAATAATAGAAAGGTCTATCTCCAATATCATCACCACTGTTGATCATGCTAAAATTGGAACCTCCATCTTCAGATACATAAAGTGCATTTTTCTTTGACTCAACCAAAGCATAAACCTTATTACTATTTGCAGCAGAAATAGCTAGTCCCATACGTCCTAAGTCTCCTTTTGGTAATCCGTTTTTATCACCCAGCTTTGTCCAATTGTCTCCTCCATCATAAGTTACATACAAGCCACTAGATGCTCCTCCAGATTCAAAAAACCATGGATATCTTCTGTGTTGCCACATGTTGACAAAGATCTTGTTTGGGTTATTTGGATCCATGATCATTTCACCCACACCAGTTTTTGTATCTACATACAAGATTTTTTTCCAGGTTTTTCCTCCATCGGTAGTTCTGTAGACACCTCTTTCTTCTTGTTCTCCCCATGGAGAGCCTATTGCTCCTACGTAAACTGTATTAGGGTCTTCAGGGTGAACGATGATTCTGTGGATAGCTCTCGTTTTTTCCAAGCCCATCATTTCCCAGGTCTTACCTGCATCAAGGGAGCGGTATACTCCATAACCTAGGTTTAGAGAGTTTCTTGGATTTCCTTCCCCTGTACCTACCCAGATTACGGAAGGATTTTTTTGGTAAATGGAAATAGCTCCGATAGAATGAACTTTTTGGTCATCAAAAATAGGCTCCCAATGGATGCCTCCTGAAGTGGATTTCCAAAGTCCACCAGATGCAGAACCAGCATAAATAATGGTGGGATCATCGTCTACTGCATCAATAGCAGTAATTCGACCACTCATACCTGCCGGTCCCACATTTCTTGTTTTCATGGATTTAAATAAATCCATATTGACCTGTTGGGCCTGAAGGTTGAATCCCATCATGGCCACTAAAATCAAAATGTAGAGTTTTTTCATGTGTTTTAAATTTGTTTTCTCACTATTCACATGGAATCGTTCATTTAGATATAAATACCCAAAAGTATTTAAGTCCGTCAGCTCGATTTCGCAAGGGTGTTGGATTGGTAATTTTTTCTGAAACTAAAGGAAATGATTCAAACCTTTTTCGAAAATTATTTCAATGGAGTAGATAGCTATTTGAGCATCAAACTTACTCTTCTAAGTAAAATTTGATAGTTGGTTTGCCCAGCCTATTCATTTTGATTTTCTTTAGAAAAAAAATTAAATCTATGCTCACTAAGTACATGAAGCCTTTAGCAGGGCTTTTTCTTTGCTTGATATCGGGTATTGGTGTTTTTGCACAAACAGGTAGATTCCAGCAAGCGGTGGATTACCAAATGGAAGTATCCATGGATGTGAAAACCAATCGATATACCGGTACTCAAGTTCTCACATACACCAACAATTCACCGGATACCCTCAATAGGGTTTTTTATCATTTGTATTATAATGCATTCCAGCCAGGAAGCATGATGGATGTAAGGTCTCGTACCATTGCTGATCCGGATAGAAGAGTAGGAGACAGAATCTCTTTACTGACTCCGGAAGAAATCGGCTATCTGCATGTAAAATCCTTGACTAAAGACGGAAAGGCTGTAAAATTCAATGAAGAAGAAACAATCTTGGTTGTGGATTTGGATCAGCCGATTTTGCCTAATTCTAAGGCAACCTTTGAAATGGCATTTGAAGGTCAAGTACCTGTACAAATCAGGAGATCGGGAAGGGACTCAGAAGAGGGTGTTCGCTACTCCATGTCCCAATGGTATCCTAAGATGGCCAATTATGATGAACAAGGTTGGCATGCAAATCCTTACATAGGTCGTGAGTTTTATGGAATCTGGGGTGATTTTGATGTTAAAATTACCATTGATAAAACCTACACTATTGGGGGAACAGGTTACCTGCAGAATCCAAATGAAATTGGCCATGGTTATGAAGATGCCGGAGTGAAAGTTCCTCAGCCAAAAGGGAATACTTTGACTTGGCATTTTAAAGCTCCGATGGTTCACGATTTTATGTGGGGAGCTGATCCGAAGTACCAGCACGATAAGGTTCAAATGGACAATGGAATAACAGTTCACCATTTCTTTATTCCAGGAGAGAATACGTCTGAGAACTGGGAAAAATTGAAAGAATATACTCCTAAGGCTATAGAATATATGTCCAAGAATTTTGGGCAATATCCTTATAAGCAATTTTCAGTGGTACAAGGAGGAGATGGTGGAATGGAATATGCCATGTCTACTTTAATTACCGGAGAAAGAAGCTTAGGCAGCTTGGTAGGCGTGATGGTTCACGAATTGGCTCATAGCTGGTATCATGGAGTTCTGGCAAGCAATGAATCTTTGTATCCTTGGATGGACGAAGGGTTCACGAGTTATGCCACCAATCTGACTATGGGTGAAATTTTTAGAGAAGGAGTAGGGAATGTTCATGCAGGAAGTTATCGTGGCTACATCAGTTTAGCGAAATCAGGCTTGGAAGAGCCCATGTCTACGCATTCAGACCATTATCATACCAATAGGGCATACGGTTCTGCGGCTTATTCGAAAGGTGCAGTATTTATGGAGCAATTAGGTTATGTAATTGGTAAAGAAGTAAGAGATCGAGGTTTGTTGAGATATTTCAATACTTGGAAATTCAAGCATCCCAATGCCAATGATTTGATCAGAATTATGGAGAAGGAAAGCGGTATCGAATTGGATTGGTATAAGGAATATTTTGTTTACACGACAAAGACCATCGACTATGCTGTAGGTCCTGTAGAAGCCAGAGGAGATCAAACTGCAGTTACTTTCCAAAGAATTGGTTTAATGCCAATGCCTCTTGATATAGTGGTTACATATAAGGATGGTGCTCAGGAGCAAATTTATATGCCTTTGGTGATCATGAGAGGTGAAAAAGCTAATGAAGAAGGCATGCCAACCAGAGTGTATACAGAAGATTGGCCTTGGGTCAATTTAGAAAAGACTATCGTATTGGATAGAAAATTGGAGGATATTCAATCCATTGAGATTGATCCAAGTAAAAGAATGGCTGATGTAATGCCTGAAAACAATAAAGTGGAGTTTTAAGGCTCCACTTTATTATAATCCAGTTAAAAAAAGGTGGCTTTTGGGCCACCTTTTATTTTTTACGGATCAACCGGCGTTTTTCTTGTCTTGAACTTCCTTACGGATGTCCTGTGCCAAGTTTTTCAAATCTTGCATCCCTTTTCTTACTCGGGTTCCGGCTGCTTGATTACCTTTCTCGTAGAATTTTTCGAAATCGCCTTCAAGGCCCATTACAAGATCTTTAACTTCACTAAATCTGCTCATAGTAAAAGTGTGTTTTTTAGGTTGATGATAAGTTTATTTGAATCCAATATAGCCCAAATACTTGCTATTTCAATCCTGAGGGCATTTTTTTTGAATTTTTTTTTATTCTCCGAAGGAAACTGCTATCTCAGAATTTCTGTATTGACCGCTAGTAAGCTTGTCCTTTACAGCTGCAAAGGCCTGAACAGTCTCTTTTACATCATCCAAAGTGTGAACAGCAGTAGGGATTAAACGCAAGATAATCATGCCTTTAGGTACTACTGGATAAATCACTACTGAACAGAAGATGTTATAATTTTCTCTCAGGTCATAAGAAAGAGCTGCAGCTTCTCCTACTGTTCCGTTCAAGACCACTGGGGTAACTGGAGAATTTGATTTTCCTGTGCTAAAACCGTTTTCATGTAGCCCACTTCTCAATGCATTGACTACTTTCCAAAGATTTGCCTTCAATTCTGGTTGGGTTTTAAGAAGCTCCAAACGCTTCAAAGCACCTTCTACCAAAAGCATAGGCAAAGACTTTGCAAAGATTTGAGATCTCATATTGAACCTCAAATAGTGAATTACTTTTTCTTCTCCTGCAATGAAAGCACCAATAGATGCCATAGATTTTGCGAATGTGGAGAAATAAAGGTCTACCTCTTCGATGACTCCCTGCTCTTCATGAGTTCCGGCACCGGTTTGTCCCATAGTTCCGAAACCATGAGCATCGTCAACCAATAAACGGAATTCAAATTTCTTTTTGAGTTCGCAGATTTCTTTGAGTTTTCCCTGATCACCTGTCATACCGAATACACCTTCCGTAATCACAAGGATACCTCCACCTGTTTCAGCGGCAAGTTTGGTCGCTCTTTCCAACTGCTTTTCGCAGTTTTCAATATCATTATGAGGGAAAACATATCTTTTTCCCATGTGCATTCTCAATGCATCAATAATACAAGCGTGACATTCCGAGTCGTATACGACAACATCTTTTCTGTCCAATAGAGCATCAATTACAGACATGATGCCTTGATAGCCATAATTCAGTAAGTAGGCTTTCTCTTTGCCTACGAATTCAGCCAATTCATCCTCTAATTTTTCATGCAGTGAGGTTTGGCCTGACATCATTCTAGCTCCCATTGGGTATGCTGCACCCCATTTGGCTGCTGCATCAGCATCAGTTTTCCTTACTTCAAGATGATTGGCCAGACCCAAATAATTATTCAGAGACCAAGTCAATACTTCTCTTCCCTGAAATTTCATACGGGGAGCAATCTCGCCCTCTAATTTAGGGAACATGTAATAGCCATCTGAAAACTGAGAGTGTTTGCCCAGCGGGCCCAGATTGGTGTGTAGTTTTGCAAATAGATCCAAAGCTTATTGAATTTAAGTGATAAAGATTTTGCAATGATTTATTCATTCAAAATCCGCCAAAGATAAAACTTAAATGCCTACCAAGCAAAAATCCCTTGTCATACTGCTGCTTTCTTAACATTCCTCAAAATAATTTCCTTAATTCGCTTTTGACTTTGTACAATACCCAAATTAGATTAGAGATCATGTCAAGTATTAAAAAATTGCTGGTAGCCAATAGAGGGGAAATTGCCCTTAGAATTATGCGCTCAGCAAAGGAAATGGGAATTAAAACCGTTGCAGTTTATTCAGAAGCCGATAGATTATCCCCCCATGTCAAATTTGCTGATGAGGCTATTTGCTTAGGACCGCCACCTTCTAATCAGTCTTATTTATTGGCAGATAAAATAATTGAAGCATGTAAAGAATTAGGAGTAGATGCCATTCATCCTGGATATGGGTTTTTATCAGAAAATGCGGGTTTTTCCCAAAAAGTCAGTGATGCAGGGATCATTTTTGTAGGGCCTTCCCCTGAATCTATTGAGGTTATGGGAAGTAAATTGGCAGCTAAGCAGGCGGTTTCTAAGTATGATATTCCATTGGTTCCGGGGACAGAAGAGGCCATTTCAGATATTGCGGCTGCTAAATCGAAGGCTCAAGAAATCGGATATCCAATCCTGATCAAGGCGAGCGCAGGAGGAGGAGGAAAGGGAATGCGGATTGTAGAATCTGAAGCGGAATTTGAGGAGCAGATGCAAAGGGCTGTTTCTGAGGCACAATCTGCTTTTGGAGATGGGGCTGTATTTATTGAAAAATTCATCACTTCTCCACGACATATAGAAATTCAAATTTTGGGCGATCAGCATGGAAATATTGTTTATCTATTTGAAAGAGAGTGTTCTATTCAGAGAAGACACCAAAAAGTAATTGAAGAAGCGCCTTCAGCCGTAGTGACTCCAGAAATGAGAAAAGCCATGGGAGAGGCAGCTGTGGGAGTAGCTAAGGCATGTAATTATTATGGTGCCGGAACAGTGGAATTCATTGTGGACGATAAATTGAACTTTTATTTCCTTGAGATGAATACCCGCCTTCAGGTAGAGCATCCTGTGACAGAGATGATTACAGGAAAGGATTTGGTAAAAGAGCAAATCTGGGTGGCTGAAGGGAAAAAATTGAACTTTGTTCAAGAGGATTTAAAAATCAACGGACATTCACTGGAGGTTCGTGTTTATGCCGAAGATCCGAGAAACAACTTTTTACCGGATATTGGAAAATTAATTACCTATAGAAGACCTCAAGGACCTGGAATTCGTGTGGATGATGGGTTTGAAGAAGGTATGGATATTCCAATTTATTATGATCCAATGATTGCCAAACTAATCACGTATGCAGAATCTAGAGAGGCTGCAATAGACAGAATGTTGAGGGCAATTAAGGATTATGAGATCACTGGAATTCAAACCACATTGGATTTTTGTCGTTTTGCTTTAGAGCATGAGGCCTTCGTCAGTGGAAATTTCGATACCAAATTCGTGGAAAGGTACTTTACTCCTGAAGTTTTGGATCAGAAGCTCTCTCCTGTAGAAGAAGAAATGTTGGCTGCTTTGGCAGTCGAATTTTTCAATGCTCAAAAATCAAAATCAACAAACAAAACTACCGAGTCTAACCCTTCCCAATCAACTAGCATGTGGAGGAATAGATTAAAATAATATGGCTGAAATACTACCATTAAGAGCTTGGAGGTATGCTGAGAAGTTTAGCTCCAAGTTGGAAGAACTTACTGCCCCACTTTTTGATGTGGTTTCTGAAAAGCAGAGAGAACAACTTTACCAAAATCCTTTAAATAGTATACACCTTTCTGTACCGAAAGGTCCCGAGCCTATAGAAAGAGTGAAGAATACTGTTCTAGAATGGAAAAAGGAGGGGATTATCTCACAGGACATGCTTCCCGGAATTTATGTCTATTATCAATATTTCAGGCTCCCGAGAGAGCATGATGAGCGATGTAGAAAAGGGTTTATAGCTCAGATTAAAGCCTATAATTGGGATGAAAAACAAATTCTAAGGCATGAGAACACGATAGTCTCTGCAGTAAATGATAGAGTAGATCTTTTGAAGGCATCTAAAATCCAGGCAAGTCCCACTCATGGATTGTATGAGGACGAGGAATTCCAATTGGAGAAATACATGGATGCAGCTATTGAGTCCCCATTGTATGAATTGGAAGATTATCAGGGAGTAAGGGAAGTTTTAGCTGTAATCCACGATGCAGAAGTCATTCAAAAGTTTTTGAATCTGATTCAAAAAAAGCAAATCATATTAGCAGATGGCCACCATCGCTTAGAAGGAGCTATTTCTTATCGCAATTCGATGAATGGTGAATTTCAGGATAAGAAGTGGAAGGCTCATGATTATCATTTGATGTATTTAACCAATGCATTAGCAAATGATCTGAAAATTCTTCCCACTCATCGGCTTTTTTATGATATGGAAATCGAACAATCCACATTAATGAATAAGTTGGAGGATTGGTTTCTAGTCAAAAAATTCCCAGATCCGGATGAATTAGGTAATTATGCTTTTCATAAATCCCATACTTATGGTTTGGTCATAGGAGAGGAGTCCTACTTTTTGGAGTTAAAGGAAGAGAAGTTTGAAAATTTAAATTTGAACTTAGCGCCTGCTTTGAAAAACTTGGACCTAGTAGCTTTGCACGAAGTCCTGTTTAACCAGATTTTAGGAATCCCTTCAGAAGAACAAAGAAAATCACCCAAAATTGCCTACGAAAGAAATTTTGCGCGTTGTATCAGAGAAGTAAGATCCGGAAAAGCAACCTTCGCTCTAATTACCAGAGAATTAGAGATGGAGCAAGTATTGGAGGTTTGTAAATCCGGAGAAATGATGCCGCAGAAATCTACTTATTTTTATCCTAAAGCTCTCGGAGGATTGATTTTTGCGAGTATTGATCAAGACGAATTTGACTATGAATATGACGCCTTTTTTGAAAAAACTGAAGGACAAAAAGCTCATCTTAGCATCTAACTCTCCGAGAAGACAAGAGCTTCTTAAAGGGTTAGAGTTGGAATTTGAGATTAAAGTCAACCCTGTGGATGAGACCATCCCTGCAGATATTCCTGCGGAATACGTGGCGGCTTATCTCTCTAGGTTGAAATCAGAATCTTATCCTGAGGAACTTAAAGAAAATGAAATCCTCATCACTTCTGATACTGTTGTCATCGAAAAGGGCCATGTTCTAGGCAAACCCAATTCAGAACAACAGGCTTTCGACATGATCAAAAGTTTATCCGGTGCTACGCATACTGTGATGACAGCTGTTACAATCAAGGATAAAAACAAGAGGATTACTCTTGAAGATGAAACAAAAGTTACCTTTCGATTTTTGGAAGAAGAAGAGATTTGGCATTATATCCGAGAATATAAGCCTTTCGACAAAGCGGGAGCTTATGGAATCCAGGAATGGATTGGATTTATAGGAGTAGCAAGTATTGAAGGGTCTTACTTCAATGTAATGGGATTTCCCTTGCACTTGGTTTATGAGCAATTGAAAAAGTGGTAATGCTATTTGAGTAACTGCTCTAGACTTACTTTAAGTATTTGTCCCATATTTTGGCAAGACATGAACTTTTGGTTCTTATAATGTCTTGCCAATTCTTTTCTAAGGCTATCCACATTCTGCAAAGGAGCAATATGATCCTTTTCCATAGCGTTTAAAATTCCTTCGATTTCATGATAGGAAGACTTCAATCTTGTGGCGATCAAGGCTCTTTCTTCTCGTTGATACTGTCTCATGGATTCAGGAGTGATGTATTTCATTCCCAATTGAATTAAGACATTGTTTTCCTTGAAATATTGAGGCAAATAGATGGACTTTTTACCTTCATAGGTTTGCTGATCGAAATCAATCGCTCTGATTCTATAATGCGTCTCTTCGAAATCAGGTGTGACATCAATGACAAAATTAGAGGAGTGCATATCTCCTAAAAGTCTTACAAAGCAACGTTCATTGAATTTGACGAACTCTTTGGCGAGTCGAATAGGGTTCAGATGTGGATCTGCCATATGCAGACGCATAAATTTATCCCCTGGAATACCTGCTATATGTTCTTCAATTAAGGTGTTTTGATGAACAAGGTAACTGATTCTATTGGGAGAAAGTAAATGCTCTAGTTCCAATCCATATACTCTGGAGGCGTCTGCATTTTTGATATAGAAATAGTCAAAATTATCATTGATCCGATTCACTATCCTTACCCGAAATGGCTGCGTGTTTCCATAGATACAGAGATCAATTCTGTCTACATACAGGTGATCCATCACAGACATATCTCCTCCGGCTTTCAGGATAGCATAGATCTTTTTGACATTTAAATGGATCTATTCTCGATCTGATTGATCATAAAATACTGTCTCCCAAAATGTGTCCTGTTCCTTTGAATCGTATAAAGCAATCGAATCAGTATATCTCAATAGCTCATGATAATGAATAGGAATATCCACCTCTCTTGAATATTCCAAGAGGTAGCTCCTCAACTCGGAGCTGATTTTGTATACTTTTTTCTTCTTGCTGATCAATGCCATTTCAAAAATCAACTTGTTGGCTTTTCTTCAGATTTCTGTCAAATATAAATGGGCCAAATGGTAATACAGAAGCTATCAAGGCAAATAGAGTTCGGCTGAAATTCCATTTTAGCTTTGAAGCTGTAGGGAAAACGGTGTAGATATAAATAATGAAAAGAAGTCCATGAATCCAGCCTACGACTGTTACGGCCTGAGGCATATCCATCATGTATTTCAATGGCATAGCAATAAATAAGAGCACCAAAAAAGATATTCCTTCAATCAAACTGATCCATTTAAATCGTTTGGCCCACAGGCTTTGCTCTGGAGTTAATTTTTTCATTTGGAAATATTAAAGAGAAGTTTCAAAGCATTCCAGGTCTTAACTTTTAAATTTTTATCTTCTGAAATGGCTGTGAGAGAGTCTGCGAACAAATACTCTGTTTCCTCCTCTGTGTGAATTTGATAGTCGTGGATTGGAAGCGCATTGATTGGGTATTTGATTTTGCCAAACTTTAGCACAATATGCGCATTGATAGCCTGAAATTCTTCTAGACTTTTTCCATGAAGTTCTTCTGAACTTACTAATCCAACTTCGCTCATACTATGCCCTACTGCCTGTATCATTTTCACAAGCATATCCATCACAGCATCACTGAGCGCTGCCTCCTCATGTAAAATCAGAATCCCTTTTTCAAACTTGCCACGAACTTTAATAGGTTCTATTTCAATCTCTTCAGTCTCAGGCTTTAATTCATCAGATTTGATTGGTTCTTCATGAGGAGTAGGGGATACCTCATTTTTCTTGACAAGCTCTGATTTATTCTCTGAAACCTGATTTTTCAATTCAGATTGATCTTCCTCGAAAAGATAAATCGGTTCTTGAAGTATGTATTTTAATTCACCCAGTGATAAATTTTCCATGTCTGAAAATTGCTCAAAAAATCCCCTTAAGCCAAAAAAAGGGAAGACTTTGTGCCTTCCCTGATCATTATTTTGTTATGTCTAGATTGAATATGGATTTCAACTCCACTGCATCTTCAGGTTTCATTCTTTTTGCCAATACCAATCTCAATTGTCTTCTCCTCAATGCTCCTTCGAAAAGTTCCTCTTCTTCTGCTGTCTCAGGTACTACCTCAGGCACTTCTATGGGTTTCCCGTTTTGGTCTACCGCAACAAATGTAAAGAAAGCTCTATGCGTAGTTATTTTTGTGCTAGCTGGGATATCTTCGGCAGTCACTTCAATATAAACCTCCATTGAGGAATTGAAAGCCCGGGTTACTTTGGATTCCAATGTGACCACATTGCCAAGTTTAATGGGCTGCTTGAATGAAATGCTATCAGCTGAAGCTGTGACTACGATTCGGTTGGAATGCTTCTGAGCAGCGATGGCTGCAACCACATCCATCCAATGCATCAGTCTTCCCCCCATGAGATTATTCAGTGTATTTGTGTCATTAGGTAGCACCATTTCTGTCATAATGGTAGCTGATTCCCTTGCAAATTTTTTCTTAGCCATAATCTTTAATTTCAACAAAAATAAAAATTAAATTTTTTAAAGCATGATATGAAATTATATTTTCAAAATATTATTCTGAAAAACTCCGTAATTCTATTTCCATCCATCTTTTCCCAATAAGGGTACAAAAGCGAAGTAATCAAATTCTTCCCTTTCTAATTTTCCTCCTGCCTTCTTGGTGATTTTTACCATAGCTTGTTTACTTCTATCCCCAACAGGAATGACTAAAACTCCTCCAACCTTCAATTGTTGGGTTAGAGCTTCAGGTACTACCGGTGCTCCAGCAGTCACGATAATCTTATCGTAAGGGGCGAATTGAGGAAGACCTCCTGTACCATCTCCATAAAACAGGTTCATTTCTATTCCAAGTCTTTTCAAAAATTTCTGGGTGCCCTCAAAAAGCTTTTTTTGATACTCAATAGTATAAACTTCTGCCCCTAAAAGATGCAGGATGCTTGCTTGGTAACCCGAACCAGTACCTATTTCTAAAACTTTATCGCCTTGCTGAATATCCAACAGTTCTGTTTGAAAGGCTACTGTATAAGGTTGTGAGATTGTTTGACCTTCACCAATTGGAAAAGCTTTGTCTTCATAGGCATGAGATATCAAGGCAGAGTCAAAGAAAAAATGCCGAGGTAAGGTGTTGATTGCTTCCAAAACACGTTGACTTTGTATTCCTTTCTTTTTGAGTTCAGCTACAAGTGCTTTTCTTTTTCCTTTGTGGAGGTAAGTATCTTCTAATTTAAGCAGTGGCATTGAATATGGAGTTTCAGTCGAAGTTAAAGGATATTTTGGCTTAATTTGAAACCTCAAGAGGCAAAAATTGCTTATTCACTGAAAGCCAGTTCAAAGAAAATATATGTTTACAGGAATCATCGAATCATTCGGAGTCATTCAAAATATTACCAAAGAAGGTTCAAATGTTCATTTTGACTTAGAGTCAGAAATTTGTTCTGAATTAAAAATTGATCAATCGGTCGCTCATGATGGGGTATGTTTAACTGTAGTAAGAACAGACCCCAAAGCTTACAGGGTAACGGCGATTGATGAAACTATTCAAAAAACCAATCTAGCTGCTTGGAAGGTGGGTAAAAAGGTGAATTTAGAAAGATGTATGCCGGCTAATGGAAGGTTTGATGGGCATATAGTTCAAGGTCATGTGGATCAAACCGGAGTAGTGAAAAATATCAAAGATCAAGATGGTTCTTGGGTTTTTGATTTAGAATTTGACCCTGCAACGGGCAATGTGACTGTTGAAAAAGGATCCATCACTATCAATGGAACTAGTCTGACATGCTTTAATTCAGGACCAGGAAGATTTTCAGTTGCAATTATCCCTTATACCTACGAGCACACAAATTTCCATCAATTAGAAATAGGGGATTTTGTCAATTTGGAATTTGACATTGTTGGCAAATACATTCAAAGAATCTTAAGGGGATATCCGAATCCTTAATCCAAATACTGTTTTTTGAAAAGAAAATAATATGGGTTAAACATATGATGTTTAAAAATTCTCCCTTCTTCATCAGGGTACTTAATTTTGTACTCCTCATCAGGTAAAAGCACAATGAAATTACCTACTCGCACGAAGTGATTGCTTGGGAAAAAAGCGGGAGATTCATAATCAGGGAATAGTTTCAATACCTGCTTTCCTGCATACTTCCCAAGAAATTTTTGGAAATTTTTCGTGGATTTTTTGGTTGGCTTATCCAGTTTCTTGTAAACCTTCTTGAAAATTAGGTTTCTTGGAAATTTCTGGGCCTTGATGATTCCTGAAACATCGGAGAAGGGATTTGTGCTGTTGAAATCATCAACTGTCTGGACTGAAAAAGGAACTTCAGGCACCCAGTCTGAAGCATTGACAACATTAAAGGCCCAACCGCCTTGATTCATGTACTCATAATCATAGGCGAAGTATAAATTACCCGGTTTAGGGGCGGCAGAGCAGTAAGTTTTAACTCTAATTTTTGAGGGCCAACTCCCTGATTGGTTTTTAACATTGAGCATTGCGCTAACCAAATATGCTATGGCACCACCTTGAGAATGGCCTGCTATTATAAAGTCTTGATATCCATTGGCAATCAGTGAATCTATTTTGGGTGTCATTGTTTCGGACAAAGCTGCAGTTGCAAAAGTCCAACCTACATGAACCGCGGCTTTGGGATTTTTCGCAAAATCATATTTGAAGGTGTAATCATCTCGTATTTTCATGGATCCAGATGCAGGGATCATTGCAGCGTAGAAGTTTGCCAGCCAACTCGTAGGACTCTGAACTGTTCCTCTAATAGCTATTACAGCAATTTTCTCAGACTCTTGGATCCAAAGACTCCATTTGTTTTCGAGTCCTACCACGGGTGAATCATATAATTTTTCAAAATCCTTTGGGGAAGGTATACCTACTTTCGTGCTGTCTGGTAGCCCATGGGTAAAAACACCCAGAATTTGCAAGTATTCTTCAGCTTCAAAACCAGGTTTTAATTGAGCAAAGGCTTGGGATGCGAACAAAACCGTTAAAATCAGGCTTATGGATAGTTTTTTCATAAAAAAGAAAGCTCCTCTAAAATAAGGAGCTTTTATTAATTTTTGGAATGTAAGTTTAATTCATACTAAGAGTTTTAGTATCCACATCTTTGACCAATCTAAATCCAACATTGGATGTGCCTGAATCAAAAGCCTGACCTTGTCTTGCTGAGGGCCTGTAGTTGACACAATAATTTTCTGCACATAAAAAAGAGCCCCCTTTAATCACTCTTTCTTGTGCAAAGGGATTGTCTGGATTATAACACGGGTTCATTCCGGCATCTAGTTTGGGTGCTTTTCCTGCAATTCTGGCAAACTTGAGTGCATCATACCAGTCACTGGTTAGTTCCCACACATTCCCGATCATATCGTAAAGGCCAAAGCCATTTGGAGCAAAGGATTTTACAGGTGAAGTGCCTATGAAACCGTCCTTTCCTAAATTTTCATTGGGGAAGCTTCCTTGGAATGTATTGGCTAAATATTGCCCATTGGGCATTAATTCATCACCCCAAGCGAATCGCTTCCCATTGATTCCTCCTCTAGCCGCAAATTCCCATTCCACTTCTGTAGGTAGTCTTTTTCCAGCCCATTCAGCAAAAGCTACTGCATCTTCATATGCGATATGAACTACAGGATGATTTTCTCTGCCTTCAAGATTGCTATCTGGCCCTTCCGGATGTTGCCAGTTGGCTCCATTGACCCAGCTCCACCAAAGGGAAATATCTTGAAGCGGTACAGGAAAGGGAGGAGGGGTGAAAACCATTGAACCGGGCACTAAGACAGAGTCATCCGGTTTTGGGGTTCCTGGGGGAAGTTGCTTTTTCAGCTCCTCCCAATCAATTGGTCTTTCGGCTACAGTTAGGTAGCCAGTTTCATTTGTAAACTTCTGAAATTCCTGATTAGTGACTTCGTGCTCATCCATCCAAAAACTTTGTACTTCGATTTGAACTGCTGGTTTTTCAGCATCATAAGCATCTGCATCATTGGTACCCATGGTGAATTTTCCGCCAGGAACCCAAACCATTCCATCTGGTGTGTTTTCGGGTGCTACAGATTGGTTTAAGATTGTTTCTTGATCTATACCGCTTATTTCAGTATTTCTCGTCGAGCAAGAATTACTTAAAAGAATGAGTTTAATTAGGAAAACACTAGATAGTGCTTTATAAATCTTCATAATTCTAGAGAATTGAATTTCTTTTTAATTATCACTTTTTCAAAAACTTGAATTTTAATCCACTTTTAAAGCAGCAATTATTCCGAGGATTGTGAAAGTAGAAGAAGGCCTATTTCAAATAGATATCAACTCCAAATCGTATTGCTTTGATAAAGTAAAGCTTCTTGGAGTACATTCATTCAAATGATTGAAAAGAATATAATCGTGTGTTTGATTGGACGTGTAAAATAATGAGAATTAAGCAAGTGGTAAAACAAATGATTTTTATTTTCACTTGACATTTAATTGATCCATTCTATTTGTGACTTTTTTTCGGAGTTTATTGAAAAATTGGTGCCTTTCCTTTTCCCCAACTTGGCTTATTTGAGTGGATTTTTTAATCAGGTTTTCAAGGTTTCTGAACATACCTTCATTAAATAATGGATCAGAAGTTCCAATAAAAAATATAACGCTGTAATTCAGATAGGTAATTTTTATATCGTCGAGTTGGACAAAAAACGTATTGTCGCCTAATACAAATTCATTGACTAAAAAGTTGTAATCAGAATTCTCAGAACTGGGTAGCTGTCCTGGCAGGAATTTCTTCCCATATTCTGCCATTTTAGATAAATGATCTATTACTTCAAGCACGCACTGATAAAGCTTCAAAGTGTCCTTTGAAGAGGGAATTACTCCCATATCATGATACAAATCTATCTGTCTTAAAGTAGTATTAATTCCCTCTAAATTCCATATTTCAGTAGTAGGGATTTTATTATATGTTTTTAGTATTCTCTGAGTCAAATCAGAATATTCCGTGTTATCAATTCGATCCAGAGAAAACTGTTGATTTTTAAAATTCTCATTAAAAAGGATGGACTTTTGCCAGAAGAAAAACTTGAATGAAGCCAATTCGGAATGATAGTAATGGTACCAAGGAGGCATATCCTTAAGTAAAAAGTAAATATGCTTTTCTTTGAATGAATTCACCATCTCTAATTGCGCCAACACATCTACCATCCAGGAATGGAAATTTTCTTCTCCAAAATTATTTTGCTTACCCTGGAATACGATTGTATTGGATTGAGAGCTGATCAGTTTATCAATAGAGACATTGTATTTTTTACACAGTAAGTATATCTCTTCAAAGTCCAGCAGTTTTTCACCTCTAATTCTTCTGTAAGCACTATCAATGCTGACATTTAGAACTTCCGCCACTTCATCCACCAAAGAGGAATAGGAGGGGATTGAGTTCTTCAAGTTTTGAAAAAATAAAACTTGAGTGAAATTAGGTTGATTTGGATCATTCATTGAAATAATCTTTTTAAATAATCATGATAGATTATTTAGATTTTATGAATTTAGCTAAAAATAAAATAATATTCTGCAAAGAGCTTTTTAAAAAAGATCCTCCATTTATTGAAAAATGGAGGATTATCTGTACATCATGGAATTTGGTTTTTTGGGATTAAAAAGAATGAAAACCCTAAAGAGAACTGTCCAACTGAACCATTACTAATGATTCTACCATACTCTGCCCGCCAAGCATATTTTTTGAAATCTTTACTAGCTGACAAACCAAAGTTTGTGGCAAAATTTCCAGAACAGTCCTCGCAAATGTTTAACAGATATTTGGGCGCAACGGTAAATTCTAAACGATCCTTTACAATAGGTTGAGTGAAAAAAACTGTTGGATGAATTTGCCAAAAATCCAGTTCACCTTCTTGAAGCATGGCACCTGCTGGAAGGAAAAATGCCAATCTATCAGGGATTAGGGAAAATTTAGGGCCGATTCCCAAAATTGTGACGGCGGTATTTTCTTCTTCATTCAACCAATTTGATTCATATTTCGCTCTGATATCTATTTTATCACTTAGACCCACTCCGATATTTCCACCAAAATGAGAAGCTCCTTTATCTTCATTATTTAATCCTGTTATGGTGTAATACGGAGTCGCTTCTACTTGTCCTTTTCCTAAAGTTCTTGCACTCTGAAGATCGGAAAATACAGGTACACATGAGATTGAAATTAGTGGCAAGCTGACAGCTGCAAATAATTTTTTTGAGATTTGATTTAGAGTTTTCATAGGATTATGGGTTTTGTTTTATGGTTTGTAAATCTTGGAAGTAGAATTCCATCATTTTTTTTGTGACTATGTCAGATTTGGGAGGTAAAGTGTTGAAGAGCCAATCCCATAGGACAGTACTAAAACTAAAGCCGTGATTTGGACGAATAGAATGGTGGAGTATGTGATTTCTTTGAACTCTAGGTAATAGTACACCTCCAATTGGCCTGTGTAGTAGGTAGTGCAGAAAAGTGTAATTAGATAGTCCAACTAGGAATCCCAGTAGATTCATCATAAATCCACCTATTTGAAAAGCGAAAAATGCTACTATTGAAATAATTAGGAGTATGAAAAGTCTGTGCTTTAGATTGATTTTGATATCCTGAGGATTTCTATGATGATAGCGGTGATTGATGATATCCTTTTTTGCTTGCGGAACAATCAATTCGTGCATAAAGAATCTGTGAACTGAGTATTCAAAAAAAGTCCAGAAAAACCAACCTGAAGAAAATAAGAGACTATTGCTTAAAAATTGGTTTTCCGATAACAAGAAACCAATACCTGAAATTGAAAAGACAATCAAAAATCCAATGATAAGGCATGGGCCTATGGATATTGCTTTGGGAGCTTTGAGATAAGTATTCATAATTTTTTTTATGAAAATTATCTCTCATTTAGTCCTTCGTGAAACAGAAATTAAGTACAATGACTGGCTATTTTGGCAAAAAATGCAAATGGTTCTAAAGTTGATATTTAAGATTATTTGTTTTTACTAGAGCTATATTTTGAACCTTCTAAAAAAATGAATTTTATTAAAAATATTGGCTTAAAAAGCGAAGAAACAATGTTTTACTAGGGGTTTATTAGTCTTATGTATTTATTTAAAATTAAATATGGCTTTTAAATATGCCTTGCTTAATAAAAAAAAAGCGACCATTGGGTCGCTTTTATCTTTTTATCAGTGATTAATTACTCACCCGCATGCGCTGCTGCGTGAAGTTTTCCCAGTTCTTGATCAATGGTCCACAAACCAATTCCTTCCTCTCCAATAATATCGAATAGCTCTAATGCTCTTCTGGACATGGTTTCTTCTTCTCTTTGCTCAGTTACGTACCATTGCATAAAGCTGAAAGTGGCGAAGTCTTTAGCAGAAAAGGCATGATCTACAATCGAATTGATAGATTTGGTCACTTTGATTTCATGTTCCAAAATCAATTCGAAGATTTCTCTCAAGGAATTGAAATGATTTCTGATTCCAGTAATCTCGGGTTGGATAGCATGTCCTCCTGCCTCATTCACATATTGAAAGATTTTCATCATGTGCAATCTTTCTTCATCAGCATGGGTATAAAGATACTTTGCAGCATTCTCGTAACCCATCATATGACACCAAGATGCCATTGATAGATAGTAGGCAGAGGATTTACCCTCCATCTCAATCTGCTTGTTCAGTAATGCTTCTGTGTCGTGCAGCAAGGAACGCTGCAATGTGACTATTTCCTTTTGTTTCATAGCGATGTTATTTATACCAAATTAACCATTTCTAGGAACCAAGGTTCCAAAATTGCTTTTTTACAAGAAATTTAGAATTGATTTAATTAAATAGGTTCTATATCGCATTTCAATTTCCCCTTTATCTGGTCAAAGGAGATGGAAATACAGGTAATCCTTCAGCACCGTATTCGGAAACAGACTGTACAGCGAAGAAATAATTATCCTTGGAGTATGGTAAGGTTAAATTTGTGTCTGTAGTGAAAAATTTCTTTTCCCAAACGGGGGAGGAGGTTTCACGCATCAAGACATAGTAACCCTTAACTTTTCCAACTTTCGGAGCTTCCCATAATAAGATGGAATGGTTACTCAATCCTCTCACATCAATTCTCACATTTTCTGGTTTTCCGGCTGAATGGGCCAAGGTTGCTAAGGACGCTAAATTAACTCCTGAAACCTTTCTTAAATATTCAAAATCCATAAACTCAGGCAAATCACCATATTGTATACCATCTTCAACACGGACATTTTCATGCTGATAGTAGAAGTTTTCATTCATTTCCGACATTCTAACAGCGGTAAAACCGTTTCTGGCAAAAGCTGTCTGATCTCCACCTCTTAAGAATCTATCGGCTCTGTAAATCAATTTAACTTCAAATTGGTCCACATATCTTTCACCAAGCTCCTTGATATATCTTGCTAGAAGTCTGGAGTCAGAGTCATTATCCGAACCAGTATATCTTCTGATGGAAGCTTCTCTTTCAGTTTCAGCCACCGGAATAGTTTCTGAAAAAACTCTCATTTTGAGATTGTCTTTGATCAATGTTCCGGATGATTCACTATTCCCTACAATATCATTATTGAGTACTGCAGCGATATTCCAACCTTCTTCTTTGGCTTTATCCGACATGTAGGTTGCACCCTTAAGACCTTGCTCTTCCCCTGTAAATGCCACAAATTTGATGGTGGTAGGAAAAGAATGTGAAGCCATGATTCTTGCCAATTCAATCACAGCCGCAGTACCGCTTCCATCATCATTGGCTCCAGGAGCCTGATTATCGGGATCCATCACATTTTTATTTCGTGAATCCATATGGGCGGAGATGATAAATATCCTGTTATCGTTTGGATCTGTGCCTTTTATTGTAGCCACCACATTAGCAGCAGGGGAGTCCTTTTCTATTCTTCTTCCATCAGCAGGAATTGTAAAACGCTCGATTTCTGCACTCATTCTACCTGATGAGTTTTTGGCAAATTGATTAAATTTAGAAAGTACCCAGTTCTGAGCAGCAGGCATTCCATTTACAGCATCGGTATTTAATGTGTGTCTGGAGTTAAATGAAGCTAGTTTTCTCACATAGGACTCCAAAGTATCCGCAGAAATTTCCTGTACCATTTGGTCTATTTCAGGATTTCGGATGATTAATGTTTGTGCAATGATCTGCTGGGAAAAAATCCCCAACAGTAGGGTGTATAAAATTTTACGCATGGTAAGGTTGATTAATTGCTTAAGCCTAAATTTACCCTCAGACTTTAAAATAACAGCATAATTTTACATGAACACCTTCTTACTTCCTAACAAAGGCGAATACCCTGCTTATTATTCGACTTATATTGACTTGGTTCCCGAAACTCCTTTTTGCGAGTTGGTGGAAAGTCAAATTGAGGACTTGAAAAGCTTATTTGCATCCAAACGTGAAAATTGGTCTGACCATCCTTACCAAAGTGGAAAATGGTCACCCAAAGAAGTCCTGGGTCATGTTATAGATACAGAAAGAATTATGACTTTTCGGGCATTGTGTTTTGCGAGAGGTGAAAAATCAGCTTTACCGGGTTTTGATCAGGATCCTTATGTATTGAATGCCCGCTTTGGTTCGGTTCAAGCTGACTTACTAATCAAAGACTTTGAAGCTCAAAGAAGAGCCTTGATGACTTTGGTTCAAACACTTCGTGAAGATGTCTTGGATTTTAGAGGCGAAGCGAATGGAAACACCATCACTCCGAGAGCCTTGTTTTGGATTATTCCTGGACATTTCATTCACCATTTGAATATTCTAAAAGAAAGATACTGATGAGATTAGAGATAGCTGTTGTAGACGCATTTACTGAAAAGGCTTTTTCAGGCAATCCAGCGGGTGTATGCTTGCTGGATGAACCATTAGAAAAAGAGTTGATGCAGTCCATAGCGATGGAGATGAATCTGAGTGAAACTGCCTTCGTGCAGCGAACAGATAACCCCAATCATTTTTCCCTACGCTGGTTTACTCCTACTTTGGAAATTGATCTATGTGGGCACGCTACATTGGCATCTTCATTTTGGATGCTTCAAAAAGGTTGGGCCGAGGCAGGAGAAACGATTCATTTTCACACTTTAAGTGGTGAATTGAGAGTAATAGGAAATGAGGATGGATTGGAAATGAATTTTCCTTTGATCCCAACTTTTGAAGATCTGCATCCACATTTTAAAAGTGAATTATTTGGAGAAAAGATCATATCCGCTGCACAATTAAGAAAGAATTGGATTTTTGAACTGGAGTCAGCAGAGGCTGTAAAAAGACTTAAGCCTGATTTTATGGAAATTGCAGCTCACAGCGAAGAAGGCTTTATCATTACCGCCGCAGGGAATGAAGACTTTGACATTGTTTCCAGGTTTTTTGGACCCAACGTGGGAGTACCTGAGGATCCTGTCACTGGCTTTGCACACTGCGCTTTGATGGATTTTTGGTATCAAAAAACTGGTAAGATGCAGTTGAAAGCATATCAGGCTAGTAAAAGAGGTGGAAAATTATTTTTGGAAAAACACGATGATCGAGTAATATTAAGAGGAAAAGCAGTCGCTGTTCTTCAGGGATTTATTGAAGTGTAATGAAAGAAAGTTTTCAGGAAGTAAAAGATTTTAAAAAAAGGACACTTAGAAGAGTATTTACCAATTTTACCGAATATTGGTTGACTGACGGTAGTTTTGGCTTGCTTTTGCTGATTCTACTGTTTACCATTTTCATTCTCCCTATATTAATTGAATATGGTCATGTGGAGATGATATTCGTGAACTTGGTATTTCTTTTTTTATTCTTTACCGGGATTTGGTCATCCACTCAAAGATACCTCATAATTTTTACGGCCTTATTATTCTTCACACAACTAACACTTAGGATTCTCAGGTTTTCGGACCTGCCAGTTCAGTTTTACCTTACAGAAAGAATTGTAGGTATACTGAATATGTCCATATTTATATTTCTGAACATCAGGCTCTTATTTAGGGATAGGGAGATTAATGTTTATAGAGTCATTGGTGCAATTAATGTGTATTTGTGTGTGGCCTTACTAGGGGCTTTTGTTTTTGAAATTATCCATCTGACAGTAGGGAATAGTATTTCAGGTGAACTGGATCTGCAAGGGTTGGATGATGATTATGCTCAGTATATTTATTTCAGTTTGGTATCCCTCACCACAGTGGGGTTTGGAGATTTGTATCCTGTGAATATCATGTCTAAAATGCTTTCTGTGTTTTTGAGCACAGTTGGGATTTTATATCCAGCTGTAGTTATCGCTAAATTGGTAAGTGAAAGTAAAGGATAGCCCACTGGTGTAAAAGCATCTGCTATATTTTATCATTCCTCTTAGATTTCTATCTAAATCACTAAACTCATGAGAAAAATTTACCTTTCATTGGCATTCATGCTTTGCTATTCCCTGACGATGGCTCAGGAGTCACGCAAACTGCCTGTTGAAACCTCTGTAGAAAAAACACATGAAGTCACCATCAAAGGAAAAAGGGTGCCATATAAATCCACTGCGGGTACTCAGCCTGTATGGGACGATAATGGAGAGCCTATAGCTTCCTTGTTTTACACCTATTACGAGCGAACTGATGTCACCAACAAAGCAACCCGCCCTTTGGTGATCTCTTTCAACGGTGGTCCAGGCTCAGCTTCTATTTGGATGCATTTGGCTTATACAGGGCCTGTATTATTGAATATTGATGATGAGGGTTATCCAGTGCAACCTTATGGTACAAGATCCAATCCTCATTCGATCTTGGATGTAGCCGACATAGTCTATGTAGACCCGGTTAATACAGGATATTCCCGTATTTTGAACTCTGAGACTCCAAGATCTACCTTTTTTGGAATCAACTCTGACATCAAGTATTTAGCTGATTGGGTAAATACTTTTGTGACTAGACAAAATAGATGGGCTTCTCCCAAGTATTTAATAGGAGAGAGCTATGGTACCACACGTGTAGCTGGCTTGGTTTCTCAATTACAAAATGCTCATTGGATGTATTTTAATGGGGTGATCCTTGTTTCACCTACTGATATGGGGATTGACAGAGGAGGGCCAGTGAAAATGGCTAACTATCTGCCTTATTATGCAGCAACCGCTTGGTATCATGGTCAGCTTCCTGCTGATCTTCAGAGCAAGGATTTAGATGAGATTTTACCGGAAGTAGAAAAATACACCATTGAAAAAGTACTTCCTGCTATGGTGAAAGGAGGAAGTCTTTCTGCACAAGAAAGAGATGCAATTGCCACACAAATGTCCCGTTATTCAGGTTTGAATAAAGAAGTAATTCTTGACCATAATTTGATGGTTCCAACCAGCTTCTTCTGGAAAGAACTATTGAGAGAAGAAGGAATGACTGTTGGTAGATTAGACAGTAGATATAAGGGTTTTGACAGAATGGAAGCTGGGGATCGCTACGATTTTGATCCTGCCTTGACTAGCTGGAATCATGCTTTTGCACCTGCATTTAATATTTATGCAAGAAACGTATTGGGTTTCAAATCAGACCTTACTTATAATCTTTTCGGGCCTGTTCACCCTTGGGACAGATCTAATGAAAATACGGGCTATGATCTAGGCCAGGCAATGCGTCAAAATCCTTATTTGCACGTGATGGTTCAATCCGGATATTTTGATGGCGGTACTGATTTCTTTAATGCAAAATATAGCCTTTGGCATATAGACCCTAATGGCAAGATGTCAGATAGACTCTCCTTTAAAGGCTATAGATCTGGACATATGATGTACTTGAGAGCTGAGGATTTGGCTACTTCCAATGAAGATATCCGCCAATTCATTCAAAAATCTATGGTAGCCCCAAATATGCCTGCCAAATATAAATAATTGAAAAAAGGCTGAAGGATAAGTGAAAATCGAAAAAGTGTAAGTTTCCACCAATAAGTTCAGGTGCATTGGCCTCGCTTCATCAAAGGAATATTACTTACATGATTGATCTAATCGGGATATCCTAAAGTCTTTTTTTGGCTTCTAAGAATTCAATCTCCTGGATGTTGATGACGTTCAGGAGATTGTTTTTTTGATGTCATCGTAATTTTGAAAAGGTTTACCCAGATAGTCCCCAATCATTTCTATTACCTGATTGAGTGACTTTCCATCCTTTCTAAGCTGTTTGATAGATGTAGCCCCATCGGTTTTAGAAAGCTTTTTCTTTTTGGGTCCTTTCATTAACTCATGATGAAAAAATCGACTCTCTTGAAAAGCGGCTAGATTCAACTGCTCTGCTAGATAAGTTTGAGCGATACTGGACGAATACAAGTCTTTTCCCCTAACAATCAGATTAACTCCAAAATGGATGTCATCAATTAAAGAAGTTAATTGGTAGGAGGGAAGTCGGTCTTTTTTTCTAACAACAAAGAAGGCTACATCTTCTGGAATCACCTCGAAATGCATGCGATCATGAATGTCTTTTAATTTGATCAGATCAGCGTCTAAAGTATCCAGTCGCCAGGCTACTTCAGGTCTTTGTAAAGGTATTTTTCGATCCAGGCAATGTCCCAAATAATAACCGGAGGAATCTAATTGGCTGATTTTCTTTCTGGAACAAGTGCATGCAAAGACCTTTTTGTCCACTCTCAATTTTTCCAATGCTTGCTCATAAAGCCCAAATCGGTGAATTTGTGACCATTCTTGATGAAAATCTTGCAAGTTCCTAGGCCCTTGATCAATATTGATTCCCAGAAAGTCCAAGCAATCAAAAATATCCTGAACGTATTCTTCTCTGAATCGATCTCTATCCAAGTCATCAATTCTCAAGAGGATTTTTGCTCCAAATTTCTCAGCGATTGCCTTCGTGACTAAAAAAGAATAGGCATTTCCTAAATGCAAATACCCACTTGGAGTTGGTGCTATTCTGGTCAAAAGCTGATTCATCTCACCAAAATAAGTAGATTAGTAAAAAAAAGGTCATGCGGTTTTTATTCTCATTCATATTTATCATTTCTATTTTTTCTTGTAGCACAAAGAGTAATATGGAATTAACTGGAAATGAATTGATTAAGAAAAGTATTGAGTTTCATGATCCGAAGGATCAATGGAAAAATTTTAAGAGCACTTTAGTGATTCAGGATAGCCTTCCTGCAGGAAGAGACTCCAGGTTTTATGAAGTATCCTTCGAGAATAACTTATCCAAAATGGTTTACCGAATAGAAGGGCTTCATTATTTGGTTTGGAATGATTCAATTCAGGTATTTGAAGGAGAAATTGAAGCTGAAAGAGCTTTCCGTATGAGAAACTATTATACTTATCTATGGGGATTACCTATGAAATTGCAAGACCCTGGAAAACAAATCGATGATAAGGTTACGCAAGAAGAATTGAATGGTAAATCTTATCTGGTAGTGAGGGTTCCTTATGAAAAGGACGTTTGGTATTTCTACCTAGACCCTCAAACTTATGCCATGGAAGCTTATAAATTCTATCAGGATGAGACAACAAAAAAAGGGGAAATCATTTATTTGGAAGGACTTACTGAACACAATGGCTTGAAAATTCCAACCAACAGATCTTGGTACAGAACGGAAACCCCGGAGTTTTTAGGAACAGACATGTTATTGGAAATTAAGTAAGGATTAAGGACTTTTAACCCTCAATTTTTCAGAAATCGAGAGGACCTATTTACTTTTCAAGGTGAGAATTTTATCCCTTCTTGTCTTTCTGTTGCTAAGCTTTTCAGCAAGCGCTCAAATCACCTATTCTGGAAATATTCTGGATAGCAATGATAAGGCCTATTTAGAGGGAGTGAAAGTTGAGCTCATCGGTAAAGACGATAACTCACTGTCAAATTCAAGAGGTTACTTCTCAGTAAAGGCATTTCCAGGTGATTCTATATTAATAAGTTTTCCCGGATTTATCAGTCAAAAAAAGGTGCTTTCGGCTGAGCGCTATTTCTTGATTGAGTTACAGGATAAAGCCCGTTTTCTGCCGACTTTTGAAGTAAGGGAGAAGCCTTATTCCTATCGCTTCAAAGATGGGAGATTGGTATTGAGAGATGAAAATGAAGAAGAATTGCCATCTAGAAAAGGTGAGGTTCTCGTGGGAACGAAAAGCGATGATCCAAATGGTGGAATTACCATCAGTGGACCAATTTCATATTTTACCAAAAAGGCGCGTTTGGCTAGGGAATATGAGCGAAAAAAAATATGGCATGCTAGAAGGGCAGGGTATTATGAGATTATTGAATCTGATTCAATTAAGCAGGAATTGAAAATCAAGTATGATTTGGATTCGGCTTCATGGGATCAAATGATTATCAAATTCAATCAATTTCATCAAGCACATGAATTTTTGGATTGGTCCAAAGATCGGGTGCAAAGAAGCCTTTTTGAATTTTTTGAGTTGGAGTCTATGCTTTCTTATTAGGCTTTTCGCTTGAAAGACCAAGTGACATAAAACCTAGCAACCTCATTTCCATTTTTGTTTTTACCTTTGGAGATCATGGTGAGTTGATTGGTATCGCCTACAGTCATTTTTTCAATCAAATCAAACAACTCCAATCCCTGATCACAGGAAAAAGTGATCTTGGTATCTGCTTTTTTACTGTATTCAGCTCGAAAATCCACTACCAGCATGCTGAATTTACCTTTCCCAGCAAGGGCTAATTGACATAATGCACCTGTACTTAGTTCAGCTGCTCCAGCCAAGGCTGCAAAATAAATGGATCGAAAAGGATTCTGACTTCTCCAGAAAAAAGGAATAGTAACTTCACATTTTTCAACTGTCAATGTCTTGATTTTTAATCTCCAAAAAACAGCTGAAGGCAGTTTGACCAACATTGCAAACCAAAAGATGATCGGGTTGGTCATTTTTCTTTGGTATTCCAAAGCCTCTTTGTGTAGATTAGCAGCAGTACTCACAGTTTCCATGATGTAAATTTTCACTTAAAGTACTAATTTTTACCATTGATTTAAACCTTGGTATCCTTTTTGAATTTTATTGTAAAGCTTAAACTAATACTTATGAAAAAACTACTAGTCATTTTTCTTTTAGGGTTCTTTGTCTACTCCTGTGCCAAAGTACCAATTACGGGCAGAAGGCAATTGGCTGCGGTTTCTCATGAAGAAATTATGCCTTTGGTTAATGAACAATACGAACAAGTTAAAAAGGAGAGCAAGCTCCTTACAAATACCAAGGATGGTCAGTTGATAGTGAAGGTTGGAAATAGAGTCGCTAAAGCTGTAGAGGCCTTTTTGATTCAAGAAGGATATCAAGAATTGGTTAATGATTTTGAATGGGAATTCAATCTGATCGAATCTGATCAAGTGAATGCTTGGTGTATGCCTGGTGGAAAAGTAGCTTACTACACAGGGATTTTACCAATCACTCAAGACGAATTGGGAATTGCCGTAGTAATGGGCCATGAAGTGGCTCATGCTGTAGCTTCTCATGCTCGGGAGCGTATGTCCAATGCGATGGTTGCCAATTTGGGATTAAGTGTGTTTTCTGCTGCCATGGGACAGAACCCTACTTTGATGCAACAGATTTTTCTACAATCAGTAGGTATAGGAAGTCAATTGGGAATGCTGAAATTCTCCAGAAAGCATGAATTGGAAGCAGATGAATTGGGCTTGATATTCATGGCAATGGCGGGATATGATCCAAGAGAGGCTCCGGTATTCTGGGAAAGAATGGCAGCTGCAGGGGGAGAAGCTCCACCAGAATTTCTATCTACTCACCCTGGGCCAGATAGGAGAATAGAGCGATTAAACGCGAATATGCCTAAAGCCTTGGAGTACTATAATAAATAGATAAAAAAAGGTAGTGAGTTTTCATCTTTGGAACTCACTACCTTTTTTGATTCTTATTTTGCACCAAAACCCCTCAATTTCACCTGAGTAAGTTTTCGCTTGGTATCTAATGGAAAATCTCCTCGCATCATCCAATCATAATAGCCAGGCTCTTCTTTTAACACTTGCTCAATCGTTTTGCCTTTGTGCTTTCCGAAATTGAATATTTCAACACCTTCCGAATTAAAAATAAATCTTCCAGCCAGATCTACCATTTTTTCATTCACTAAGTCGTGAATTTTTTTCATGTCGTTTTCAAAGACTCCCAGTTTATTTCCCTGTAAATCTTCTACTTCTTCACCGGCATATCTCTCTACTTGAGCTCGGAATACGTCTAGGGTAGCAAGTGTATCTGCCTCCGCACTATGCGCATTTTCCAGCTTTCTTCCACAATAGAATTTATAAGCAGCAGTCAGGTTACGCTTTTCCATCAGGTGAAAAATCTTCTGCGCATCCAATAGATTTCTTTTATCCAAATCGAAATCTATACCTGCTCTTAGAAACTCTTCCACCAATAAAGGAATGTCATACTTTAGAACGTTAAAGCCGGCTAAGTCTGAATGTCCTATAAACTGATGTATGTCTTTGGCTAATTCCTTAAAAGAAGGTTCCCCTTTGACATCTTTGTCATAAATCCCATGAATGAGAGAAGATTCTAGAGGAATTGGAATTCCTGGATTAACAATTTTAGTGTAAATATCCTGGCCACCGTTGGGGTGTACTTTTACAATTGAGATTTCAACGATGCGATCGGTTCCTACATTGGTTCCCGTAGCTTCCAGATCAAAAAAAGCAATTGAGTTTTTTAAGTTTAAATTCATTTTAATCAAATTTTGCCTTGATTCCTTCCAAGTCCATGTTGTCATAATTTCCCGAACTCATCAAAAGCAGGTTGGTATTCTTATAATCAAGACTCAAAAGGTACGATTTTAACTCCTGACTATCGGTAAATAATCGTAAATCCTGCCTTTTAAATCCATTTCTCAGGGTTTCTTCATCCATCAACTTCAGCTTTTTGAGGGCTACCGCATGTGGATTTAAATAGATAATTGCCTCATCAGCTGTATCCATTGTATGAGCATAATTCGGTAAAAAGTCCTGATTTAAAGAAGAATAGGTGTGTAATTCCTGAACAGCAACTAATTTTCTATCAGGAAATTGATTCTTTACTGCGCTGGCAGTTGCTTTTAATTTGGATGGAGCATGAGCAAAATCTCTGTACATGGCTCTGTCTTCTTTCTCTTTGACTAATTCCATTCTTTTTGCTGCTCCTTTGAAGAGAGGAATGGATTGATAAAACTGCAGCTCACTGATTCCTAATGACTCGCATACCTTTTTTGCACCATGGAGATTTTGAAGATTGTGCTCACCGAAAATCTGAACAGGAACAGGTCCTCCCAAGGTCTCTAAATAGGTTTTTCCCAGCTCAATTTTAGCTGGATGCGCAGCGTATGGAGTTTTCTTTCCCAGAATTGAACTGCTTTCTACTGCTTCATTGACCAATGGATCAGCAATACAATAGATCAATTCACCATCTGCCGGAGTGAGATTAATGAGTTGTTTAAACTGGTCTTTATATTCTTCAAAATCTGGGAAGACATTGAAATGATCCCAAGCAATACCAGAAAGCAAGGCGATGTCATGCTTGTAATGGAAAAACTTTGGTCTTCTATCCAAAGGTGAGGTAAGATATTCATCGCCTTCAATGATGATTATTGGAGCATTAGAGAGTTGAACCATTAGGTCGAAACCCTCAATTTGTGCGCCGACCAAATAATCAAATTCTACTCCCTGATCCTTGAGAACATGCAAGATGATGGAAGTGATAGAGGTTTTGCCGTGAGACCCAGCGATCACTACCCGTTTTTTATCTTTGCTCTGATTGTATATAAACTCAGGGAAAGAAAAAACTGGAATGCCCAATTCTTTCGCCTTAACCAATTCAGGGTTATCTATTCTGGCATGCATTCCTAGAATGATTCCATCTAGGCCAGAATGAATTTTTTCAGGGAACCAACCATATTTTTGGGGTAATATCCCGGCCTTCGCCAATCTGCTTTTGGAAGGCTCATAAATTTCATCATCTGAACCCGTTACTTGGTATCCCTTCTTTACAAGAGCTAAAGCCAAATTGTGCATTACAGCTCCTCCAATGGCTATAAAATGATAGTTCTTCATGCTGTTGGTTTAGTGTTAAAAATTCAAACTTAAAGGATTTTGAAGGGAAAAGCTTTATAAAGTTAATGCATCAATGATTTTTTTGAGCTATTAAGTTTTTGGTTAATTTCGCGCCTCAATAAGATTGTGAAAATGCTCGAGGACCGATTTGCCTATTTGTCAATGTCATTGCTATTTATGCTTGCATGGGCATTCGTTTATTGGAAAAGTCCCTGGAAAAGAGGGATGGTTCAAGTTGGGTTTATCGGCGGAATCATGGGGGTGATCGCTGAAGTTTGGTATTTCAGGGATTATTGGAGACCTCCAACACTCATGGGTGAAGGGATAGCGAGCATAGAAGACTTCATCATTGGTTTTGCCCTATTTGGAGTTGGAGGTTATATACATTCAGCCTTTACCAAGAGAGAAGTAGATACGGAAAAATTTAGCCCACCTAAAAACCGGGACTTATTTATCCTTTTTGTTCTCGGTTGCTCCAGTTTAACCTTTTTCAGCATTGGACTTGGAATTCATTCAGGCTATGTGACCTTTCTGACCTTCTTTTGTCTATCCGTATATATTTGGACTCAAAGACCAGATTTGATAAGGATATCCATCATTTCCGCTTTTGCCACTTTGGGGATTTCATTTTTGATTTATTTGATCAATTTCAAATTATTATTTCCTCATTTCTGGGATACTTATGGGATGCTGAATGAACCTATTTTAGGTTTTCGAATCTTTAATATCCCACTTTCCGAAATGCTTTGGCATTTTTCCTGGGCCTTGCTCTGCAGTATGTTCCGGGGATATAGAAATGGTGTTCATTTTAAAGAGCGCTGATTTTCAAACGGATTGATTTTTGTTGATAAGTATTGGAAAACTTGTTCAAAACTCTTGAACTAAAGCGAATACATTTGTTCTATGACCGAAAAGCCGAATAACCCTAGAATCACCCGAAAAAAGCCAAGTTTCGATAATCCAAATAACCTGGGAAAAGTACCTCCTCAGGCTGTGGATTTGGAAGAAGCTGTTTTGGGAGCCTTGATGTTGGAAAAGGATGCCTTAACCAATGTGATTGACATCCTGAAAGTTGAATCTTTTTACAAGGATGCTCATAAGGTTATTTTTCAGGCGATTTTGGACCTATTCACCGATTCTCAGCCGATCGATTTATTGACTGTCACGTCTCAATTGAGAAAAAATGGTGCTCTGGAAATAGCAGGAGGTGCATTTTATGTGACAGAATTAACCTCAAAAGTAGCCTCAGCTGCCAATATTGAATACCATGCGAGGATTATTACTGAGCAGGCTATCAAGCGTGAACTGATCAGTATAGCTTCAGAGATCCAAAAAGATGCTTTCGAAGATACCACCGACGTCTTTGAATTGCTGGATAAAATGGAGCAATCGCTTTTCGAAATTTCTGAGAAAAATATCCGAAAAAACTATTCGGATATGAAGTCTATCATGCGGGAAGCAATCGCTGAAATGGAGTCTAAGAAACATCAAAAAGATGGTTTGACGGGGGTTCCCTCCGGATTTACAGCATTAGACAGAGTTACTTCAGGATGGCAAAAATCTGATTTGGTAATTATCGCAGCTCGTCCTGCAATGGGTAAAACGGCTTTCGTTCTATCTGTTCTAAGAAATGCTGCAGTAGACCATAGTCGTCCGGTAGCCATTTTCTCTCTGGAAATGTCATCTGTTCAATTAGTAAATCGTCTGATATCTTCAGAAGCTGAATTGGACTCTGAAAAAATCAAAAAAGGATCCTTAGCAGAGCATGAATGGGCTCAGTTGGTTCATAAAACGGCCAAGCTCTCGAAAGCTCCCTTATTTGTTGACGACACTCCGGCTCTTTCCATCTTGGAATTAAGAGCAAAATGCCGAAAGCTGAAAGCGCAACATGACATTCAAATGATTGTAATCGATTATTTGCAATTGATGTCAGGTGACTCCAAAGGAGGCGGAAATGGCGGAAACCGTGAACAGGAAATTGCGAGTATTTCCCGAGCCTTGAAGAAGATCGCTAAAGAGCTCGCTATTCCGGTAATTGCCCTTTCTCAGTTGTCAAGAGCCGTGGAAACACGAGGAGGAGATAAACGCCCTCAACTATCAGATTTGAGGGAATCTGGAGCTATCGAGCAGGATGCGGATATGGTTATGTTCCTTTACCGACCGGAATATTATGGCATCACTGAAGATGAAGGAATGTCAACCCAAGGAGTAGGCGAGGTAATTATTGCCAAGCACAGAAATGGTTCTTTGGATACAGTGAAACTCAGATTCATCGGTAAATACACCAAGTTCACAGACTTAGAGAATTTTGGAAATTTTGATCCTGGGCATATGCCGGCAGAACCGATGTATGGTAATAAATTCTCTTCTCAATCAACAGGAGCGGGAGAATTTGATTCGGGTAGAACCATCAAGCTTCAGAGTAAAGCAAATGATGATATTGACGATTTGCTGAATAAGGATTCTAAACCCACTGATTTTTAATAATGAAAGGAATTGTACTCAATAGAGAATTAGAGAATAAAATTGAATTAAAAAGTCTTAATTCCCTTAGTCCTAGACCAGGAGAGGTAAAAATCCAGATTAAGGCAGCTGCTTTGAATCATCGGGATGAATGGTGCAGACAAGGACTTTATCCTAATTTAAAAAACGGAGTAGTCTTAGGTTCTGACGGAGCCGGAGTTATTTCGGAATTGGGAGCTGGTGTTTCGGGTCTTGAAGTAGGGCAGGAGGTGATCATTAATCCCGCATTGAACTGGGGTCAAAATCAAAAAGTTCAATCCAAAGACTTTCAAATTTTGGGAATGCCCGGGAATGGAGCACTTGCCGAAGAATTGCTCGTACCGGCAGATAGAGTACATCTAAAGCCTTCTCACTTGACTTTTGAGTCAGCTGCGGCCTTGCCTTTGGCAGGATTAACAGCCTTTAGGGCATTGACTTATCAAGGGAACTGCCAACCTGGTGAAAAAGTGTTGATTACTGGTTTTGGAGGAGGCGTAGCACAGTTTGCGGCACAGTTTGCAATAGGTCTTCAAGCAGAGGTTCATGTGAGTAGTAGCAGTGAGGATAAGATTCAAAAAGCTTTGGGTTTAGGCGTAAAGGCAGGTTTCAATTACAAAAATGAAAACTGGACTGATCAGGCCTTAGAACAGGCTGGTGGATTTGATTTAATCATTGATGGTGCCGCTGGCGATAGTTTGAATGATCTGATTAAAGTGGCTAATCCTGGAGGGAGAATAGTTTTTTATGGTGCGACTTTGGGAAATCCCGGAAAACTGGAAGCCAGAAGGATTTTTTGGAATCAACTGAAAATCATGGGTAGTACCATGGGTTCAGATCAGGATTTTGAGCAAATGTTGGCATTTGTAAATGAAAAATCCATTGAACCAATTGTAGACCAAGTTTTCTCTTTTGAAAAAGCAGTCGAAGCTTTTGATCGGATGAAGGCCGGTAAGCAAATGGGAAAAATTGTGTTAAAGCCTTAAACCTCCTTGTAGGTCTCCAAGAACTCCTTTTGAGCAATTCTATAAAAGCCAGAATCATCACTGGAGAGAACTATGAAATCACCTATGAGGGCTTTCATAGTGTCTTGCCATGGAGTTTCAAATTCAAATTCAGAATCTATCCCTAAATCAGTTAAATGCTTGGTTTCGAGTTGGATAGCCTCTATTGGAAAATTGGACTGGTATACAGCCCAGCCCTTATCTAGGGCTTGTTTCATTTGATAACGCTTCTCAAATTTATCCCCTTTCATCAAGTAAACTTCTCCGGTGCTTGTTTGATTTTCAATCAATAAATCTCCTTTAGTTGCTTTGCATTTAATTTCAACTCCATCTGAAGTCTTTGTAATTACTTCTTGACCTGGTTCGGCTAATTTGGCTTTGACCAAACTTGTCTTTCGATATTTTTTTCCTGACTCTTTCAAGAAGGGAAAAAAGTAGTCGTATATTTTCTCATGAGAAACAGCCATTGTACCATCAGATTGCTTTGCATAAATATCTGATTGATAAGTTATTAATACAAATTTGGAAATATGATTTTAGTCAGTGTTGGTATGTTTTTTTAAATTTTAAAAAATCTTTCCCTGCTTCAAATTTTTTAAATCTCCTCATCCAAATCATTTTCGAACAAGAAATTTTGGTAAGCATTTTTTAGCTCTTTGATAGCCTTTTGATCCTGGAGGCTTGTTGCCAAATTTATACCTCCTTCAAAAGTTTTTTTAGCCTGATCTAGCATACCAAGCGAATCGAAAAGAAAAGCTGCTTGGTAATAGGTAGGTAAATAGTCTGGAAATTCTTGCAATAATTTTTCAAAAATCAATTTTGCTTCTTCTGGCTCATTTTCCTGAATCTCCAAGGCCAATGCATACCAATTGAAGGGATTTTTAGGTTCTTCGGAAATATATTGTTTTAAAAGGCTTTTCCTGTCTAAATAGGGCATGAATTGTTTTTTTAATTAAGGTCTGACTGTTATTTTCACGGCAAATAAATCTAAAATAATCTAATCCTAAACCAATGAAGATTCTTGTTTGTATCACTCATGTGCCGGATACGACTTCAAAGATTCAGTTTACTGCCGATAATACCAAGTTTGACACCACAGGAGTTCAGTTCATCATCGGACCCTATGATGACTATGCTTTAGCGCGAGCGGTTGAATTAAGAGATCAAACCGGAGGTAAGTTAACAGTATTGAATGTAGGGGAGGCTGAAACTGAGCCAACTTTGAGAAAGGCTTTGGCAATTGGTGCCGATGATGCCATTCGTGTCAATTCAAATCCAAAAGACTCCTTTTTTGTAGCCAAACAAATCGCTCATTATGCAAAAGAAGGTGGATATGACCTGATTTTGATGGGTAGAGAATCAATCGATTTCAATGGTGGAATGGTTCACGGTATGGTAGGAGAGCTTTTGGGAATGCCTTCTTTCTCTCCTGTCATGAAATTAGATGTGGAAGGAACCACTGTAAAAATGGCTAGAGAAATTGAGGGTGGGAAAGAAATGCTTGAAGCTCAATTGCCACTCATTGCAGGATGTCAGGAGCCAATTGCAGAATGGAAAATCCCTAATATGAGAGGAATCATGTCAGCGAGAACAAAACCATTGAATGTGGTGGATCCAGTGACTGAAGAAACTCAGGCCGAAACTCAAAAGTATCAATTACCACCTGCTAAAGGTGCTGTAAAATTGGTTGACAAAGACAATGTAGCCGAGTTGGTGAAATTGTTGAAAAACGATGCCAAGGTACTTTAAGTAATTATTTTTAACTTACATTAAATCAGTAAATTATGTCAGTATTAGTATATATAGAGCAGGCAGAAGGTAAAATCAAAAAAACTAGTCTTGAGGCTGTTTCATTTGCAAGTGCCTTAGCTGCTAAAACAGGAGAAGGGGAAGTAATCGCTGTGGCATTAGGTTCAGTCGATCAGGCTGAATTGGCTTCAGTGGGGAAAGCAGGTGCAACCAAAGTACTTCATGCATCGGATAGCAGATTGGATGCAGGGGTGATTCAGGCTCATGCTACTGCTGTGGCCCAGGCATTTGAGAAAACAGGGTCTAAAACCGTGGTTTTGGCGAAATCATCATTAGGAGACGCTGTTGCTGCCAGATTGGCCATTAAGGTCAATGCAGGATTAGTTTCTAATGTAGTAGAATTGCCAAATACAGATTCCGGTTATATAGTTAAAAGAAGTATTTATACAGGTAAGGCATTTGCTGAAACTAGCTTAACTACTGCAAACAAAATTTTAGCTATTAAGAAAAATGCCATTGACCTTAAAATTGATGGAGCAGATGCGGCTGTTGAATCTTTGGAAGTGAATATTCCGGATTCTGATTTTGGTTCCAAGATTACTGCTACTGAAAGAGCTACAGGTGAGGTATTACTTCCTGAAGCTGACATCGTAGTTTCCGGTGGAAGAGGAATGAAAGGTCCTGAAAACTGGGGTATGATTGAAGATTTAGCTAAAACGCTTGGTGCTGCTACAGGATGTTCTAAGCCAGTTTCTGATATTGGTTGGAGACCTCACCATGAGCACGTAGGGCAAACAGGAGTAAAAGTTGCACCTTCTTTATACGTTGCAATAGGAATTTCAGGAGCGATTCAACATCTTGCAGGAGTAAATTCCTCCAAGTGTATTGTAGTTATCAATAAAGATCCAGAAGCTCCTTTCTTTAAAGCTGCGGATTATGGGATAGTTGGAGATGCATTTGAGGTCGTTCCTAAATTAAACGAAGCACTTAAAGCAGAACTTTAAATTTTTGTGGAGAAACTCATAGAACTTGAGATTTTGGGCCTTTCGTCCAATCATTCCCAATCAGGCTCCTTTACCCTGGTCTTGGGAGAGGTAGGTGGTATAAGAAGGCTTCCTATCGTGATTGGTATGTTTGAAGCTCAGGCCATAGCCTTGGAAATTGAAAAAATCATTCCCAACAGGCCAATGACTCATGATCTTTTCAAGTCTTTTGCTCATGGTTTTAATTTTGACATTGATAGAATAGTCATAACAGACATGAAGGAAGGCGTATTTTATGCCAAAATTCAGTGTAAAAGTGACTTGATAGACGCCGAAATTGATGCCCGACCATCAGATGCCATTGCTATTGCTATTCGATTTGGAAGCCCTATTTACTGTAGTGAAAAGGCCATGTCTGAAGGCGCAGTGGAGCATTTTGAAGTTGAGGAAAAGGAAAGCAGTTCTCCGCAAAAAAAACCAACCCAAAAATTCACCTCCAAAAAAGAGCCTTCGTTGAAGGATTTTAGTTTGGATAAGTTGAATCAGATGCTAGAAAAAGCTATTAATAATGAAGATTATGAAAAAGCAGCCAGAATCAGGGATGAAATAAATAAAAGAAATTAAGCAAATTGAAAGTCCTGAGAAATCAGGACTTTTTTCTTGCCTCTGACTTACCTATTTTTAGCCCTTGATTTGATAATTAGATCGCATGGATTACATCAGAGGAGTCTTCGGACTATTGGTCATTGTATTGGTGGCCTTTATTTTTTCAAATAATAAGAAGAAAATAGACTGGAGGTTAGTCGGTATAGGTATCATCCTGCAGTTGATTTTTGGTTTTTTGATTACCAAAGTACCAATCGTTGCTAGTGGCTTTGCCTTGCTTTCGGAAGGTTTCGTAAAGTTTCTTAGTTTCTCGGAAGATGGGGCAAGATTCATTTTCGGTGATCTAGCAGGAGATAGCTTCGGGTTTATTTTTGCATTCAAAGTACTTCCTACCATCATATTCTTTTCTACTGTATCAGCAGGGCTTTATTATTTAGGAATTCTCCAAAAAATTGTATTCGGCATTGCTTGGGTGATGGCCCGCACTATGAGGCTTTCGGGTCCCGAGAGTCTGTCAGCTGCCGGAAATATTTTCCTGGGACAAACAGAGGCTCCATTACTAGTCAGACCTTTTATTCCTCATATGAGTAAATCTGAGCTAATGTGCTTGATGACAGGAGGTATGGCAACTATTGCCGGAGGGGTTTTGGCAGGTTATGTAGCCTTCTTAGGAGGAGATAGCTTAGAAGAGCAAAGTAAGTTTGCTGCTTATCTTTTAGGAGCAAGTATCATGAATGCGCCTGCAGCCATAGTGTTATCCAAGATCTTTATTCCTGAAACAGAAAAGGAGTTGGTTCAAGATAAATTGGAAGTGAATGAGGAAAGTATGGGAGTCAATTTGATAGATGCCATGTCTATTGGAGCATCGGAGGGATTAAAACTCGCTCTGAATGTAGGTGCCATGCTATTGGCTTTTATTGCCGTGATTGCAGCAGTCAACTATTTACTGACTGGATTACTTGGAGAATATACAGGTCTGAATTCCTTCGTGGCAAGCTCAACTGGTGGACAGTTTCAAGGGTTTTCTCTGGAATATATCTTTGGCCAGATCTTCCGGGTTTTTGCTTGGGTGATAGGTGTGGAATGGTCTGATACCTTGCAGGTGGGAAGTTTGCTTGGACAAAAAACAGTGATCAATGAATTCGTGGCTTATCTTTCTCTCTCAGAAATGAAGGAAATGGGTTCTCTTTCCTCTAAATCAATTGTCATTGCTACTTATGCCCTTTGTGGCTTTTCCAACTTTAGTTCAATAGCCATTCAATTGGGAGGTATTTCTATCATTGCTCCAAACCAGCAAGGAAATTTAAGCCGGTTAGGGTTGAAATCTCTAATGGCAGCTTCACTTGCATGTTTGATGACTGCCACAATCGCAGGCATGTTATTTTAAAATTAAACCCGGATTATGCATTAGAATCTGTAGTGAGAGGTCAAACCGCAATAAAATCAAGTATTTAGCGAATGAAGCATAGCACTGCTACGGTGATTGAGCTAAATACAGCAAAGCGATTGATTTTGAAGCGGTTTGGACTCGTAATAAGAAGTCTACTGCATATTTCGGGTTAAAAAGACTACTTCGTACGGGGACAAGAAAAAGCCCGAATTCAATTTGAATTCGGGCTTTTTTATGAATCAGTTTTTAAATCAATATCATTAGAATCAATTTCCGTAAAGATCTTTTCCCGCTTTTTCATATTTATCACCAGCCACCCAAACTGGCTTAGAAGAATCATTGGCAATTAGCTGTGCCGCCAAAATGTAGGACTTCCAATACTTGATGGCATAATCCAAATCAAAATTCTCCACATGATCTCCAGGCTTGTGATAGTACTTTTGAATTTCATCATCAAAGGCTTGAAAACCCAAAGAGAAGGTAGGAGCGGGGATACCCTTTCTGGCAAAGTTCACATTATCGGAACGGTCATAAAGTCCTTGCTCTGGAGCAGGATCAGGTATTGCTTTTAATCCAAATTCACTGACTGCTTTTGAAATTTGATCATCTCCTGTAGTTCTCCCTAGACCAATTACAGTGATGACTGAAGTATCATTATAACCTCCGTTGTCAATATTCAGATTGAAAATCACCTGATTAAGTGGGATTAATGGATTTTCTGCAAAATAAGCAGAACCGAGCAGGCCTTTTTCCTCAGCTGTCCAAAGGGCTAGGAGAATGGACCGTTTTGGAGGATTTTTTGCAAAGAATCTTGCGGCATTCATTACTGCTACGGTTCCAACAGCATTGTCTCTTGCTCCATTATAAATTGAATCACCTTCAGCATCAGGTCTTCCTACACCCACATGGTCATAATGTGCGGAAAGCAATACATATTCATTTTTTAATTGAGGATCTGTACCTTCAATCCAAGCTACAACATTTTTCCCGTCAATATTTTTATTGGTTTTACCAGATATCATCAAGTCAGCTTTAGAGATGCTCTGATCTGCCATAGCTGAACGAACTCCATTGTCCATGTCTTTTATCCAGATATAGGTGAGCTCAGAGCTTTCGCCTTGATCTACTCCCAGAGTTGGTCTATTTAGGAAATTGGAAACCAGTTGCCATGGTACGCTCGGTACATTAAATCTCTCAATTAAGGCAATTGCACCACTTTCTTGAGCTCTGGCAGTTTTTTCTCTACCCAAGGCGAATAAATCAGCAGGACCTAATCTATCAGGCGCGCCAACATTGGAAACTGCTATTTTTCCTTTTAAATCTTTTCCTTGAAAATCCTCTTCAAGACCAAAACCGACATCAACCAATTCATAGGATCCAGAAATGGACTTCCCGTCTAGGACCAATAAATCTTTACCTTGTTCAAATGTATTCTTGCCCAATTTGATCTGTCCGGTACTTGGAGGAGAAGACATTCTAAATGGAATATTCTGGAAATAGCCATTAGCCCCAGGGATCATTTTTGCTCCTGCTTTTTTAAGTTCTGAAGCAATGTAGTTATAGGCAAGTTCAATCTCCGGCCTTACAGGATCTCGCCCCATTAACTCATCTGAAGCTAAATACCTGAAATCCTCTAATGCAGATTGATTATTAAATGCTTTTTCAATAGCTACTTTTTGGGAAAAAAGAGGATTGGCCAGCAGTAATGCTAAACCAAATCCCAAGAGTTTTTTATTCATAGGGTGTAATTTTATTCTTCCAAAATAAGGGAAATCGGAGAAAAGATATCTGAGAATGCTACAATACTTGATCACTCAGATTCAAATCTTTCAAAATAGTTCGAAAGTGTACAGGTATTTCAGCTTTCAGAGTAATTTTTTCATTGCTGATTGGGTGATTGAACTCAAGCTTGTGTGCATGAAGCAATAAATTTTGAAGCCCAAACTGCTTTTCAAAAAAGCTGTTTTGTTTATTGTTTCCATGCTTTTTATCTCCTAAAATATAATGCCTTTTATGGGCTAGGTGCCTTCGTATCTGATGGGTTCTACCTGTTTCTGGTTTGGCTAAAAGTAAAGAATATCTACTGGTTGGATATCGTCCAGTAGTGTCATAAGGAATTTCCGAGCTATCTAAGACTTGAAAATGGGTTACAGCATCCTGAATCTTGCCTGATCTTTCGTTTTTCAAGCCTTGATCAACCGTAAAAGTCTTTTCAGCCGGAATACCTCTAACTATAGCGAGGTAAGATTTATGAACTGTCTTATTTTCAAATTGCTTTTTTAGCAAAGGCAATACTTCTTCTTTTTTTGAAAATAATAAGATGCCGCTGGTAGGTCGGTCCAGTCTATGGGCCGGATAAACTCTTTGACCGATTTGATCTCTTAAGATTTGTACTGCAAATTCTTTTTTCTCGGACGCGGCTAATGCCGTTCTATGAACCAAAAGCCCAGATAGTTTATTGATTGCGATGATGTCATCGTCCTCTAAAATTATTTCTAAATGCATAAAAAAAACCGGCTATAAAACCGGCCGTGAAGTTAGAAAATTGTACCTGAACCAATACATTCATCCGCATTGTACCAGGCAACAAATTGTCCTGAAGCTATCCCTTTCTGAGCTTGATCAAAAATGACATAAAGTCCTTTCTCTCTTCTTATCAAGGTTGCTTCTGTCAAAGGCTGTCTGTACCTGATCCTTGCTTGATATTTTGCTGATTGACCCGGGGTCAATACAAGATCTTCCCTAATCCAGTGAATATCCTTTTCTTTAACGAAAAGTGCATTTCTCAATAATCCTGGATGATCATCGCCTAATCCTGTATAGATATTATTCTCTTTAGTATCTGTGGCGATTACAAATAAGGGTTTGCCGGTTCCGCCTACTTGCAAGCCTTTTCTTTGCCCAACAGTGAAATAATGAGCTCCATTATGCTCTCCCAAGACTTTTCCCTGGTTAGCCTGATAGTGAACAGGAAGGGCTAAAGCATCCAATTCATCAGTATCTAAATCCTCCAATGTTACTCCTGCAGGAATTTTTAAACGATTGAATACCGCTAGATTATCAGGGATTTGAATGATTTTTCCTTTTTTGGGTTTCAATTGTTGCTGAAGAAATTCAGGAAGTCTCACTTTACCGATAAAGCATAAGCCTTGAGAGTCTTTCTTTTCGGCTGTGATAAGATCCAAATTTTTAGCGATGGCCCTAACTTCTGACTTTTGAAGATGTCCTATCGGGAATAATGCCTTTGCTAACTGCTCCTGAGAAAGCTGACAAAGAAAATAACTTTGATCTTTATTGGGATCTGCACCTGCCAATAGTTGATAAACAGGTTTTCCATCAACTTCAACACTTCCTTTTTGACAATAATGTCCAGTAGCAACGAAGTCTGCTTTCAGTTTTTGAGCTGCTTTTAAGAAAATGTCAAACTTGATCTCTCGGTTACAAAGGATGTCCGGATTGGGAGTTCGGCCTGCTTCGTATTCGGCAAACATGTAATCCACAATTCTTTCCCGATATTCTTCGCTGAGGTCAATGGCTTGAAATGGGATTCCTAACTTTTCAGCAACAAGCATTGCGTCTGTGGAATCTTCCATCCAAGGACATTCATTGGAGATGGTGACTGATTCATCGTGCCAGTTTTTCATAAACATGCCGATGACTTCATAACCCTGCTCTAGCAGCAGGTAGGCCGCCACTGAACTATCCACACCTCCGGATAAGCCGACGACTACTCTTGGTTTTTTATTCATAGCTGCATCAATTAATGGATTCAAGGTCCATTCGATTACAAGTGACAAATAAACTGATGCATTGAATGTTCAGTTCATTTTCAAACAAAAATACTTTGTTTTCTCCATAAAGAAGTGAAGTCTAAATTTTTGAAAATTCAATTGAAGATGTCCTAACATGAATCTGCTTTGAATTGAATCCTCTATTTTTGCTTTTCTTTCAATTTCTCGAGGCAAATTTCCATGAATTTTCAGTTGATCAAAGACGCAATTTTGGGTAAAGAGCAAGATTTTACCGTTTTGCCTCTCAAAACCGCAATAATGGTTCTAGCTATTCCGATGATATTGGAAATGATGATGGAGTCCTTGTTTGCGGTAGTGGATATCTTTTTTGTGGCCAAACTCGGTGAAAGTGCCATTGCAACAGTTGGATTGACTGAGTCTGTTATCGTTTTGGTTTATGCTGTTGGGTTTGGAATCAGCATGGCTGCCACAGCACTTATTTCACGGAGATTTGGAGAGAAGGAGTATGAAAAAGCAGGGGACGCAGCGTTTCAATTACTGGTTGTTGGAGTCATGATTTCTTTGATTTTGGGGATTCTGGGCTGGATCTTTGCCAAAGAAGTACTGATGCTCATGGGAGCTGAAGAAGAAGTCATTCGGACTGGAGCCAATTATGCCCGAATAATTTTTATCGGAAATAGTGCCATCATGCTTTTATTCTTGATCAATGGAGCTTTTCGTGGTGCTGGACAAGCTCACCATGCCATGAGATCTTTGTGGATTGCCAATGGTTTTAATATCATCCTGGATCCCTTATTTATTTTTGGAATTGGTTCATGGGATGGGTTAGGACTTGAAGGAGCTGCAATAGCGACCACTATGGGAAGAAGTTTTGGCGTGCTTTACCAATTATATCACCTCTTCAACGGGAAACACAGGCTACACATTCTTTCCAGAAATATTAAAATCAAATGGAAGACTATTCGAAAAATTCTGGATATCGCAGCAGGAGGGATGGGTCAATTTTTGATTGACTCAGTATCTTGGTTGGCTTTGACCAGGATGAATGCTGAATTTGGGTCAACGGCCTTGGCAGGGTATACCATAGCCATGAGAGTATTGATTTTTACCATCTTACCTGCATGGGGACTTTCCGGAGCAGCAGCTACTTTAGTAGGTCAAAATTTAGGTGCCAAAGAAATTGGAAGAGCTGAACAAGCAGTATGGTTGACAACTCGATATTGCGTAATATTTATGGCCTCAGTGACTGGAATCTATTTAATTTTTTCAAAGGAACTGGCAGGCCTTTTTACGGATATACCGGAAGTTCAAAGCATAGCAGCACAAGGCTTATGGGTGATTGTTCTGGGTTATGTGTTTTTTGCAGTTGGGATGGTATTAACTCAAGCTTTCAATGGAGCTGGTGACACCAAAACTCCCGCATATATCAATATTGGAGTGCTCTGGTTTTTGGAAATTCCCTTAGCCTGGTTCTTGGCTTTCCCGATGGGATTAGAATATTTGGGGATTTTTATTGCCATTGCATTCGCGCATTCCTTCCATGCTGTGGTTTCATGGTTTTTATTTAAAAAGGGGAATTGGAAAAAAGTGGCTGTTTAAAGACCTGCCGGGACTTATTGCCCCGACAGGTCTTTTGAGTACTTAATTTAAGGTAACAAACTTGCTGTCAACAGTTTCGTTGATGAAGTAGATTTTTTTACCTCCTATGGTTCTGCTTTCACTATTATAAGCAGCTACTTGAATGATTCCTTGGCCGGTGGTTTTCATGCCTGATAATTCTGAAGTGGAAAAGGTAATTGAAGTAGCCCTGCTTTCTTTGGTAACAACCTTACTGCCATCTGAAATCACCCAAAGTATGTTGTCAACTCCTGAAGGAACTGATTGGATGGAAAGTGTGACTGAGCTAGAGATACTAATTGTTTCGCTTTGATTACTCGCAAACTTTACCACCCCCGGCATTACCTTGGCGGTCGTGTGAGTAAAGCCATCAAAACCATTTGCTCCAGCCACTTTCCAGCCATTGGCTTGGCCTGAATTTATTCCCAAAGTGATATCTGTGAAATTATTGATATAAGTATTTCCGCTGATATTTTGAAGTTTGAAATCGTTCAACATGACCTCGCCAACATTCACCAAAGAGCTGCCTCCCGAAGTACTGTAAAAGTTAGCGGATGCAACATCCAATAAAATATCAGGCATACCAGGAACAGAGGGAGTGCCTGAAGGGGTATTGGATTTTGCTTTGATAGCTGCCATTACTCCGTCCGCATCACCCGGTTGAGGTACAGGATTGCTTTGCTGTTGTTCTAATGGATTTTCTGAGTCTCCGTCGCAGGAAGAAAAAAACGATAATCCTGCTACTAGGATGATAAAAGATAAGGCTTTGAATTTCATAGCTTGAAAGTTTAAATGTGTATTCAAAGCTCATTCTTTCCTAATATAAACGCCATACGACATTTGGCGTATCTATGCCTAGCGCCCGCTAAAGCATTGCACGTTCATGAAGTAAGGCATATTGTAAAAACTCCTTTCGGGATAAACCGCTGATCCTGCTGCCATGTATATAAATCCTGGATTTAAAATATTAGCTCGATGTCCGGGAGAGTCCATCCAAAGTTGCACAATAGCTTTGGCATAACTCAGGTAAGTATGATTGGGAATTACTTCTCTTTTGTTGGACATATATGTGAAGATTCCGGGACTTTGTGGCCGATTTACTTTTCTTCCATATTCATATTGGATAGCAGCCGTGCTACTGATATTCTCTGCAATTCCTGATGGATTTAATCCAACAATCTGAAATCTGTCCCTCAATGTCCGCTTATTTCTTATTTTACTAAAATGGCCATAGAAATTATACTTCACCATATCCGCTGCATGATCGGCAGAAAGTCTTTCTATTCTATCTGAGTAAATAAAAGGCTTCAAGCGATTTCTCTCCCTAAATTCATTGCTCACATAAAAAATAGCTGCATGTAATAAAGGGTAATCTATATCGGAAAGATTTAGCTCTTGATGAGCGGTTGATAGTTTGTAAAATGATTTCCAATCAAATTTTGAGTAATCTGCTGAGGACCAGCTTTGAGCGAAAGTAGAAATCAAGGAAAGGTAAAAGCAACAGGAGAGAAGAAAATATTTAGGCATGAATCAGAATACTTATCAGGGCTGATTTATTCACGATTAAAAAGTGGATTTAGTATAAATTGAAATAAAAAAACAGGCCGAAGCCTTTTAGTTTTCTTGTGGTATTTCCAAAAATAGCCGAATCAATTCTTTAGGAGTACATGCAGTTCTCAGTTTTTCTTCCTGAATGTAAACTTGAAGCTGATATTCCAATTCAAAAATCAACCCATTAATAAAAATGGGGTCCATGTTTAGCTTTTGAATGAAATGATCATTCTTTCTAGGGCCATGGAGACTGATGCCATAAGAATGAAATACCTCCGCAGCTTTTTTTAGAATTTTAAATTGTTGGTTCATTAGTTCTTATATGTAGATCTGAAAAATCTAAGAAATGATCGTCAGGCGATTTTCACACATGACGTAGCAACTTATTCATATGCTACTTCGAACGGTGAAAACTCAATAATCTTATTATTAGATCATTGTAATAAATCAATTTCGACTAGAAATAGTTTACTTTAAATTCAAAGCTTTAAATTTTTTTAAGAAAAGGACAAAAAAAAATGCTTCCTTATCAGACGATAGATAAATACTATGATTCGATCGTTATATATTTATAAAAGATTAAAAATCAATTAATTAGTAACTTTAATCTAGAAAATGATTTAATTTATTTTTATCATCTATTTTTCATCGGTTCGCTATCCCAGGCCTGATCATTCAAGGAGAATTTTTTGCTCAATTCGCCTGATAATAAAAGTTCCTGTTGCTCGATTTGCTTTTTTACTTTGGATATGTATTCTTCCCGGTCATTTTTATACTGGAATAATACTTTCAAGGCATCTTCATCGTATTTTCGGAATTGGCTTGCCAAGCGATGTATGGTATGAGCTCTAAACCCTAGCTTTTTTAAGACATCTTCACCCATTCGAATGGAAGTATCCAAATGCTCTCTATAGATATGTTCAACGCCCATTTCCATCATTTCATAAGCATCATTTCTGTTTTTAGCCCGAATCATGACTTCCAAATGAGGAAAATGTTCCTGACAAAGCTCCACCAACTTCCTGTTGGTTTCACTGGAATTAATCGCTGAAATCAGAATTTGCGCTTCTTCTGCACCTGCTGAATGAAGAAGATCTAGTCTTGTAGCATCTCCATAAAATACCTTAAAGCCCATTTTTCTCAACAAGTCCACTTGATCAGGATTAAAATCCAAAACAGTGGCTTCTATGCCATTTGCCCTAAGAAATCTTCCGAGTGTTGATCCGAAATGAGCAAATCCTACAAGGATGACCTTATTTTTTTCAGAGAAGGTATCGGCTTCCCGTTCATTTTTACTTTCTTTTTCCCGAAGCTTAGGAATGATTAATTTATCAATCACTAACATCACAATGGGCGTCAGGGTCATGGTCAATGCTGTAACCGCTATCAAAAAATCAGATGTAGAAGCTGCAAAAATCCCCAATTGCAAGGCAAATGCATAGGTTACGAAAGAAAACTCGGAAACTTGAGCCAATCCAAACGCAAAGCTGAGATTTTCAGGAATACTCAAACCTCTCACTTTTCCAATGACCAAAAGCACTAAAGCTTTCAACAGCATCACACCCAAAGTCAAGGAAATAATGACTGAGGCATTACTTGAAATCAATTCAAAATTGATAGTTGCTCCCACAGCCATAAAGAATAATCCCAATAGTAATCCTTTAAAAGGGTCTAAATCAGATTCTAATGCATGTTTATAAGGTGAATTGGCTAAGATTACACCTGCCAGGAATGTTCCGAGTGCAGGAGAAAGCCCTACTAACTCCATCAAAAATGCAATTCCCACAACAATGAGCAATGCAGATGCTGTAAATAATTCCCGAAGCTTGGTTTTGGATACCCAGTTTAGAATAGGGCCAAAGCCATATCTTCCCATCAGAATCACTAAACCTATAGCGGCAAAAATCATCAAGGTTTGAACCCAGCCCGGTTGATGTTCCAAGAATCCTCCATGCCCCGAGTCTGCGCTCTTTTCGGCTCCTGCCACTACCAATAAGGGCAATACGGCTAAAATTGGGATAACTGCAATGTCTTGCATGAGCAAAACACCAAAAGACATCCTCCCAGAATTACTGTCCATTTGATGTTTTTCTTTCAAAGACTGCAAAACAATAGCAGTGGATGAAAGTGCCATAGAAAGTCCAACTGCCAAACCAACACGCCAATTGACGCCAATCAGGATCGAGATTCCAAAAATTAGGGCCGCAGTGATTAATACTTGTGAAAGACCGACTTTTAGAATCAGGTCTTTCATTTTCCATAGGTTTTTGGGTTCCAACTCTAACCCAATCAAAAATAGCATCATCACTACCCCAAACTCGGTGGTATGCATGATGTCCTGACCTTGATTTCCATCTTCAATAAAGCCCAATAAGTAGGGGCCAATTAAAATCCCTGCGATCAGATAGCCCAAGACTGAGCCCATTCCCAATCTTTTAGCAATAGGAACGCAGATTATGGCAGCTACGATAAAAATGATAGCATTGATCAAAAATCCATTCATAGCCTAGGTTTTTTGTAAATAAGGAATGCTTATTTCTTTCTCATCTCTTAATTGTAGCACAAGCTCTCTATAGGCTCTTGCCTTCCTCTGCAATTCATCGACTTGGATTTGATGTGTACCTCCTATGTGGAAAGGGGGCAAATATCGCATCCAACATAAATAGGCAGTTTGCTCAAATGGTCTCAAAAACTCCTCTAGCGTAAACCTGTTTCTACCCTCATGACTATACACTTCCTGAGATCCTCCGGATGTGATGGCGTTCAGTAAATATTTATTTTTCAAATAAACACCACCTGGTCCATAAGCCCATCCAAACTCTAATACAAGGTCAATCCATTGCTTCAACAAGGGAGGGCAGGAATACCAATAAAAAGGGTGTTGGAAGATTACCACTTCATTTTCAAACAGTATTTCTTGCTCTTCTTGAATGTTGATGTTAAAGTCAGGATATAACTCGTACAAATCCCTGATTGTGACATTTTCAAGATCCTTTACTGCATTGATTAACTGAAAGTTAACATCTGAGTGTTCAAATTTAGGATGAGCAAAAATAATTAATACCTTTCGCATGGATTTCCTCAGCCTTTGAAATCAATTTTCTTATGCGTTCCGTCACAAAATGGTTTATTCTGACTTCCGCCACACCTGCAAAAAGCCGAGACTTTATGTTGTTTTTTGGTGGTCCCATCCGCCATTTTGACGGTCATATTTCCATACACCATCAGTGGACCGTCTCTCATGACTTCGACAATTTGCTCTTTGTCTACTTCCACATTTTCTTTGGAAGATTCATTTTCAAAATAGTAACCCAGAGCACCCGAGGGACACTTTTGAACTTGTTCCACAATTTTTTCTGTACTAGATCCTTCGGGATCTATCCAGGGTTTTTTGGTATTGTCAAAAACTGAAGGTAAGCCATTCACACAGTTGGCAGAATGGATACATTTATGGGGCTCCCAAGTGATGGTTACCTCTCCATTGGAATATTCCTTTTTGAGTTGCTTCTCAGACATGGAAAAATCAATTTGGTAATACGAATATCATATTACCAAAAAGAACTGAAAATTCAGCTAGCAACCAAAGTAAATTTTGAATTTGACTTATTTACTATTAGGTTTTTTTAGTATCAGATAAAAGCAAAATCCTGTCACAAAAAGAATACTTCCCTGGGTCAGAATGGCTAGAATTAGTGCTTCAGTATTCATTTTTTTAATCTTTTACGGTGAGAAACATAGACAAATCCAATGATTGTTAAGAATAAAAGAACTAACTGCATTCTCGCTGTATTAGAGAATAGCTTGATTTTTTCAATTTCTGCTTGGTTTTCAGGATGAGCTTGTAGTTCTATATCCAAGTTTTCATGAGAAAGCTTACTGATAATTGAGCTAGGATCAAGATTCCATGAATTTCCTGAAAAAAGATTTTGAAGTGCGGTAGACCAATCATTGTTTTCCGGTGTAAATAAGGCCCCTACAAACACAATCAAAAGTAAAGCAGGAGTAATAAACTTCATGATAAACTTGTAGACAGTCGGAATTTTGATATCCGCACCTGTGGTTAGTTCTTTCCATCCCTTATCCATTCCAAAGACCCATACAAACAAAATGGTTTCCAGTAAGGCAAATACTACCAAACTGACTGTTCCGGCCCAGTAATCGAATTCGTCGAAATAACCATATTTATAAAATAGTACGGTAGGAATTCCCATTATCATGACCATGATTCCAAAAGATAAAGCTCCTTTTACCTTACTCCATCCAAACTCATCTTGCATAAAGCCCATCCAAGGTGTACCCATGGCTAGGGAAGAGGTAATTCCTGCAAAGAACAATAAGCCAAACCAACAAAGCCCAGCTAAAACTCCAAATAATTCACCCCATTGCTGAAATAAGTAAGGCATAGTTTGAAATGCCATGCCAAAGCCTGCATTTTCCAAAACCCAATCCAAACCTAAGAAACCTGCTGCAATAGGAATTACGATAGCACTTCCTAAAACTACTTCGACAAATTCATTGGTAAACCCAGCAGTAACCGAGTTAAGAGCGATATCTTCATTTGCTTTCAGGTAAGAAGCGTAGCACTGAATGGACCCCATTCCGACCGATAATGTGAAGAATATCTGACCAGCTGCTGCCATCCAAACCTTTGGATCCAAAAGGCTGCCGTATTGAGGTGTCCACAAGAAATTGATTCCATCCCATGCATTGGCATCCGGAAAGGCATCACTTGCATAGTTACTTCCCATGGTCCAACCTTTAAATGCTAGTATAGCCCCAAATGCAATTAAAAGAGGCATTCCTATCTTAGCCACCTTCTCAATCCCACCCAAACCAGTTGAAAGAATATACACGTTGATTCCCAATACTAAAAGGTAAATCCACAGTGGGAGCAGGGGAATTCCGAAATCAGAACCTTCCAAATTGACATACAGCAGAAAGAAATCATTGATTTGTTCTTTGGTCAAATCAGTAAATGAACCAATAACTGTATGGATTACATACATAAAGGTCCAGGATTCTATGTAGGTGTAATAGGCTACAACAGCGATATTGGTGAAGATTCCAAAAACTCCAATGTACTTCCATATTGGTTTGGAACTCATGGAGTCCAAGATGTAGGGTGTACTGTGATTACCGGATTTTCCCCCAAATCTTCCTATAGACCATTCCACGAACAGGAGTGGAATACCCATCAGGAAAAAACAAACCAAGTAAGGAATAATAAAGGCACCGCCTCCATTTTGTACTGCCTGAACGGGAAATCGCAGGAAATTACCCAAACCTACTGCATTTCCTGCCATGGCAAGTATCAGTCCGGTTCTGGACCCCCAAGAATCAATTGCTTTAGCCATTAATCGTAAAATAGGGAGGGGAATCCCCCTCCCGAATTGAATTATGAATGAATTGTTTTTTCCAATAGGGTTTTCCAGTTACCAGCTAATACTCTTTCGCCAGCCAAGTCTGAAAACAACTCCCCATCGTAGATTTCCAAGGATTTTGTTGGATGATTGGGATCCTTATAGTGAAATTGAAGTGCTAGGTAATCGATGATAACCCGCTTTTCCTTTTTCACCTGAACCATGTGGTTTTTTTCATCCAAGGTGACTTTTGAAATCCCAGATAAGTCAATGATACTTTGGCTTGGATAGGCGCCGTATCTATGATAAATGAGTTTTTTGGATTTAGGGTCCAAGCCTAATTGGTAATGATTTCTCCATCTTTCCTGAATTTCAGGCTGGATTCCGTTTTGCTGAGCCATCTCAAGAAAGCTCTTTTGAAGAAGACTTTCTGATGACTTCACTTTAAAATTTTGGTAGGCAAGAGGAGCTATAAATGCACCCATGCAAATTGCGGACACAATAAGTGTCACTGGATCTATGTCGATCATGATTTTTTTGGTTTTGTAAATTCTGAATTTGTAAAAAGGGCGATTATTCAGAATCTACTACCAAGTGTAGAAAAAATGCAGAAAGGTTTTTTTGACGTCAAATAGGGGGCTGCTTTTTTCTGGAAGTCCTTTCTCGGACGGAGAAGAAAGCAGGGATTTGACTTGAATATAAACTCCTGAAGCATTCAATTTTCCATAAAGCTTCCAGTCAACTTTGAAGCTAGGCACTTCAACTTGAACTGATTGAGCTAAAGAGTTATCGAAATTGGAATCCGAAAGGGGATAAGCATAAATCTCTTGCTTTGAATTAGAGGATTCAGCTTGTACTGGTTGGAACTGAAAAAAGGCTAACAGCCCGAAAATCCAACTCAGGAAAATCATAGACGCTGCAAGCCTTTTGTTCATATATCTTAGAATACTTCGCAAATGTTCAACAATAAATATCGCATCTGCAATAGCTAAGCCAACTTATTTTTTCAAATCATATATTTTAACATTTTCCAACCCTTGGATGCCTTCCACATTTTTCCAAGGAGAGTTAGGAAATACCAAGGTAGTCATTGCAATTTCCCCATTATTGATAAATAGCTCAATAGAATGCGCATCTATAAAAATCCTAATTGACTTGGCTTCCCAACTCATTGGCGCCGAAAAAGTCTTTGCAAAATCCGGATGGAAATTCACTTTTCCTGAATTACTGCGATCTATATTAATCAACCCCATTTCTTGGTTTATCACTACTTTTTCTCCTAATTCATTGCTTAAGGTTAGGCTGAATGATTCAGGATTTTCGATCTCAGCTGTTATCTCTGTTGCTACTGAAGGAAGGGCAGATTCCGAGGAGGAAATAGAGTAAGTTTTTTTCCTTAAGGACTCTAGTTCTTTTGCCGGTTGTGATTGAACCAAAAGCTTGTCTCCAACCTGAAATAAATTCAACTCTCGGGGGATAGTCATAGAGGATCTCCATTTTTCTGTTGGAACGACCTGAGCATATAGCCAATTACTCATCCAACCTATAAATAAAGGATCTTTTCTTTCTGAAGGGACATTTGACCAGGTAACCCCGGCATAATTGTCAGGCCCATAATCCAGCCAACGAATCAATTCATCATCTGGAATGAATTCTCCATTTTTGAAATCTCCGATAAAATATTGAGTTGCAGAACCCTGTTGTGGCCCGCCAGGATTGATACTCACCAAAAGCACGTACTTTTTTTCACCTGAGGGGGTTTTCATAGGGATTAAATCCGGGCATTCCCAAACTCCTCCATGTGCTCCTAGGCTTTGACCAAATTCACTTAAAAGCGTCCAGGATTTCAAATCACTTGACTCAAAAAATTGGATTCTGTCCAAAACAGCCAAAGTCATCAACCACTTCCAATTGCCTGCTGAATCTTGAATTCTACTAACTTTTGGGTCTCTAAAATCCTTAATTCCCTGATTAGGAAGCACAGGATTTCCTTGGTATTTAGTCCAAGTTTTTCCATTGTCCAAAGAGTAGGCAATCCCTTGAGACTGATACTCTAATTCCCCCGCTTTTTCTTTTTCCATATCATGGTAGGTAAAGATTGCTACCAAGGGAGGGTTTGACTCAGTTCCAAATCCTGAGCTGTTTGATTCGTCTAACATCGCACTACCTGAGAAAATATATCCCAAACTATCAGGATAGAGAGCTATTCCCTCGTCCTTCCAAGAGAGCAGATCAGCTGAAGTCGCATGTCCCCAGTGCATAGGACCCCAAACAGTACTATCTGGATAATATTGATAAAATAGATGATAGGTACCATTTTGATATACCATGCCATTGGGATCATTCATCCATCCAAATGGAGGAATAAAATGATATTCAGGCTCATATTGTGACAAGCTGGAAGGCTCAAATGTAATGGGAGCACTGAAGTCGCAAGATTGTATACTGACTGCCAAGAGAATACTCGGGATTAAGGGATGGATTTTCATTTAGAAAAGTCATTTTGGAAAGGCCAAATCTATCAAATTATTCTCATTTGCCTCATTTTTCATTTTTTCAGCAACATGCTTAGCATTCAACTTGTAATTTTGATTTTGGTAGAAATCCAAGAGCCTTTCTTCCAGTTTTTGTTGAGAAAATTGATGAATTGAGATTCCTAAAGGCCCTAATCCTTTGCTTTGAATGACCTTGTTCCAAAAAAATTGATCCATGATGTGCGGGATGATCAATTGTACACAAGCATTGATGGCGGATTGGTGGGTAGTACCTGATCCACCATGATGAATGACCCCATACATTTTTGGAAAGATCCAATCATAAGGAATATGGTTGACAAAAAATATGGAATCCGGTGTATCTGTAAGCTCGGTCAAACCTCCCCATGAACAATTGATGATTGCTGGAATTTTAAGTTTGACAAGAGCTTCTATAAATTGTTGAGTAAAAAATTCAGGTTTAGGGTTGGTCATTGAGCCAAATGTCAGAAAAACTGGTTTTGGGTATTTTGCTAGCCATTCCAACAACCTTGAATCTGCTTGATAAACGGATTTTTGATTTCTTTTGAAATAGCCAACTATTTGAGCAGAATCTGGCCAATCATCGGGTCTTGGAAATAAGGTTGGAGATAAAGCATAAAATGTTTTTAACTCCTTGAGCTCAAATTCGCGAAGCTGACCCGTAGTCAATTTTGATAATCCCAATTCTTTCAGCTCATTTTTCATGGTGAGCTTCATGACAAAAAACCTGGCTTGATTAACCCAATTGTATGATTTTCTAATAAATCGTTTAGGGATATTCCATTTTGCTAAACCCATATGAGGATATTCATCTGAGGGATGAACAATACATGGAATAGGAGAGACCAAGATATATTTTTTAGGATCTAAGCGCGCTATGAGATAATAATAGAGTGCTTTGGGATGGAAAAAAACCAGATCTGGAGCTACTTGGGCTAGACTGGTTTTCTGTTGATTCAATAATGTTTTTTGGAGCGAGATGGATTCTTTGGCAAGCTTAAAGTAGTTTTTTAGCTGAGACCAAGCAGATTTTCCACCGCCCATTAAGTCTTTGCCAGTTGGGCTTTCGATTAGTTCAAGAAACCTTCGATCAAATGCTAAAAATTTATAACCAAGTTCTTGAACCTCTGATTTGAACTGCTCTGGAAAAAGGCAGGTAACCTCGATATTTCTTTTCGAGAAAACCTCAGCTAAAGCGAGAAATGGTTCAATATCGCCTCGAGTACCTAAAGAAATCAGCAGGATTTTCATTGATAATTTTATTATCAGAACAGCTAATTGTAGCTTTATGCCTCAATCTAGTTTGTATTTCCAATAATCCTTCTTGATCAGAAGGTTTTTTATTTGTCATAATTCATAAACTGAAATCTGTTTCGAGGAAAATCAAATTGAAGTGCTCTTTTTCCAAAAGCTTGATTTCAACCTATTTGAAAATAATTTGTAGCTATGAAAGGAATTATTTTGGCCGGTGGGTCAGGAACTCGACTTTATCCTTTGACAATCTCTGTGAGTAAGCAGCTGATGCCTGTTTATGATAAACCCATGATCTACTATCCTTTGTCAGTTCTGATGATGGCCGGTATCCGGGAAATCTTAATTATCACCACTCCTGATGATTCCGAGGCTTTCCAAAAATTATTGGGTGATGGTTCTCAGGTAGGTTGCCGATTTGAATATGCAGTTCAGCCTTCTCCAGATGGATTAGCGCAGGCATTTATCATTGGTGAGGTGTTTATTGGAAATGAAAAAGTGGCCTTGATTCTGGGGGATAATATATTTTATGGCTCGGGCTTGCATAAAACTTTACAGGAAAATACCAATCCTGATGGAGGTGTTGTTTTTGCCTATCATGTCAATGATCCGGAAAGATATGGAGTGGTGGAATTTGATGAAAATAACAAAGCCATCAGTATAGAAGAAAAACCAGCAAAGCCTAAATCGAAATTTGCGGTACCTGGCCTATACTTTTATGATAACAAAGTGGTTGAAATTGCCAAAAACATCAAACCTAGCCCAAGAGGGGAGTTGGAGATCACTGATATCAATAATGAATACCTCAAAATGGGAGCTCTTCAAGTAGCCATCTTGAATAGGGGAACGGCCTGGTTGGATACAGGGACCCATCAATCTCTACTTCAAGCTGCGCAATTTGTGGAAGTTATTGAAGAACGTCAGGGATTAAAAATCGGATGTATTGAAGAGATTGCCTATAGACAAGGGTTTATCGGCAAAGAAGAGCTTTTAAAAGCTGCTGATAAATTGGGAAAAAGCGGCTACGGGCAATACCTGAGACGGTTATTGAATTGAGTTCAATAGATTTTCTTGCTCAATAAACTCTCAAAATCAGAGACTTCCGTGTTTAGGGTTTTATTTGCAAATATGATAAAGATCATGCTTTCACTTGAGATCATTGTATTGATCTTAGTCAGATTTTCGCCAAATTGGAGAAGGACTGAAGGTGGGAACTGTGAAACTACTGAAGCAAATTGATAATGCATTTTTTAGGGAAGTGGGTGAAATTGCCCAGTTCACGGCACGCTTTTTTCAAACTGTAACCAAGCCCAAACAAGAATGGGAGGAGTTTATAAACCAATGTTTTTGGGTTGGTTATAAAACATTGACCCTGGTTGGAATTACCGCGTTTATCATGGGTTTGGTGCTCACGATTCAATCTAGGCCTACTTTGGTAGAGTTTGGAGCTGAAACTCTTTTACCTTCCATGGTCTCTGTATCTCTTGTTCGCGAAATTTCACCTGTCATTACGGCCTTGATTTGCGCTGGGAAAATTGGCTCTGGAATGGGCGCTGAACTGGGTTCCATGCGAGTTACGGAGCAGATTGATGCCATGGAAGTTTCCGGGACAAATCCCTTTAAATATCTCGTGGTAACCAGAGTACTTGCTTCCACAGTGATGGTACCTATTCTTTCCAGTGTTGGAATAGCCATTGGGCTTTGTGGAGGATATCTTGGGGTTAACATTAGAGGACATATAAGCTGGAATTTATTTTGGCATCAGGCCTTCGAAGCTTTGAGTTTTGGGGATCTAATTCCATCCTTGATCAAGACCTTTTTCTTTGGATTTGCCATTGGAATCATAGGCTGTTACAAAGGATATAATTCTAAAAAGGGAACCGAAGGGGTAGGCCAATCTGCTACAACTGCAGTGATTGTAGCTTCTTTGGTTGTATTTGTTTTGGATTTGATTGCTGTTCAAGTCACTGATTTGTTGGGACTTACTTAATTCAGTTAACAAGATGGAACCAGTGATTCAAATAAAAGATCTCAATAAATCATTCGGTGATAGTCATGTTCTCCGCAATTTCAACATGGCTATCAACGCCGGAGAAAATCTCGCAATTCTTGGAAAATCAGGTTCCGGAAAGTCAGTTTTAATTAAGTGCATCATCAGCCTCATGGAAGTTGATTCAGGGGAAATGATAGTGCTAGGAAAGGATATTCAGCTGTTAAATTCGGATGAATTAGACAGTCTTCGGGCTGAGGTAGGATTTCTTTTCCAAAGCAATGCATTGTATGATTCCATGACAATCAGGGAAAACCTGGAATTTCCTCTAAGGAGACATTGGAGTAAAGAAGAAAGAAAAAAAGGTGCTGATGCTGCTGTAAAAGAGGCATTGGAAGATGTTGGGTTATCTCATACCATAGATATGATGCCAGCCGAACTTTCAGGTGGAATGAGAAAGCGAATTGCTCTGGCTAGGGCTTTAATTCTCAGACCCAAGGTAATTATGTACGATGAACCTACAACCGGGCTAGACCCGATTACTTCTCGTGAAATCAGTAATTTGATGCTGAGTGTTCAGAAAAAATATAAATCTGCGGCCCTGATCATTTCTCATGATTTGAATTGTATCAAAATGACTTCCAATCGAGTAATTATGCTCATCGAGGGAACAAGGTACGCAGAGGATACTTACGAAAATTTAAGGAAATCCGAAGATCCAAAGATCAAGGAATTCTTTGACTGATTATGAAAAGAAAAAAGAAAATAGAACACACCAAATTAGGCGCGCTAGTCATTGCAGGAGTGCTATTCTTGGTTTTTGCGCTCTATATGATAGGCAAAAACCAAAATATTTTCGGCACTTCAATCACCTTGTTGACAGTGGTGGAAAATGTCAATGGCTTAGTTCCTGGAAATAATGTGAGGTTTCAGGGTATGGATGTAGGCACAGTCAAATCAATCGATATGGCTAACGATTCAACCATAGAAGTTAGCCTTTTGATTAAAAGAAAAATGCAGGAGCACATTAAGAAAAATGCGGCTACCATCATTTCTACCGATGGATTGATGGGGAATAAAATTCTGCACATTGTTCCACAAGATGGGGAAGCAGGCCCAATTGAAGAAGGAGATGTACTTTTTGCCATGGAACAGGTAGGCACTGAAGATATGCTTAAAAAGCTTGATATGAGTGGAGATTACCTTCAAAAGACCCTTGTCAATCTTGCGGATATTACTAACAAATTGAATAAAAGTCAGGCTATTTGGAGCCTGTTGAGGGATACAATGTTGGTGGAAAATATCAATTTGGCAGTAGATGAATTCCGCTTAGCTGGTAGAAAAGCCACTGAGATGGCCCAAGCAGGAAACAGGCTACTGAGAACATTAGAAGAAGGCGAGGGCCTAGTCGATCAAGTGTTCACTGATACAGTTTTAAGCGCAAATTTTTCAAAATCAATCGATCAAATATTAAAAACCGGGGAAGAAGCCGAAAGGGTACTTTTGGAGGCAAGAACTATTTTGAATGAAATTCAAGAAGGAAAAGGAGCTGCTGGAGCTTTGTTGAATGATACCTTGGTAAGGGAATCTCTATTGAATACAATTCAAAATATAGAAAGTAGCACTGAAAGCTTTAACCAGAATATGGAAGCTCTGAAGCATAACTTTCTGTTGCGGGGTTATTTTAAGCGATTAGAGAAAAGAAAAGCCAAGGAGCTGGAGGAATTAGAAAAATAAAGAAGAGGCTGTCTCAAAAGTGCAAATTGTCAAATTGAGAGTCCCGACAATTGAACGGGATCGAAATGTAGGCCACAACGGTAAATACGGTCTTCGACTCTGCTCCCAATGACAGTTAAAATTAAATTCCGAAATTTCACTTATTTCGGAATTTAATCCTTTGTTATGGAAAGTAAGCTTTAGCTAACTTAAAATCCTTTTTCTTCTATTATGCATTTTCTTTTTTCTCATCGTTCTTTTGCCTTGAAGCAAAAGAACCAAAAATTCAAGACGCAGCAAAGCTCCAACCGCACTTGGCCGGACGCTGGCCCGCTGCTGCGTCAGCCCACCGCGCCCTAACTAAAAAAATTTTTTCTAAAAGGAATAGATATCATTTGCGAAAGGACGAGAAACGAATCCATTTTGGACGAACCTGTCATCATCTTTTTTGTATGTTCGAAGAATATTTAAGACTCAGGCAGACACTAGAGCTAATAATGAGACAGCCTCTTCGAAATATTAAATAAAGAAATCTTCCTCCCAGATTCTAAAGCCTCCCTTAAAGGCATTTTGGTTAGTTCCTAGGCGACAACCTTCAGGGACTTCATTGAGAAGCTTGGAATTTCCTCCCCCCAATACAATGTCCTCTGGTTGGAAGGCATCTGAGAAGATTTCAACAGCCTTGTGAACGTGTTTTTCCCATCTTTTTTGTCCATTCTTGAAGAGATATGGCTTGCCTATATAACTTTCAAAAGTGGTCTTTTTATAAGGCAAATGGCCGCCTTCGATAGGGATGATAGTTTTGTTTAAAACCATAGCCGTGCCGAGTCCCGTTCCAAGGCCCAAGAAGAGGAGTTTCTTTCCTTCGAAACTTCCCAATGCTTGCATTGCTGCGTCATTGATTATTTTCAATGGACAGCCGAAAGCCTCTTGAAAGTCAAAACCAGCCCAACCCGAACCCATATTTACAGGTTCATTGACAATTTTATTATGCTTTACTACTCCGGGAAAACCTATCGTTATTACATCATATTTCCAATTTGCGGCATGTTCTCTGACTAAGGGAATCATTTGTTCAGGAGTAAACTCTGCTCCAGATGGAATTTTGATACGTTCAGGCTGTCCCGTTGCTAGAATTTTCACATTGGAACCACCTATATCGATTACGAGGATTTTCTTGTTGAATTTTTTCATTCGGTAAGCAAAACCACCAAAGGGGTTTATCAAAATTGGGTTTTTAAAGATGTTGATTCGAAACTATAAAATTTAAGGCAAAAAGCGTGTCGCTAATTGCCTTAAATATTAGAAAAATCGGAAAATAGAAGATTTTAGTAAATAGGTGACATCTAAAAGGAGACTAGTTTAAAATGGTAGTTATTTCTTTCATTTTTATTCCAGGTGATTTCTTTGGATAGGTGATAAAAGGCTTCCAAAAGAAATGCATTGGACATTTTTCCTGCATCAATTGCTTTAAAACCAATGAGTTCTATCAGTCTTTTAACTCTGATTTTTTCCGGAACATCATCTCCACAGTAATAGGTTTCTTTGACTATTCCCATTTCATCATTTAAAGGGTACTCCACGCCAAGATTGTTAAAGGCTTTGAATAAGTGAGCCTTGGGAGCTGCTTTCTTTAAAAGAGATGTATGAGAATTGGAGAGTTTCTTGATAAAGGAGGCATTTGTACAATCAATGATGATTTTATCCTCAGTATCTGAATTTTTTAATGCACACCAAATTTCTGGAAGGTATCCGTTTTCAGAGCAGATCAAAATGATTTCTGCCTGTATAATAGCTGATTCATAAGGGCAAATTCTGTGATGGAATTTATTGAGGACCTTCCATTCCTCATCTTCAACCTCAAAATCGGAGCGGACTCCAAATACAACATTGATACCTGCTTCAATGTATTTTTTTCCTAAAGTTTTGGCTAGCGAGGTGCCGCCTAGTATTCCAATTTTCATAGAGTTTGTCAGTTTTATGAAAGAAACCGTGGGTGAAAGGAAGAATTATCTTCTTCCAAAAACTCACATAAAACATTGAAAACTAGGATATTGAAAAGGATTATCAAAATTTTATTTCGAAAAAAATCGATTTACAATGCACAAAGCATATTTCAGAATACTAAGTCCAAATATTGTATTTTGAAATACACGACCAAAAAAGGTGAGTAAATGTGATTTTACGTGGATGACTTACTTTCCGATATAGAAAGTGTATCTAATTGATAAAAATATAATCTGAATATCCGCAAACTTGACACTTACCATATTTTCTTTGCTTGAGCTTTTTCAAATTGGGTAAATTTCGATGGCCAATTGACTGAACTGTCAAGAATTTCTTGACAGTTTTTAAGAAATTTAATTTTTAATTAAAAAAGGTTTATTCTGACTCCTGTTCTTCAGCCTTATCATTTAGCAGTTTAGTGATGTCAATCGGAGGTAGGAGATACCCGCCCATAGGGCCGAGATTTGTTATTTGATAGATGATATTACGAAGGTTATTGATCATCATATTCAAAGTCGAAAACTTCAAGAGGTTGTTTTTTAAGCCTTCAGCAATTTCTTCTGTTTCATTGAGTTTGAATGTTCCGCCACCTTCTACCATAATCTTATAGCCAGCATCTATACTTTCTCCTCCTAAATTAACCTCTATCAAGGTAACCAGCTGAACTTCTCCATTTTCATCTATTGGGCTCATATCAAAATCTATTTCGACATGGTAAGCACCAAATAACTCTTTGGGATCTAACTCATCATCCTTAGGAATGATAAATTCATAATGTGATTCCAAAAGCTTGAAATCCAATAATTGTAATGGTGAAAATTTTGCTTTCATCCTGCTAAAGCATATTCATCCTCGGTGGTAGACTCAACAGCCATCACAGTTTGAGGATCTGATTTTTGATTTTTTAATGCAAAATATTGCTGAGTCATCATCCATTTTCTATGATAATCAGTAACACCTTGATTCACTCTTTCCTGAATCATTTCTTCTGACATTACAAATTCACCATCAGCCAAGATTGCTTGTAACTGAATTCCCAATGCTTTTTCTAACTGAGTTATGGTTGAAAGCTTGAAATCATTCTGTCCCTTTACCAATTTGCTTACCTGCTGTCGAGTTACCCCTAGTTCTTTTGCCAAGTCAGTTTGGTTCCAGCGCTTTTCATCCAAAGCATCCAAAACTCGCAAAGCTATTCTTGAGGACTTTTTGAGCCAAGCCTTGTTTTCTTTTCTAAAGGCAACTTTTTCCTTCCAATTGGAAGTTGGATTTTCTGATGCTAATTTTTTTATTTTCTCTTCCGTAATGCTCATTGTCTTAAATGTCTAAGTAAACGAACTCCCCATCTTCACCATTCTCTTTGAGATAATCTCTTACCAAATTGAGTTTATACAGCTCAACTTTCGTGTGCTTCCGATCCTTCATCTGATCAGTCAACTTGATTGCCCCACCTGTAATTACATAAGATGTGCCATACCGTATAGCGTAAACGCGCAAAAATGAATTACTGAGCGTTCCATAAGCTTTTAGCAGTTGTAGTTCGTAAGATTTTCCAGCTTCTTTATTGTGTAAAGGTTTAAAAAATTCGCTCAGATGTTTTCCTGATTCATCTTCAGCCAATTCGAATAAGGTTTCAAATAATGTGTCTGCATCCTCAATTGCTTTCTCAACGATGGAACTGATTTTTGCTTTCCCATAATAGTTTTCATAATCCTTCTGAAATTTTTTGAAAAACTTTCGTAATTCTTCTGGATCATCCCAGAACCTTTGAAGTAATTCTAATGCGTCCAACTCACTCTCATCATACTTTACAGCATAAAGACAGTCCTTTGAACGCTCAAATATACTAACAATCTTCATAGTGTCAACCTACAGGTTTACATTTTAGTTCATTATTTTGATTTATATACTCTTCCAAATCCAAAGTTTACCTATCTCAAATTATTTGACTCTTGGTCAAAAAAGAAATCAGAATCAATTTTTTTCCGATACTTTCCTAATCCTGCCTTGTGTAGAATAGGCTTTTTCAGCTCTTGAATGGGTAAAATATACAATTCCGCTGGACTGGATGGCTTACCGCCTATTCCCAAAGCAATAAAAACCGGGTAGTTTTCTTGTTGGGCAAATGCTTTATATCGCTCCAATTGTCCATCTTTGGCAAACCGGATGAAGTTACCATTGGGTTCAGATCTCCATTTGCATTCTACAGCAAGAGGGTAGGACTGACCACGAAGAATCAGCGATAGTTGGATATCTGGCTGAGTGGTGGTATCAGCATATCGGCCGTCCACAAACTTGTCACCTGCCCAATTTCGGATTTTGAAATATTTCTTGTCAAACTTCTGAACCACAAACTTCTCGAAATCCAATCCTGCTTTTTGGTTGACATCAATTAATTCCGTCTCAGAATCCTCTTCCGATTCTTCCAAATCTCTACGGATCTTAGCGATAGTAGCATTTCCATCTTTTCCTTCAATTTTAGCGATCTCAAGAATTAACTTTTCTTCCTTTGGAGTCAAAATACCGTCTGCTTTCACCGCGGCAATGGCTTGAGTCAGCGACTCGTTCTTTATTGACTTTGATTTAACCAAAAGTACAATTCCGGAAATCAATAAAATTCCGCCGAGGATGATTAAGGAGATTGGGAGCATGCGGGGCATTCTTATTTCAGTTCCTTCAAAAATGGATCAAAAGCATTTTTGAAATTGGGCAGTATTTCTACAAAATATTCATTCCTAGTGTTCCAGTCGTCTTGGCTGTTAAAATCAACACATTCTAGCTCAGCTTTTATTCTGCACATCTTTTTATCTACTAGCTCCTGCCATTCGATTGTGTTACCAAATGCATTCTCAATAGCTTCTTTGTTAGAAAAGAGTTTCTTGAAATAAGATTTATTCAAATCCTTACTCGATGTTACTATTCCTAATTCAATTCGGCAGCAAGTTCGTGTATTTGCTAAAGTGTATTGTAGTCCAGGGATTCCAGTTCCGCAGCTTAGCCATTGATCTTTTGATGAACTTATGTTTTCAAAAATCTTTTTCTCCTGGAGAAGTGGTAAAAGCTGTTGCCAAAACTTACGATGTAAATTGGCTTTACTTGGTTCACCATTGTTAACTGGACCAGTTTGGTACTTTATTATCAACTCTTCCTCCATTTCATAAAGCGAGAGCAGTTTTTTAAGAATACTGAATTTGGAATTGCTGTCAATGTTTGATTCGAAATACCAACCATTTTCCAGTTCTTTCGCCTCTCTGAAATCAGATTGATTTCTGCTGATTTTCAAAATGGTTTGTCCACTGACCATTACTTCAGAATTTTTTCTGAAAAGAGCGCGCAAAACATAAAAGTACATCTGTGCGATTGCTTCTTCCTCGACTTTATTATTCTCAAAAATGAAATATTCCAGCTTTTTGAAAGTAGGCTTTTCTGCGTCAAAAATATTCAGTTCCTTATCATCTTGTTCCTCAAAGACCAAAACTTCCGGGAGCTTCCAGATTTTAAGAAACCGATCGTAAATAATTTCAAACCGCTCCTCGAGGTGTGGAATCGTCCATTCTTCGATTTTTTGAAGGTAAGAGTTTAGCCAAAGTCTGCTGTGGATATATCCTTGCTCGTTGCCATCTTGATTCATAGTTTTCTTTTCAAGAAAGGATCGGTTGCTAAGTGCTCCGTTATTTCCGGAAAGCGTAAGGTTGGCAATGGTATTCAAATACTTGTCTTTGAATTCAGAAAACTGTTCTCTGGAAAGTTGTTTTTTCCATTCTTCCGTAGGCGTTTTTGGAAAAATATGCTCTATGGTAATTGCCTCATTCGAGGTATCGACATATTCTTTGTTATTATGGTTTTCCAGCAATTCAAAAAAGTAGGATCGGTTTTTAGGTTGGATATTGTAGAGATCCTTATCCTTCAAAGCTAACCTGATTTCCTCGTTGGTCGGGAATTTGGAGTTTCCTCCTTTTTTCATCAACGCCTTTTCAATTGACTCCACATATTCTTCGGTGTCGATTTCAGAATACAAAGTCATAAAGACTTTATTCAGGGAATTGGTTGGTAAGCCTACAATAAATCTTCTCCAGGCAAAGCTTTGTATTAGTTTAAGTATCGAAACCAAATCTGAGGTTTCGATTAATCCATTTTCCAAATCTTCAAATACCTGCAGAAGGAAAGGGTAGGCCACGTTGATTTCCAGTCGATTGATATATTCCAGTTCTTTCCGAACCTGTTTATCTTTGACTGTTGTGGGATTGACAAGTTTTTTGTAGTGAAAAGAAAGTGACTTGATATCCTCCAATTCCTGATTAAAACCCGCTTCATCCTTCTCCTGAAAGAGAATCTTGAATTCTTGATAAACCTTGTTCTTATTTGGAATTTTCTTGTTTCGCAGCGTCAGGTAATCTCGAATAAAATCGGAAACCAAAGAGGTTCTTTTAGAGAGGTCCTTAGCGTTTTCCTCAATCGGGCTCCAAATGGTTTCAAAGATTTTGTCTTGATCAGCAGGAGGAAGATCCATCAAAATGAAATTTCGAATCAGATCAGACTGAGAAAGATCTAGCCCTGTAGAGTTCAAGCTTTCAAAGATCCGCTGTGGATCGTCTTTGCCTCTTTCCAGTGAAATTTCCACAAATATCAATCGGTTCAACCCCTCTAGAATGACTGGGAAAGTTTCGGCGTTAATCTCAGATCGGAAAAAGGTATAATTCTCTTTGACATTGGTGTACTCAGTGATTGACTTTTCATTACCAAGTAGAATGGCTTTGAAAGCAATCGCATTTCGATCTGTTTGTTTCAGTTTAAGCTTGTAAGCTTCTTTTTGGACATATTGATTGACCAAAAACATATTGTAAAGTCGCTCCGATTCTTGGGATGGCAGATTCTCTTTGGCAAAGCGATATAGAGCTGCAATCAATATATTGATAGTAGTCAATCGCTGTTGCCCATCGATGATCACCAATTCTTTTACTTCATTGCTTGTACTGTAAACGCCGTCATGGATAAAGACGATGCTACCGATAAAGTGTGAGACCCGACCTTCATCGGCAACCTGGATTATATCTTTGAGCAATTCCCGACATTCCGTAATGGTCCAATCGTAATTCCTTTGGTAGATGGGAATAACAAATTGTACATCAGGAGATTTTAAAAATTTGACTATTTGGAGTTCGTTGGCTTTCATTAAATAATTTTATAGACTTTTCTTAATTAAGTTTTTTTCTATAATGAAATCAATAAAGTTTCCTAAATCGAGTAGCTTGTGGTAATAATCACTAACTATTTTATTTCTAAAATCTTCTTCCCATTTCTTTTCCTCTTTGAAAGCAGAATGAAGTTCATCTTCAGTAATCCATTCTCCATTTAGTTTTAAAGATAAAACAAAGTCATAAAATCGATCCATATCAAAACCATGATAACTTTCTGGATAATTTTTAATCCATTTTAAGAATTTGTCTTGAGTTTGTTTATTTTTAAATTTTTTCATGATTTCTATATTAATCCTTTTTCAATTTCCATTACAAATTCTTTTACATTTTCAGAATATTTAATAGCAAGTTTATCTCTAAGCCAAGGGTATTCTTTTAAATCATCCAAGTCTATATCTAACCAAATTGGAATAATTACTTTCTTTTTTTCGTAAACTTGTTTGTTAACAAGTGATTGAAGCTCGAATCTGACCCAGCCTTCGTTTTTCAGAAATGATTTACTTATAAAAAGTAATCCGTTATCGCATTGATTTAAACCTTCTGATATTTTTTCATATATCGAATCACCAGGTTTAATGGAAAATTTATCAAACCAAACATTGAACATCCTTCTCGATAATTCTGCGTTTACTTTTGAAACAATTTCTTTATCATTGAAATCATGACAAAGAAATATGTTCTTTAAACTTGTTTTATCCATTTTTTCATAATCTTCAGTAGTTCTAATTGAAAAATATAAGGGAGTATTGTTATAAGTGAAATTTAAGTTGTCAATATGTTTGTATAATATTTCACGTTTAGATGTTATTCTATTACATTCTATGTATATCCGTCCAGTAAAAAGCAAGTTTTTTCCACTATATGATCTTGAAGGATCAATTGGGTCTTTTACTTCTATTATCATATTTTTATATTCTTCTTTATTCAAATACCTTGTTAATATCTCTGGTATTTGAAAAAGTTCTCTTTCGCCAAAATCATTAAATATTATAGCTACTTGTTTGTATAATTTAAATATATTGAATGCAGTTGCAACTTTGAATTTAAATTCCTTTTTACCAAATTGATTTTCTTCAAATAAAGTGTAGTCATGGTTTGTTACCATAACATGACCCTCTTTTTCTACTTTAAAAATATAATCTGAGAATCTATCGTGAATTTCCTGTAACGTCATACTTTCCTCCCTTCCACTATCCCAATCTCATCCTCACTCAACCCATAAAGCTCATAAACCAATTGGTCAATTTCAGCTTCGAGAGTCGAGGTGTCAGATGTTGGATTTTGCTTTTTTGCTTCAAGGATTTGTTCTACTAGTAAATCTATTCTTCCAGTTTCATCTTTAAGTATGGGGAAATCTTTGAAGTACAAATAACTAGGCTCCAAAAAGCCTCCTCTCAATTTTGGCAGGATCTGTTCAAACAAGAAATAGGTAATTTTGCTATTTAAGATTCCTAAGAAGCCAAAATCAAAGTGGGAAATAATAAAGCATTTCTGATTCGTATATTTTGATGAATCATCAAATGCAAATTCTGGACGTTTACAAATATTTGGATAAATGATCTTCTCCTTCTCAAACTCTTCATAGTAATCCACAGCATCCTGAATTTCATACCATTTGTAGCTTCCGGGTTTTCGGCCTGGCCAGTTGGTTCCCTTGAAATCTTTTGGTTTGGGCTCCAAGCTTTTGCGGAAGCCTTCGAGATAGGAGAGGATGGCAGGATAGTTTTCAATTTCAATTCCACGTCTCGTGAAAATCAAAAACTTATCACTTTTCGGCTGCTGATACCGCTTGATATCCCTTCCCGCCAAGAATGGCTTAATGATTTCTTCACTTTTGGGATCCTCCGCCATCAGACGGTCTTTGGTTTCTTGATCTATCACAAAGGCTTCATTTAGGCCTGTAAGTACTCCTCGAAAAATCTTTCCATCTACATACTCAGAAAGCGGTACTCCCTGTGATTTAAGTTTCGATATAAGTTTTTGAGCCTTACTATCTGTCAGTGTCCATCCGTCATCAGCAAGCCCTTCCTCTAAAACTTCTATTCTGTTTTCAGCTAGGTAACTTTCCATTCCTAGGGGAAAATCCAATGTTTCCAGATTTACAGCGGTAAACTTGTCAATAGGAATGTTTTTTTCAAGTCCAATTATAAGTGGGTAAGTAGTCGCTTCTTCAAAAACCTGTAAATCACCAAAATCCAAAATTTCCTGAATTGAAAAGCCTTTGACATAGTTTCGCATGGCTTTACCGTAACCAGCCCGCATCCATTTATTAGGAATGATAAAGACAAAATTGCCTGTGTCCTTGAGCAAGTTCATGCTCAATTCCACAAAATAGACATAGAGATCTGCTGTCCCCGCATAAGTTTGATATCTTCCCTGCAAATACGGTTTAAGGCTAGAAAATTCTTCCTGCCGGATATAAGGCGGATTCCCGATTACCACATCAAAACCCACAAAATCCCCTTCAACATTTAGTACTTCAGGAAATTCAAATCGCCATTCAAAAGCATTTTCAAAAATCTGGTTGGCTTTGATTTCTTCGATTTCTGTTTCCAGTTTTTCCAGTTCCTTGCTGACTTTATCGATTTTAGCGAGGCGAGCTTTTTTCTCTTTGGCTGACTCTTCGAAAAGCCCTGTCTGCATGGTCAGGTTATAGAGTTCACCGCCCAGTTTGGCTTTCCGCTTAACCTTAGGATCGTTATTGGCTATTTCAGATCGGAAATCGGATTTGATCGCATTGATCAGGTTTTCCATCTCCCGCTTCTCTTCCTTGCTCTCTGCATTTCGATAGCGATCCACTGCGATTCGATATGCATCGATAGAAAATTTACTTTTCTTCAATGCCTGACTGAGATCTTCCTCTAATCCAAATCTTGAAACCAATGAATTTCCGCATTTGATATTGATATCGATATTGGGTAAAGTTTCCAGTTCCCGCTGTCCTTTGAGGTTTTCAGAACCTCGAAGGTCTCTGTATTCATCACGCACTTCATCAGAATCAGCATAACAGACAGGAGAGCTATTGCCAGTTAGGGTAATTGGATCTTTATAATAGGCACTTTTTAACAATTCAATCCAAAGTCGTAGTCGGCAGATTTTAACCGAGTTGGGATTGATATCTACCCCAAAAAGACAGTTCTCAATTATTGTCTGCTTTTCGTGAAATAGTGTTTCCTGAATTCGCTGGGATTCTTTGTTGTTGGGGTGGTATTCAAAAAGTTCTCCATCTTCATCGGTGACGATCAGTTCATCATTGACTACTTCTACCTGATATTCTTTAAGTCTTTTGCCAGATCTATCCTGCAAGATTTTAAGGTCATTTTTGACCGCAATGATTTCATTGAGTGCTGAAACCAAAAAGTGACCGGATCCTACTGCAGGATCACATATTTTTAGAGAGTTGACGAGTTCGTTTGCCTCATTTCTATCGTCGATTTTGTCATAGAGTTGCTCCAGATTTTCCACTTCCCATCCCTTGGCTTCCTTAAACTTCTGAATGACTGCCTTTCGGATCGTTTCCCGGCACATATACATGGTGATAAAGCCAGGAGTAAAGAAAGATCCGTCTTTATAACCATTGATTTTCTCGAATATCAAGCCTAAAACAGAAGCATTGATCAGGGTTTTATTATCCTCCTGAATTTCTTCTGAACCTTCACTGGCAAAATCATAAGCATCCAGAAAGCGGAATAAGTATTCCAAAGTCGTGAGTTCGCCATTCAGCTTTTTTCCATGAACATCCTTCAGAACTGTAGATGAAATCACCGGAATGGTTTTTTCATTCTTTAGAAAATTGACCATGATGGTCTTTTGCTCCAAAAAAGTTGGTTCGAATAGGGAAGAATTCAGGTAGGGGACCTTGGCAAAAATTTCCTTCACATCTTCATTTCTATCTTCAGTTTTTTTAGCAAGAACCTGAAAGAAAAGCGAATTGAGATCATCCCAATCATGGATATTCTTTTTATTAAGGAAAGCAAAGGATTTATCTCCCTTATTGTAGCTGATGAGTTGGGCTTCTAATAGTTTCAGAAAAAGAATCCGATTGATCCAAGTGATGCTTAATTCCAAGCCTACATTGAATAAGCGTTCTTCTAAGGAATTACCATAGTGACTAGGCTTATCCAGCTGACTAATTTTATCGAGGGAATCTAATTGAATGATGGCATCCTCTAGGATACTGCCTGAGTTACGCTTTCCCTTTGCACTTCGCTCGATCAGTTTTTTGCCTCCTTGCTTCGTTTCTGTAAGTCCAATGATATGTAGCAATTCTGAATAGAAGCGCTTGTCTAGACTGTTGCTGTCATTAGCAAAAGGTAGTTTAAGCAAGTGTTCCGGAGAAAGCAGCTTAAATAATGCGATTAATTTCGAGTCATCTTTTTTGTCCTGATTGCGCAGTGGCTTGTTATAATCTCGGATATCAAAATGGGTGAAGGTAATTTGATCCTTTACTTTTTCAATAGCCGGTTCAGCGATGTTTTTATAAAAAAAGTCGGTTTTGATTTCAGCGAGTCTTCCTGATTCAAAATCCTCAAATTGCTTGACTAACCCTTTGTTTTGAGCAAAATGTCTATCAAAAATCTGCGCATCGAAAATAAACCATTCATGAATATTTGTTACCAAAAGATGTTTGACTTCAAGATTTTTTTGAGTGATCCGTTCTCTGAGGTAATATAAAACCAGCTCCTGAAGTGCTTTACTGTTGATATTTTCTCTGCTCAACATTTCCGATTTATTCGTCGGTTTTTTTGTTTCGATGATTACACCAACACTCGATTTAGCTTTTTCTCCTGTGTGGATAACTAGGTCATTTCGCCCTTTGGTATTGATGTAGTGGGAAGGATCGTAATAGGTTTTCTTTAAGAAATCAATGACCAAGTTCTTATGAAACTCTTCTGATTCGGATTCATTGATTCGGTCGACCAATTGAAGAAGGTTAGTTTTAAAACTCTCAATCGCAGATCGATTGGGTTTTACTTTTAAAAAGGCCTTATTAAGAGATTGCTTGGGTTTAAGTATTTGTTCAGGCATTCAACTATCATCTTGAAAAAACTACTTACAAGATGCATAATTTTTGACTAAAAATGCAAGGGTAATTATTTTTGAAAAAAATGTATGCCTATTGGTGTCTAAGATAATTTATTTACCGATACAAAATTTGGAAAAGATACCTGTCTGTCCGACAGGCAGGTTCGCCATAAATCATCTTTTAAAATTTATTTACCGATACAGAATTTGGAGAAGATATTCGCCAATAAATCATCGGTTGTGATCTCACCGGTGATTTCTCCAAGATAATGCAGGGACCTCCTGATGTCCATTGCCAAAAAGTCATTGGTCACTTCCTGATCCAAGCCTCTTAGAACATCTAACAGCGATTCCCTGGTTTTAGTCAATGAATCATAATGCCGAATATTGGTCACCACGGTATTTCCGGTTTTGAATTTATCCAAATTGACCAACTCCAAAATTTTAGCCTTAAGGCCTTCTAAATTTTCTTTTTGACCCGCTGAGATAAAAATGCTGTCCGGATGCTTTTCTTTTAATTCACTGATCAATTGATTATTAGCCTTATCTACCTTATTGGCTACTTTCACGAAAGGAACTCCCAGATTTTCCAGCTTATTGACATCCCGATTGATCTCTACTAAGTCTGTATCACCCAAATCAAAAAGGTATAAAATCATAGAAGCCGTTTTCATTTTCTCCTGAGTTCGGCTTACACCAATTGCTTCAATCGTGTCTGTGGTTTCTCTTAAGCCAGCTGTATCTATGAATCGAAAGATTACCCCGCCAATATTTATTTCATCTTCGATAAAATCCCTAGTAGTTCCGGCAATATCTGATACAATTGCTTTTTCCTCATTGAGCAAGGCATTAAGTAGGGTAGACTTTCCTGCATTAGGTTTTCCTGCTATGACGGTTGGAACCCCGTTTTTGATAACATTCCCGAGGTCAAAGCTGAGAATTAGCTCTTCTACCACTCTCAATAACTTCTCTACTAAGTCTCTCAAGTCATCTCTGCTGGCAAATTCTACGTCTTCCTCGGTAAAATCAAGCTCCAACTCAATCATAGAAGCAAAGTGAATGAGTTTGGATCTCAATTCCTGAATCTCAGAAGAAAATCCACCTCTCATTTGATTCAATGCAGCCTGATGGGAAGCTTCAGAGTCAGAGTGTATCAAATCCGCAACGGCTTCTGCTTGAGCCAAGTCAAATTGCCCATTCAGAAAAGCTCTTTGAGTGAATTCTCCAGGCTTTGCCGGGCGAACACCTTTTTTCATGAAAAGGCGGATTACCTGATTGATGATATAGGAGGAACCGTGAGTTGATATTTCAACCACATTTTCCTTAGTAAATGATTTGGGAGCTATAAAAAGCGATACGAGAACTTCATCTATGATCTTGTCACCATCACGGATTGTTCCAAAATGGATGGTATGTGATTCTTGCTTTTCAAGATTTTTTCCCTGAAAAACCTCATTCACTAATCTGATAGAATCTGGTCCTGAAAGTCGGATAACTGCAATGGCACCGACACCCTGAGATGTGGCCAAAGCAATAATAGTGTCATTTCGCTCGGAGAGTGAAAAGCTCATGGTTTAGGTCTAAAGGCTTTTTCTATTAATTCATTCAGGCCCGCTAAAAATTGTTCCGGCTGTCTATAACCTGGAAGTTGGGCTATATTTTGTAAAGTCGGTTCTATTATCACAAAATTAGGATAGGAGCGAACCCTCATCGCTGCAGCCATTTCTGCTTCATTGAATTCTCTGCCTCCAAAAGTAAAGGTCCTCTTCGTATCCTCGGCATTTAATTTTACGGCATAAAATTTCGCGTTGATATATTCTACCACTTTAGGGTCTTTAAAGGTTTCCTTATCCATTTTCTTGCACCAGCCACACCAATCTGTGTAGACATCTACCAGTAGCATCTTGGGGTTTTTCTCATTGGCCGCGATGGCATCCTCAAATTTCATCCACTGGATTTCTTGCTGGGCAAAAACCAAATGAGTGAAAGTGAAAAGGAAGAAAAGAAGAAATAATTTTTTCATAAGCTGCAATTCAGGAACTAAACGCCTCCTCCTTAGATTGAGTTCCGAATTTAAATTTAGACTTTTTGCTTGTTAAAACAGCTGAAGTCAAGAAAACGAAACCTGCAACGCTAACCATCATACCAGCAATCGAAGAATCCAACCAAAAGGCGAGGTAATATCCGATCACTGAAATTCCGATTCCAATACCTATCGTCAATTTGATCAATGACTTGATTTGCTTGGTCCAAAGGAAAGCAGTGGCTGGAGGCACTACAAGTAAAGCTACTACCAAAATCGCACCAACTGCCTCAAAGCTGCTAACTGTTGTATACGAAACCATGGACATTAAAGCTAAATTGATGGCACCTGCAGGAATTCCTAAAACGATCCCGAAGCTTTCATCAAAACTTGTAAGCTTTAACTCTTTGAATAAAAGCCAGATAAAAGTGATTACCAGCAGTAGGTTTAAGATAGCGAGCCATGTAATTCTAGGTCCCATGCTAAAACCAGATTTGGTAATCCACAGATCAATTGGCAAATAGGCGATTTCACCATAAAGCACACATTCCTGATCCAAATCTACCTTGTAGGCAAGCATATTGATTAGGATTATTCCTATAGCGAATAATAAGGTGAAGGTGATACCAATAGAAGCGTCCAATTGAACTTTGGCTTTTTTTCTCAACCAATCAATGATGAGGGTAGCTAATATCCCCAACAAACCTGCACCTATAATGACTTCTATGCCCCTTTGCGTACCAGAAATAAAAAAGCCAATGACAATTCCAGGCAATACCGCATGTGAAATAGCATCTCCTGTCATAGACATTTTGCGAAGCATCATAAACACTCCCAAAAGTCCACATGAAATCGCAATCAAAGATGCTGTGAAAATGATCAGAAAAGCATTTGTATCAATGGTCATCATGGTCTCTTGGGATATTTTCCTGATGAGGATCTAGCATAGGATAATTCAATCTGTTATCTAAAAGCTCCTCTAATTCAGGAGTGATCAAATGTTCTAATTTTTCAGCAGAATCATGTACGTGATCAGGGGCGATATTCATGTATTCGTTCAAATACAATTCCCATAATCTATGTAGTCTTACAATCCTTTTTGCTTCTTTCTTTCCGCTTTCATTTAATTCTATAAAACCTTCTTTAACAGTTATTTGATTGGTTTTATATAGAGTTTTAATTGATTTCAAAGTTTCAGTTTTATGTACTGGATACATTGAAAGAAGTTCTTGGATTTGAAGCCCGGATTTTTGTTCTTCCATTGCCTTATAAAGACTCTTAAGCACATGCTCCTTATGCGTCTTTTTTAAATAAGATTGGCGGGAAATGAAACGGAATAGAACTCCCTTTTTTGGAGCGAAAAGAAAAGAAATCAAAGCTAGGGTTGATAAGCTGACCACAACCCAAGGACCGGTTGGCATTTGGGGGATGATAAACGAAATGTAGGTTCCGACTATTCCAGATATGATTGCAAAGAGAGCCGCCAAAATCAAAAGCGTTCCGAGCCTATCTGTCCAAAACCTAGCTGCTGCTCCAGGGGTGATCAATAAGGCTGCCATTAAGACAACTCCAATCGCCTGAATGCCGATGACCACTGAAAGGATCATTAAAATGTTGAAGACAACACGAATTCCCTTCATTGGAAAGCCGATTGCTTTTCCATATTCAGCATTGAAAACCAGAAGACTGAATTCTTTTAGCAGTAAACTGAGCGTTAGAATAATCAACAAAGAAAGTGAGCCATAAACCCAAAGGTCTTCTTCCAATATTCCAATGGCGTTACCGAAAATAAACTGATTTAATCCGGCCATTTCTGGATTTCCTGTCTTTTGGATCATGGTCAAAAGCACAATGCCAAAACCGAAAAAAACAGATAAGATTACAGCTATGATAGAATCCTCACTCAGTTTGGTGTTTTCCTTTAGCCATGAACTCAAAAATGTAGCAAGTGCTCCGGAGAAAATGGCTCCTCCAACTATGTAAAAAGGATTTTTTTCACCTGCTAAAATGAATCCCAAACAAATACCTGGCAATACTGCATGAGAGATGGCATCCCCGAGAAGGGCCTTATTATCCAAAAAACTGAAAGTACCCACATAGGCAGACCCTATACCCAATAAGGTAATCCCCATCACTATAAATAGGATGGAAGAGTCTTGGAATGAAAAGAAATAGAGAAAATCCTCCATATCAGTTTTTAAGTGGATTGAATTCTTTCTTACGAATGAGGTCAGTTACTTTGGTGAGAAGGTTTAACTTTCCTCCGTATGTTTTTCTAAGTAGTTCCTCACTAACTACCTCTTGCTTCGGGCCAGAGGCTACTAAGTGTAGGTTGAGCATGATGATCCATTCGAAGTAACTCATTGCCGAATGTATATCATGATGCACCACCACGATTGTTTTTCCTTCCTTGCTCATTTCCTGCAGTAACTGGAAAATCGCTGTTTCAGTCGCCATATCGACTCCTGCAAAAGGCTCATCCATCAAATACAAATCAGCTTCCTGTGCTAAAGCTCTTGCAATAAAGACTCTTTGCTGTTGTCCTCCTGATAGTTCGGAAATTTGACGAGAGGCGAAGGCACTCATTCCTACCTTTTCTAGACAACTATGAGCAAGCTCTTTTTCTTTTTTTCCAGGCCTTTTGAATAGCCCCAATTTCCCATAAGTACCCATCAGCACTACATCCAAAACAGAAGCCGGGAAATTCCAATCTACAGATTCCCGTTGGGGCACATAGCTGATCCGGTTTCTTACTTGCTCTAAATCCTTATTGAAAATTTTAACATAGCCTCCACTAGCCTGAACCAAACCCATAATAGCCTTGATCAAGGTTGATTTACCAGCTCCATTAGGCCCTAAGATTCCAATCAACTTTCCTTCAGGCAAGCTTAAATCCACGTTCCATAATACAGGCGATTGATCATAACTCACCGTGAGATCATGAATTTCCAAAATGGGGTTTTCTACTTGTTGGATCATGGCAATAGGCTTTTGAATATGGTTTCAATATTGGAGCGAAACATACCTATGTAAGTTCCGGCCGGAGTTTCAGGACCATCCAGACTGTCAGTGTATAATGGTCCGGCTAATTGGATAGGATGGCCTGCATTTTCACATCCCGCCACTACAGCTTTAATAGCCTTTGGAGAAATGGTTTGCTCTGCAAATACTGCTTTGATATTTCTATCTACAATAAATTGAACGAGCCCAGTTAGATCTCTAAGACCCGGTTCGCTTAAGGTGGATAGTCCCTGCAAACCTTTTACTTCAATTGAATAAGCTTTTCCGAAATAGGCAAATGCATCATGTGCTGTAATTAATGCTTGCTGACTCTGATTCAAGAGTTGGGCTTTATCTATGACTTCTTGATGTAGCTGATCTAATTCCTGAAAATACTGTTTTGAATTTGATTCAATGGTGCTTTTCCATTCCGGTTTCCATACGATAATTTCTTCAGAAGCGAATTGCATAGCCATTTTCCAAAGGGAAACATCGAACCAAATATGTGGATCTACACTATGAGCTTCAGGCCCTGATCTAATCAATAATTCATCTGGAACCTTTTCTGAGACATTGATCAAGTTTTTGCTGAAGGCTAGTTTCTCAAATATCTCCGTCATTTTACCTTCCAAATACAATCCATGGTAAATGACTAAATCTGCATCCTGCAAAAGATCCAAGTCTCTCACTGAGGCTTTATACAAATGTGGGTCAACTCCGGCCGGCATTAAAGCGATTACCTGAGCATTTTTCCCAACAAGATTTTTAATCCCATCTGCTAAAATGGAAGTGGTGGTTACAATCACCGGTAATCCATTTTCCTCACTTTCACGAAACTTGCAAGATGAAAGTAAAAGAACACAAATTAGAATCGAATAAAATCTGATCATGACTGAAGGACCAAAATGTTACCAGCCACATCCTTGGACATAAAGATATTTTTCTTTTGATCTACCAATATTTCCAAAGAACCATCAAACTCAACCTTGTCCAGGACTTTGATTCTGGCCCCGATGTAAGCGCCAACCTTATCAAGATATCTTAAGAAGGCAGCAGAACTATCTTTCACCGCCACGATTTGACCGGATTGATTGAGCTCCATTTCATTCAATGGAATTCTAGGTCTTGCTCTGACATCCCCAAATTCATCCGGTATTGGATCACCGTGAGGATCAAATTTCGGATAATTAAGAAATGCATCCAGCCTTTGGATCAGTAGGGGAGACTGTATGTGTTCAAGTTCTTCTGCGACCTCATGAACTTCATCCCAAGCAAAGTTGAGTTTCTCAACCAAAAAAACTTCCCACAGTCTGTGTTTCCGGATAGTTTGTAAGGCTCTCTTTTTTCCTTCATCGGTAATATTGACCCCGTAATATTTTCGGTACTCAATCACTTCTTTCTCTCCAAGCTTACGGAGCATATCAGAGACAGAGGCCGGCTTGGTATTCATTTCACCAGCAACATCATTGGTTGATACAGATTTTTTTCCACCATCGGAGAGATGGTAAATGGCTTTTAAATAATTCTCTTCAGCTGTGGTCAAGTTCATCGTCTGGAATTTAATAAGACAAAGATAAAAATATTTTTAGATATAGCTAAAATATAATTTGAAACCGTCTAAATCGCCTGTGGATAAGCTCATTTTTATTGTGATTTGGATTTTAGTCTAGGCTAAAATATAAATTAATACTATCTAAAAAATGGGTTAAAATGCTTTATATCAATATTTTAAAAATATACATTTCATAAAATAACCTCAATAGGGTACTTTGGAAATGAGTTTCCATTTATGAAAATCGAGTGTAAAAAGGAGTTGATTGGTGGATAAGTTTTCCACTTATCCCCGGGGTAGGGAATTGTACTAAGAGAGAGATTGGATTAATCTCTGGAAATCAGGCTTAACCGTATCCCAATGGATTTCTGATGGGATTTCTCCTTGAAAGTAATAATTGGATAATGCTACCTTGAAAGAAGATCTAGCATTTAATAAGTCTAAAAAGTCAATTGATTTACCTCCTCCAAATTGAGACAAAAAGTTCTCCCAATTGGGATTAGGACTATGTAAAACTGCTTTCCCTAAACCGGCACATTCATACAGTTTAGTCGGCATTTTGGGAGCTATTTCAGGGCTTTGTTTATAAGGTAAGAGTACAAAGTCGGCCAGTTCCATAGCTTCAATGATTTGCTCATGAGCTATAGGTTGCCTGGAAATTTCAAGATTGATGTAGGATTTGTTTATAACAAAATCAGTCAGCTCTTCCCCGAATTTCTCAATTGTGCAATGCCCGATAACATGAAGCTTAATTTGTGGGAAGTCTTGGATAAGTATATCAACCCATTTTAAGGCGTCTAAGGTACCAAATGCAGGGCTAAGGGTACCAGTAACTAAGAGATGGATCTCTGGTTTTTCATCGACCTTAAATGGCTTTGTTTTTCTGATCTTTCCCTGAAATAAATTAGGGAGTATTAGCGCTGGTTTCTTTTTCGGCATTTCTATAGCATAGCAAGATTCAGCCAAGAGATAATAATCGACGGAGGCCAATCTTTCTGATAAAAAAATGACTGTTTTTGAGAGGCTTTTAGCCAAAGAACTTCTTGAATTAGGAAGATTTTGATTGGCTAGATAATTTTCCTGAACATCATAAATCAAGCTATATCTCAGGAAAAATTTGAGGAGTGTAGCGGGCAATAAATATTCCCAAGTACAACAAATGAGAACTTTTGGCCTTGTTTTGATGGTTAGGTATAGAAATCGGATCGGCAAAAAGGCTCTCTGCCAAAAAGATTTTATATCGCTGATAGAATAAAAATATCTAACATCACTGGATTTTAAAGGTCTTTTAGAGGAAAAGCCTATGAAGTTTAGCCTGTATTTATTTGTTTCACGCAGCGAAAGGCCAAGCTTCGCAAAAGCTCTTGTATCCTGTATAGGTTTTAAGCTTGAAGCGATCAGTACAGGAGTCTTATAGGCCGATTCAACATGCATAAACGAAACTAAACAATTTAATGGAACTCAGAGAAATCATCGAAAGAGCTTGGGAAAAAAGAGAATATCTTAAGGAAAAAGATACCGAAATCGCCATCAAAACTATCATCGCCGATTTGGACGCGGGTCAAATTCGTGTAGCTGAACCACAGGAAGATGGTTCATGGAAGGTAAATGACTGGGTGAAGAAGGCAGTAATCCTGTATTTTCCAATTCAGAAAATGCAAACTATTGAAGTTGGGCCTTTTGAATTTCATGATAAAATGGCGCTTAAGACCAATTATGCCAAGCAAGGTGTTCGTGTAGTTCCTCATGCTGTAGCTCGATATGGTGCACATCTAGCAAGCGGAGTGGTCATGATGCCAAGTTATGTTAATATCGGTGCCTTTGTGGACAGTGGCACGATGGTTGATACCTGGGCAACTGTCGGTTCTTGTGCTCAAATCGGCAAAAATGTTCATTTAAGTGGCGGTGTAGGTATCGGAGGTGTGCTAGAACCTGTTCAGGCAGCTCCGGTAATTGTAGAGGATGGAGCTTTTGTTGGCTCTAGAGCGATCATCGTAGAAGGAGTGAGAATAGGAAAAGAAGCGGTAATCGGTGCCGGTGTGACTTTGACAGCCAGCTCAAAAATCATTGATGTGACGGGTTCTGAGCCTAAAGAATATAAAGGTTATGTTCCACCTCGTTCGGTGGTTATTCCAGGATCAATCAGCAAAGAATTCAGTGCTGGTACTTTCCAAGTTCCTTGTGCATTGATCATCGGTCAAAGAAAAGCTTCTACGGATTTGAAAACCTCACTGAATGATGCATTGAGAGAAAATAACGTAGCAGTCTAAACCAACTATTATGAAAATGTTACTCCGAGCCGGGTGTGTTGTACTATTAAGTGCAACATTTCTGGCTTGTTCTAATTCAAAGCAAAACAAAGGGGATGCTTATTTCAACAAGGGTAAATATGAAGAAGCTGTAGGCGAATATTCAGAAACCCTGAAATTTAATCCTAATGATGTTACTTCCCTTTATAACAGGGGAAGGGCATTTGAAGAGCAGGGCCAATATGATTCTGCATTGAATGATTTTGAAAAAGCGATGCAAATCGATCCTAACAACTTTCAGATTCTTTTAAGCATTGCCAATATCCATTATCTCAACAAAGAGTATTCTAAGTCCTTGCTTTTTGCAAATAGGGCAGAAGAAATCTCAGGAGCTCCTGCAGCAGCTTCTTTTATGAAGGGTAGAGCTCTTCATCAGTTGGGAAATACCCTAGACGCGATGAAGGCCTATAATAATGCGATTAAGCTTGACAAAGATTTTGCACAGGCTTATTTTAATAGAGGAATGCTTAAAGTAGCTACCAATAAAAAAAGAGGAGGCTGTGAAGATTTTCAGCTAGCAAATGGCTTGGAATATCCAGGAGCTAAAGAAGCTTTAGAAAAGTACTGTAATTAAAAAATCCCGCTTCGTGCGGGATTTTTTTTAATGTTTATGCTCGATTTTTTGATGATTGCAAATGAGTTCAGTAGACAAACTTCCTGTGCCTCCACATACTTTACATTCACTGATTTCTTTGAGGCTTCCTTGACAGTTGGGACAAGTCAACCTTCCATCACCTCCGCATCGGTCGCATTCGAAGTATTCAACTATATTGAAAATATTCCTTTTTGTAATCATTCCAGTAGCTGCACACTTACTGCATCCTACAATACCTTTGCCTCGACAATAGGTACAACTTTGTTCTAATTTCTGCTTTCCTCCACAGTTTGAACAGGGTTCAAGTCTATAGCCCTTTCTATCACAGAGCTGACATTGAATGATATCTTTGAGCGGCCCTTCCAGCTTTTTCTGTAATTCTTGTGCTCCTTGATAATTAGCTCCCCTGAAACCATTAATTTCTAAATATTTATTCAAAAAGTTGGAGCTATTATCATATTGACCTAACTGATAAAGTGTCTCTGCAAAATAATAGGGCATTTCTTCCGGTAAGGGTAATCCTGAGTCGATCAGGTTTCTGAATATGGAATTGGCAGTGGTATAATCCTGTCTTTCCATGGCAGCTAGGGCACCTTTCATCCAACGGTCAGTCTGACCAAGATTGGGAACTCCCTGAGCTATAGAGGCAAAAGAAATTAGGAAGAAAATACCGATGAATAGTGGCAGATATTTTGAAAACACGGGTTGAATCAATTTTAATTTCAAGGTTACAAACTTGCTTTTGAAGACGAAAGTTAATGTTTGTAAATGGAGTTTTTTTAAAACATTCTTTAAAATGGATTTTGGAAGATAAAAATTGTCTTTATTTTAGGATAATAGTTTTGTTTAATCACCTGATTAAAAAGCTAGAGTCAAGAAACATTTTAACCTAAACACTAATAACATGGCAAAATCAATTGATGCTATTGAAGGTATCGGACCTGTATTCAAGGAAAAACTAGCAAAAGCTGGAGTAAAAACAGTAGAAGGCTTGCTACAACATGGAGCTTCTAAATCTGGAAGAAAGAAAATTGCAGATGCTTCGGGTATAGATGAAGGAAAAATTTTGGATTGGGTCAATATGGCAGATCTTTTCAGAATCAATGGCATTGCCAGTCAATTTGCAGAATTACTCAAAGCAGCCGGAGTTGATACTGTAAAAGAATTAAGAAATCGTAATGCAGAAAATCTTCATGCTGCTTTGGTAAAAACCAATGCTGAAAAGAAACTCACAAGAGCTATTCCTGCATTATCCAGAGTAGAGGATTTTGTAGCCCAAGCAAAAGCATTGGATCCTGTTGTAACTCATTAAGTTTCCCTTTTATCTAATTTCAAAAAAACCTTTTTGCGACCTGCATCAAGGTTTTTTTTGTAGTTTGTCATTCAAATCAGTAAAGAAGATGAGTCAAGAAGAAAAGTTTATCTCCCATCTGGCTGAAGGTCAGGTTTATAAAAAAGACTATATCATCATGGGAACTGGTATCCTAAATGGAGAGGCAGTTTCAGGAGCCCAAATCAAGGTGCCTCTTAAAACCATGAACAGACACGGCTTGATAGCAGGTGCCACAGGAACAGGTAAAACCAAAACTCTTCAGGTAATTGCAGAACAGCTCTCATTAAAAGGTGTTCCATCGGTTTTGATGGATTTGAAGGGAGATTTATCTGGCTTGGCTCAACCTGGAGAAGCTTCAGACTTCATCTTAAAAAGATCTCAAAAAATAGGGGTAGACTATGAGCCGATGGGCTTACCCGTAGAATTAATGTCTATCTCTAAGGAGAAAGGTGTCAAATTAAAGGCTACAGTTTCTGAATTTGGTCCCATCCTGATTTCTCAAATTTTGGATTTGAATGATACGCAGGGAGGAGTTATCTCTTTGGTATTTAGATATTGTGATACACATCATCTTCCGTTGGTAGATTTGAAAGATCTGAAAAGGGTGCTTCAGTTTATCGTTAATGAGGGCAAAGAAGCTATCACAAAGGAATTTGGAAGTGTATCCTCAGCATCGGTGAATACCATCATGCGAAAGATTATAGAACTTGAGCAACAGGGTGCTGAAAGGTTTTTCGGAGAGAAATCCTTTGACGTGGAAGACTTCGTAAGAACTAAAAATGGAAAAGGTGTCATTTCTGTGATTCGATTGACTGATATCCAATCTACGCCCAAACTCTTTTCTACCTTCATGCTCAGCATTCTTTCTGAGATTTATGAAACCTTTCCAGAGCAAGGAGATGCTGATCAACCTAAGCTTTGTTTGTTTATAGACGAAGCACACTTAGTTTTTTCTACTGCTTCCAAAGATCTTTTAGAGAAGATTGAAGCAATTATCAAGTTGATTCGTTCAAAAGGTGTTGGGGTGTATTTTTGTACGCAAACCCCTACAGACGTTCCAGATTCTGTCCTAGGACAATTAGGTTTAAAGGTCCAGCATGCTTTAAGAGCCTTTACAGCAAAGGACAGGAAAGCCATCACTAAAACTGCTGAAAATTACCCTGACTCTCCGTTTTATGATACTTCCAAAGTATTGACCTCCATGGGGATAGGAGAAGCCTTAATTACTGCTTTGAATGAAAAAGGTATTCCTACACCTTTGGCTCATACCCTTGTCAGAGCGCCAATTTCAAGAATGGACATTTTAACCAATTCAGAAATAGATGATTTGGTTAATAAATCTTCTTTGACCTCAAAATACAATGAAGATATAGACAGAGAAAGTGCATTTGAGTTGCTGGAAAAGAAGATGAACCAAATTGAAAAAGAACAGGAAAAAGCTGTTTTGCCTGGTCCATCTTCAAGATCCAAAACAGCAAGTCGTACCAAAGAAGACGAATCTCTAATCGAGGAGTTGAGTAAAAATACCATGGTTAGGCAATTGGGAAGAACTATTTTCCGAGAATTGACGCGTGGTATTTTAGGTTCATTTACCCGTAAAAGATAAAGTATTTAACTTTCTACAAATCAATAAATTAAAGTGAAAACTGCAATTATTGGGGGAGGGGCAGCCGGGTTCTTTGCTGCGATTCATGCTGCTTCACCTCACAATGAAGTATTCATTTTTGAGAAAACTCCAAAGCTACTTTCCAAAGTAAAAATATCCGGTGGAGGAAGATGCAATGTCACTCACCGTCCTATGGAAATAGCCAAGTTGGTAAAGAATTACCCAAGAGGAGAAAAGTTCTTAAAAAAGGTTTTTAGGCATTTCAAGCAGGAAGATACTTTTCAGTGGTTTGAGTCCCGAGGTGTTCAGTTAAAAATTGAATCAGATGGTAGGGTTTTTCCTGTTAGTGATCAATCTTCTTCTATAATTGAAGCTTTACTGAAAGAAGCCAAAGCGAAAAATATTCGAATCGAAACTGGAATGAATCTAAAGCGTATGGAGGCCAATGGGAATACCTGGACTCTTCATTTTGATTCCGGCTCCCGGCAATTTGATAAAGTGGTAATTTGTAGTGGAGGTCATCCTAAAACTGAAGGTTATCAATTTTTAAAGGGTCTTAAGCACACTATTGCATCACCTATACCTTCCCTTTTCACTTTCAATACTCCACAAGAATCCATTCGTGAATTAATGGGTTTATCATTACCGAATGCCTATGTGAGGTTGGAGGGTACCAAACTTTCCTATCAAGGTCCGGTTTTGATCACTCATTGGGGAGTGAGTGGTCCGGCAGTTTTAAAGCTTTCAGCCTTTGGAGCAGCTTGGCTTCATGAAAAAGAATATCAGGCAAAAGCGATAATTAACTGGAATCAGGATTTTGGTGAAGAGGATTATCAAAATCAGATAAGAAATTATATCCAAGCGCATTCATCCAGAAAAGTTAAAAATTACCCACTTTTTGACATTCCAGGCAGATTATGGGAGCATATTCTTGAAAAATCCCTTATTGAAGAGGAACAGATCTACGGAAACTTGGGCAAAAAGCAAATTAATAAATTGGTTCAGCATCTTTTTTGCTATATTTTGTCTGTCAAAGGTAAAACCACTTTCAAGGAAGAATTCGTAACTGCAGGAGGTGTTCAATTGAATGAGGTGGATCCTGAAACAATGGCAAGTAAGTTTCACCCAAATTTATACTTTGCTGGAGAAGTACTTAACGTGGACGGTATTACTGGAGGTTTTAATTTTCAGGCTGCATGGTCGACGGGTTTTCTGGCAGGAAAAACTATTATCAATAGCGCGATATGAGTTTAGCTTATCCTGAACTGAACCAACGGATCCTAGAAATGGCCGAAGGTGATGAGGAATTTAGAATGGAATTAACCACTGCTATCCATGCAGGACTCCTTGAGTTGAAAACCAAATATGCTGAAGGTTTTCATGAAAAAGACGAAGTTAAAATCCAACAAATCAGACATAAGGTCAAACCTACCTTAGGTATGTTTGAGTTTGAAGATTTATCAATTATCCTGCAAGAAGGAAAAGATATTTTAGAATCCGAGGGCTTTAATCAGGCATTCGGAGGACATTTCCATTTACTTCAGGAAAAACTGGATACAGCTATCGAAGAAACAGCCAAACTCTTAAATAATTGATCAAAAAGTATTTTTTTTGAAATTGATTTCTGTTCAGAGGGTTTCAACACTCTGCTGTATTTAAAATTCAATCCCATTCTCCATTTTTAGGATATGCCAATTATTGATTCCTCTTCCTACCAGGGTCCCAGTTATTTAATCAATGGTCATTTCGAAACTATAGTCCCGAGTTTATTTCGAAAAATCAAAGAGCTAACCTATGAAAGAGAAAAGATTCATACTCCTGATGATGATTTTTTAAATCTTGATTGGTCGAAGGTTGGAAGTGATAAGCTTTTGATTATTTCTCATGGCTTGGAAGGAGATTCCTATAGGCATTATGCAATGGGTTTGGCAAAATTATTTAATCAACATCATGTGGATGTTCTAGCCTGGAACAATAGAAGCTGTGGTGGAGAAATGAATCTGCAACCTATCCTTTATCATCATGGAGCGAGCTATGATTTGGATACGGTAATCGAACATACTAGAAATACAGAAAATTATAAGGAAATATATCTCTGTGGAATCAGTATGGGAGGGGCTCAAACCTTAAAATACCTAGGCGAAAAAGGTAAACATATCCCATCAGAAATTGTAAAAGCTGCGGTATATTCCACGCCCTGTAATTTGCCATCAAGTGCAGCCACTTTAAAATACCCTTCTAATAGTTTTTACAAAAATCGGTTTTTGGGTAAACTCAAAAAAAAGATGATGCTTAAGGCAACCCAGTATCCGGAATTGATCGACTTGGAGCTCTTGGGTAAAGTCAAAGACTTTGACACCTTTGACACCCATTTTACGGCCAAATTGCATGGGTTTAAAAATGCAGAAGACTTTTATCAATCAGTCAGTGCTGATAATTGGATGCAGGATATTCATATTCCTACATTGATTATCAATGCTCTCAATGATCCTTTGTTGGGTCAGGCTTGTTACCCGATAGAGTTAGCAAGGAAGAAGAAAGAGATTATTTTAGAAATGCCTAAGAGGGGTGGGCACACAGGATTTACCCTAAAAGGCGACGAATTTACTTGGGCAGAATATCGATTTTTAGAATTTTTGCTCGCTTAAAGGAAACTGATTTAGCTTTACTATATTAGTATTCCATCAAACCCACCTTTGGAATGCGGAAGCTTTTCTTTTTATCTATTCTCCTCATTTTTCTCCTCACTTTATTTCTTATGTGGTTCTCTGAACTTCGGGAATTTAGCTTCGGATATTTTTTCCTGATTGTTTTGGGCTCTTTGACTGCATTGGGTATTTATGATTCTATTCAAAAGAAACATGCGATCCTTCGGAATTTCCCCGTTGTCGGACATTTTAGATACATTTTAGAATCAATCAGCCCCGAAATCCAGCAATATTTCATTGAAAGCAATACCGATGGAAGACCATTTTCTAGAAATTTAAGAGCCTTGGCTTATAGAAGAGCCAAAGGAGTCAATGACACACATCCATTTGGAACTCAAAAAGATATTCATGGAGAAGACTATATAGCTTTAAGACACAGTATATACGCGGTAAGTCCCAAAGAGGAAGATCTTCGCGTCACGATCGGTACTCATTCTTGCGCTCAACCATATTCAGCTTCGATTTTTAATATTTCAGCAATGAGTTTTGGCTCTCTTAGTTCCAACGCTATCAAAGCTTTAAATCTAGGAGCTCAAAAAGGTAATTTCTATCATAATACGGGAGAAGGAGGGATTTCCAGTTATCATTTGTCAGGAGGAGATTTATGCTGGCAAATAGGAACTGGTTACTTTGGATGCAGGGATAAGGATGGAAATTTTGACCCTGAAAGCTTTAAAGAAAAAGCTCAGTTACCTGAAGTGAAATTAATAGAGTTGAAAATATCCCAAGGCGCAAAACCCGGGCATGGAGGTGTATTGCCAGGCATTAAAAACACTCCTGAAATTGCTAAAATCAGAGGACTTGAACCGGGTACAACTGTATTATCCCCTCCATCTCACAAGGCATTTTCCGGTCCTAAAGGAATGATAGCTTTTGTACAACAATTGAGAGAGTTATCAGGCGGTAAACCGGTCGGAATTAAACTTTGCATTGGTCGCACAGAAGAATTTATAGAAATCTGCAAGGAGATGATCAGTCAGGAATGTTTACCTGATTTTATCACAATAGATGGAGCAGAAGGAGGAACTGGTGCTGCTCCTTTAGAATTTTCAGACAGTGTAGGTTTACCGCTGGAGCCAGCTTTGATCTTTGTGAGAGCTGCATTGGAAAAATTCAATCTCAGAGATAAGATTACCATAATTGCATCAGGAAAAGCATTAAGTGCTTTTTCGATTTTAAAAAATATTGCTTTGGGAGCCGATATATGTAATTCAGCCAGAGGTTTTATGTTTAGCTTGGGTTGTATTCAAGCTTTAAGGTGTAATACCAACGATTGCCCAACTGGAGTGGCAACTCAAAGGAGAGGTTTGGTAAAAGGTTTGGTGGTTCCAGATAAAGCTGAGCGCGTTTACAATTTCCATAAAAACACAGTTCACGCTGTAATGGAATTATTGGGAGCTTCAGGGCACTATCATACTTCTGAACTGAGTGTTCATGACTTGGTCAAAGGTGATGAAATGATAAAGCTAGCCAATAGATATTTCCCTGATACTGTCAACACTCAGGTTTGATTATTCAAAGCGCTTGAGAGCCATAGAGGCTACAGTACCTCCAATGGATAGGGAACTGGTGGCAGCTGGAGATGGGGCATTTAATACATTGATGATTGTTGCACTCTCTCTGATAGCAAAATCATCCAACAATCCACCACTTCGATCACAAGCTTGAGCTCTCACACCTGCTCCGCCATCTACCAAATCTGATTCCTGAATTTCCGGTATCAATTCCTGTAGTGCTTTCGTGAAGGCAGCTTTGGAAAATGAGCGGTATAATTCTCCAAAACCGGTTTTCCAATATTTTGCAGCAACTTTTTGGAATCCAGGCCAAGCTAAAGTTTCCACTAATTCTGAAAAATTAATCTGAGACTTTTTATAGCCCTCTCTTTTAAAAGCCAAAACTGCATTGGGACCTGCTTCCACGCCACCTTTCATCATTCTAGTAAAATGCACCCCCAAAAATGGGAAGTTTGGATCTGGAACGGGGTAAATTAAATTCTTGACCAGGTATTCCTTTTCTTTTTTTAGCTTGTAATATTCACCTCTGAAAGGAATGATTTTTACATCATCTGCCTCATCGTTATTCATTCTGGCAATTTTATCTGAATATAAGCCTGCACAGTTGATGACCAACTTAGATTCTATGGATTTTATTGAAGTTTCAATTGTATTGATGTTATTTGAAGTGCTTATTTTCAATACTTTATGTTTCAATAAAATACTTCCCCCGAGCTGCATGAATTTTCTCCCATAAGCTAAAGCAACCTGGTAATAATCTACTATTCCGGTTTGCGGGACATGAATAGCCGCCACTCCGGCACAATGTGGTTCGTATTCTTTCAATTCATCCAAACTGATTTTGCGTGTACCGGTCAAGCCATTTTCCAAACCTCTTTTCCAAAGATTCTCCAATAATGGCTTTTGCTCCTCCCGGGTAGCGACAACCACTTTTCCGGTTATTTCATAAGGGATTTTTTCCTCCTGGCAAAAGCTCACCAATTCATGGTATCCGTTGATACAGTTGATGGCTTTTAAAGATCCTGGTTTATAGTAGAGTCCAGAGTGAATTACTCCGGAATTATTTCCGGTTTGATGCTTTGCTAGCTGCTCTTCTTTTTCGAGAATAACGATTTTCAGCTCAGGCTTTGATTTGATAAGTTTAAGCCCTGTAGCCAATCCGACAATTCCACCTCCGACAATCGCAATATCGTAAACCATAGATTATTCTTTGAAAGCCCAAATATATTAGATCAAGAATCAAAATTGAATGATGCTGGCCTAGTCTTTATTCAATTCGGAAATTTTATCTCAGATTGGACTTTAAGCCAGCGGAATGAAATTATATTTGCAACTGTGCTAATATTTCCATGCGGAATTTCTAAATGAAGCGACTGTTTTCTCTCACATTTTTATTCTTTTCCCTGAGTTTTTCTTACGCCCAAGTGTCAATCAAGGGCAAAGTGACTGATGCAGAAACAGGTGATCCTATTCCATTTGCTTCAGTTTTGGTACTGGGAACAGGAAAGGGAATGAATACTGATTTCGAAGGAAATTATGAATTGAGCTTTTCGGGAAAGGCAGATAGCGTTCGGGTAAGCTATTTGGGATATATCACCCAAACCAAAAAAATTGGATCTTCAGCTAATCAAACCATTAATTTCCAACTCAGACCATCTGACTTTGAATTGGAAGCTTTTGTATTTGAGGCTGGTGAAAATCCGGCGTTTGAGATCATCAGAAGGGCGGTTGATAAAAGAAAAGTATTTGATAAAAGAAGTCTTGAGGCATACGAAACCAAGAACTATACAAAAATAGAGATTGATATTGATCAGGTTTCGGACAGGTTTACCCAGAGAAAAACAGTCCAGAAAGTAACTGCTGTTTTGGACAGCATACGGCAATTGACCAACGATGAGGGAGAAAAAATCCTGCCTGTTTTTTTCTCTGAGACCATTTCCAAATTTTATTATCGAAATAATCCTGAACTGAAGAAAGAGATCGTCGAAAAGTCCAAAGTCACCGGAGTCGGTATCACGGATGGCTCTACTACTTCTCAAATTACAGGCTCTGTCTTTCAGGAATATAACTTCTATAAAAATTGGTTGAACATTCTGGATAAAGAGTTCATTTCACCCATAGCTGATGGGTGGAAAGTTTTCTATGATTATGATTTGCTAGATTCGGTCTTAGTGGGAAAAGATAGCTGCTATAGGTTGCAAGTTTATCCCAGAAGAGAGCAAGACTTGGCTTTTAGTGGCACCATCTGGATCAATAAGGAGACCTATGCGCTTAAGCAAGTTGATTTGACTGTTCCCAAGTCCGCGAACCTAAATTTTATTGAAAGAATCAAGATTCAGCAGGAATTAGAGCCTACTTCCAAAGGTCCCTTGATTCCATCTAAAAGTAGAATTCAAATAAAAATTGGGCAAGTAAGCCCCAATACCGCCGGGCTTCTTGCAAAGTTTTACACGGCTACGGATTCAGTTATTCTCCAAGAACCTTTACCCACTTCCTTTTTCAACAATGCTGTTGAATTGAGACCTGATTTCGGGAATGCCGGAGAAGATTTTTGGAAAAAAAATAGGGTAGACCCTTTGAGTTCGGAGGAAATAGCCATTCTTCAGATGGTGGATACACTGAAGAAGATCCCCATTATTCGATTTTATTCAGAAGGTTTAAAGTTTTTTGCAACTGGGTTTCTTCCAGTAGGAAAAGTGGATTTGGGCCCTTGGACTGAATTTGGAAATTATAATAATGTAGAAGGATTTCGGGCTGGCTTTGGGATGCGGACCAATTATTCATTCAGCAATAAATGGTTGATTCAAGCCTACTTAGCGTATGGGTTTAAAGATGAACGCTTTAAATATTCAGCATTTGTAACCCGGATATTGGATAGGCAACATTGGACTACCCTTCAATTCAAATCCACGAAAGAAATCGATCAAGTGGGTTTGGAAATGGAGTCCTTAGCTGGAAATAGTATTTTCTTAGCTGCCAGTAGATTTGGGACATTGAGGAGGCCTTTTATCAGCACAACACAGCAGCTAAATTTCCAGCGGGAATTTTTCAAAGGCTTTTTGCTGAAAGGGGGTCTTCAGATTGCAGCGTTTGATCCATTGTTTAACTTTTACTTTTTGGAGCAGCAGAATAGAGAGTTAAGAAGTAGGTTTGAGACTACAGAAGCTAGAGTTGGACTTCGCTATGGAAGGGACGAAATAATCATTATCAATGACAATGAGCGGGTTTCATTTGGACCTTCTAAATGGCCAATTTTTGAAGTGAACTATGCAAAAGGTCTTCAGTGGCTAGGTGGAGACATAGATTATCATAAGTTGAGTTTTTATCTGTACCAAAGGCTAAACATGGGACTTTTTGGGGTTTCCAGATATGAAGTGGATGCAGGCAAAGTCTTTGGAGAAGTTCCTTATCCGATATTGAAAAACCACTTAGGCAACGAAACGCTTTTTTACACTACAGCTGCTTTCAATACCATGAATTTCAATGAGTTTGCCTCAGATCAATATGTCAGCTTAAGATATAGACATTCTTTTGAGGGATTTTTATTGAACAGAATTCCATTGATGAAAAAACTAAAATGGAGAGCAGTAGCCAATGGAAATTTACTTTTTGGATCAGTTAGAAATGAAAATGTATTGAATGTTCCGAGCTTAGATCCTGCAGGAAATCCTTTAGAAAGTTTTGGAAGATTAGATCCTACTAAGCCTTATTTGGAGTTAGGATATGGAATTGAAAATATCTTTAAATTCTTCCGGGTTGACTTTTTCCATCGCATGACCTATTTGGATGCGCCAGAGGCTAGGCCTTTTGTGGTGAAAGTAAGTGCGCAGATTATTTTGTGATAAATCTTCTTTTTAAAAAAAAAACTATTAGTTTTGACGACTTATTGCAATCTAAATTCTTTCTAAACTGGATGGCATTCTAAGTTTGTATCATTTTTAAATTCCATGGAATGAATAATTCTTTTGAAAAAATTTTTGTTACAGTTTTAGTCCTTACCCTTTCTATTTCCATTTGTGCAAAAGCTCAAACCAAATCCGAAACCTATACTGCAAAAAATGCTGTTTACCTTGAAGTTGGCGGAAGTTCTGGAAGATATGCAATCAACTACAGCAAGATTTTTCATCAAAAAGGGAAGCTAAAATTGAATGCCAGTGCTGGTTTTTCTATGTGGCCTAATAGAAATATAGACTCGAAGACTAGTTGGCTCCCTGCTTTGCCATTGGAGATATCTGCATTGGTTGGCAAGTCAAATCATCATCTGGAATTGGGTATGGGATTCACTTCTTATTTAAACACAAGCTTTGATTTTGACTCGGAAACATTTGAAACAATCAATAAAGTGGTTATTAACGCCTTCATTCCTCTTAGAGTCGGATACAGGTACCAAAAGCCGGAAGGGGGATTCTTTTTTAGAGTGGGTTATACACCAATTATTGACTTACCGCCAAGAACAGGAGGAAATTGGTCTTTTAATCCTTATTGGGCAGGAGTAAGTTTTGGTAAAAGTTTTTAGTCTTCTAGATTTATCTTGTGAGCTAGATAGTTGGATCGAGAACATCTTTAAATTCTTCAGGTTGGACTTTTTTCACCGCATGACCTATTTAGATGCCCCAGAGGCTAGGCCTTTTGTGGT
>NZ_DFMT01000016.1:83155-83405 GCF_002376385.1 Algoriphagus sp. UBA3586 | reverse complement strand
TGAAAGTAAGTGCGCAGATTATTCTTTAATTTATTTATCATTAGATGGATTAAATTTTTCCTTTAAGTTTCACTCTTCGCATATTTGCAGCTTAATCAATCGCCTGTTTGTAAAGGCTTACTTATTTTATGTCACAACAAATTAAAATTACCCTCCCAGATGGATCAGTGAGGGAGTACGAAAAAGGAACTACCGGACTACAGATTGCTTCCAGTATAAGCGAGGGTTTGGCCCGGAATGTTCTTGCCGC
>NZ_DFMT01000016.1:82649-82945 GCF_002376385.1 Algoriphagus sp. UBA3586 | reverse complement strand
TTGGCCCGGAATGTTCTTGCCGCAAAAGTCAATGGCCAAGTTTGGGATGCTACCCGACCTATCCAAGCAGATTCAGACGTTCAGTTATTGACCTGGAATGACAATGAAGGTAAAAATACCTTTTGGCATTCCTCAGCTCACTTACTTGCTGAAGCTTTGGAAGCTTTATATCCCGGAATCAAATTTGGTATCGGACCTCCCATTGAAACGGGTTTCTACTATGATGTAGACTTTGGAGACCATACCTTGGATGGCTCAGAGCTAGAGAAGATCGAACAAAAAATGATCGAATTGGC
>NZ_DFMT01000016.1:82077-82455 GCF_002376385.1 Algoriphagus sp. UBA3586 | reverse complement strand
GAACAAAAAATGATCGAATTGGCTCGGGAAAAGAATGAGTATATCCGAAAGGACATTTCTAAAAAAGATGCTATTTCCTTTTATCAACAAAAAGGAGATGAATATAAATTAGACCTATTGGAAGGTCTGGAAGATGGTACAATCACATTTTATGAGCAGGGAAACTTCACAGATCTTTGCCGTGGTCCTCATATCCCCAATACCGGATTTATTAAAGCTGTCAAGCTTACCAACATAGCCGGAGCTTACTGGAGAGGGGATGAGAAGCGTAAGATGCTGACCCGTATTTATGGTGTTACTTTCCCAAAAGCCAAGGAATTACAGGAGTACTTGGTCATGCTGGAAGAGGCCAAAAAGCGGGACCATAGAAAGATCGGA
>NZ_DFMT01000016.1:0-81894 GCF_002376385.1 Algoriphagus sp. UBA3586 | reverse complement strand
TAGAAAAATCGGAAGAGAATTAGAACTATTTACTTTCTCTGAAAAAGTGGGGATGGGCCTGCCTTTGTGGTTGCCTAAGGGAACTTTGTTGAGAGAAAGATTAGTTGCTTTCATGAAGAAAGCTCAGGATAAGTCAGGCTATCAGCAGGTGACTACTCCTCATATTGGGCATAAGGTTTTATATGAGACTTCAGGGCATTATGAAAAGTATGGCAAGGATTCTTTTCAGCCAATTGCCACTCCCCATGAAGGAGAGGAGTTTTTATTGAAACCTATGAACTGCCCTCACCACTGTGAGATTTACAAGCATAAACCAAGATCCTACAAAGATTTACCCATTCGCTATGCTGAATTTGGGACGGTTTATCGCTACGAGCAAAGCGGTGAATTGCATGGCTTAACCCGTGTAAGGGGATTTACGCAAGACGATGCGCATATTTTCTGTCGCCCAGATCAGGTGAAAGAAGAATTTATCAAAGTAATTGACTTGGTATTGTATGTATTCAAAGCTTTGGGTTTTGAAAATTATACAGCACAGATTTCATTGAGAGATCCTGAAAAACCAGAAAAATACATCGGTTCAACTGAGGCTTGGGAAAAAGCTGAAGCGGCAATCATCGAAGCAGCTGCAGAAAAAGGATTAGATACTGTTACCGAATTAGGGGAAGCAGCATTCTATGGGCCTAAGTTGGACTTTATGGTCAAGGATGCCTTGGGCAGAAAGTGGCAATTGGGAACTATACAGGTTGATTATCAGCTCCCTGACAGATTCCAGTTGGAATATATCGGCTCGGATAATGCCAAGCATAGACCAGTGATGATTCACAGAGCACCTTTTGGGTCCTTAGAGCGGTTTGTCGCAGTATTGATTGAGCATTGTGCGGGTAACTTTCCATTATGGTTATCTCCTGAGCAAATTAATATTTTGCCAATTTCTGAGAAGTATATTGAGTATGCTGAGGAAATAAAAGCTATTTTGGATGAAAATGGGATCAGTGGGTCAATTGACAACCGAGATGAAAAGATTGGTAGGAAAATCCGTGATTCTGAGGTTAAAAAAGTACCTTTCATGCTGATAGTAGGAGAAAAAGAGCAGGAAAACAGAAAACTTTCTGTGCGAAAGCACGGGGAAGGAGATCTAGGTAACTACTCTCCGGAGGAGTTTATAAAGTATTTTCAGGGGATTATTTCAGAATCTCTAAGCAAGGATTAATTAGGTAAAATTTTATTCTGCTTTTTTGAAAAGGAAATAATTCCGATATTTGCAGTCAATTTCACAAAAACAACAAAAGCTAACTTGAGAGACAGACAACCAAACAGAGGTCGAAGAGAAGAACCATATAAGGTAAACCAAAAAATCAGAGCCCGAGAAGTAAGATTAGTAGGGGATTTCGTAGAAGGAGGTAATGCTGTATTACCCTTAGACAAGGCTATTAAACTTGCCGAGGAAAATGATTTGGACCTGGTTGAGATTTCCCCAAATGTAAATCCGCCCGTATGTAAGATTTTGGATTATGCCAAATTCAAGTACGAGCAGAAGAAAAAACAAAAGGAGATTAAAGCTAATGCAGCGAAAGTTGTTTTAAAAGAAATTCGGTTCGGACCTAATACAGATGATCACGATTTCAACTTTAAGTTGAAGCACGCGATCAACTTCCTAAAAGAAGGTGCCAAAGTGAAAGCTTATGTGCACTTTGTTGGACGAAGCATTGTATTTAAGGAAAGAGGTGAGATGTTATTGCTGAAGTTTGCGCAGGCTCTTGAAGATTATGGAGCAGTTGAGCAGCTTCCAAAATTGGAAGGAAAGCGAATGAACATCTTCATTGCACCGAAACAATCGAAGAAATAATTTCAACTAAATACAAACAGCAAAATGCCAAAAGTAAAAACCAAATCTTCCGCTAAAAAGCGATTCGCTTTAACCGGAACAGGAAAAATCAAAAGGAAGCACGCTTACAAAAGCCACATCCTAACTAAGAAAGCTACCAAAAGAAAGAGAGAATTGACCAAAACTGGTTTGGTTCACACTTCCGATGAAGGTAGAGTAAAAGACATGTTGAGAATCTGATCAGCCTGTCTAATTAATTAAGGTTTATTTATTCACCAGATGCTTTGGTTTAAAAGATTCCATTAAAATGGAACACCAAGTGTCAAAAAACAAAAAACTATGCCTAGATCAGTAAACGCGGTAGCGTCCAGAGCAAGAAGAAAAAAAGTGCTTAAAGCCACAAGAGGTTACTTCGGAAGAGGTAAAAACGTGTGGACTGTAGCAAAAAACAAGTACGAGAAGGGTCTTCAGTATGCGTACAGAGACAGAAAAGCGAAGAAGAGAGAATTCAGAGCTTTATGGATCCAGCGTATCAATGCCGGTGCAAGAGAGCACGGTATTTCCTATTCTCAATTTATGGGTATGTTGAAGAAAGCTGAAATCGAGTTGAACCGTAAGGTATTGGCTGATTTGGCTATGAACCACCCAGAGGCATTCAAAGCTGTAGTTGAAAGAGTAAAATAAGGTTTGCTGACCTTATTTTGCGGAAAGCCTTCCCTTTTTGGGAGGGCTTTTTTTGTTTAATAAGCATTTAGGTTAAAGTATATCAAAGACTGGTAATCTCTTTAAATCAAACTTGGATATGAATCCTGCGCAATCAATGAAAATTGGGAAGAACATAATTTTTCACCCAATCTCTTCCTTTTCCAGATTTAAGTTCTTTTTCTCTTTTTAAAGCATCTTTTTTAGAGTCGAAAAACTCTACAAATACAACCATCCATAGCCTATATCTAGTTGTAAAACCTTTTGTTGATTTAAAATTGTGAAAATTGAACCTAGTGATTAAATCCGAGGTCATTCCAGTGTAGGTTTTACCAGTTGAAGGCTAGAAGAGTATGTAGACTACAAATTCATCCATATACTAAAAATAAAAAAGGCCTCTGAAAAACCAGAGACCTTTGTAGTCCCGAAAGGATTCGGGAGGAGTTGAACCTGTCTGCGACAGGCAGGCCCGTTTCCGCCGCGCCTGTGCGCCTTAGGCGTAGCGGATATAAATCCTGCGCTCTAACCAACTGAGCTACCTCGCCAGAATTTTTTTTAATCACTATTTCAATATTTCGGGAGTTGCACCTGTCTACGACAGGCAGGCCCGTGTCCGCCAAGGCGGATATGAATCCTGCGCTCTAACCAACTGAGCTACCTCGCCAGAATTTTTTTAATCACTATTTCAATATTTCGGGAGTTGAACCTGTCTGCGACAGGCAGGCCCGTGTCCGCCGCGCCTGTGCGCCTTAGGCGTAGCAGATATGAATCCTGCGTAATCAATGAAAATTGGGAAGAACATAATTTTTCACCCACTCTCTTCCTTTTCCAGATTTAAGTTCTTTTTCTCTTTTTAAAGCATCTTTTTTAGAGTCGAAAAACTCGACATATACAACCATTCATGGCCTATATCTAGTTGTAAAACCTTCTGTTGATTTAAAATTGTGAAAATTGAACCTGGTGATTAAATCAGAGGTCATTCCGGTGTAGGTTTTACCAGTTGAAGGAGAGAAAAGTATGTAGAATACAAATTCATCCATATCCTAAAAATAAAAAAGGCCCCTGAAAAATCAGAGACCTTTGTAGCGAGGACGGGAGTTGAACCCGTGACCTCAGGGTTATGAATCCTGCGCTCTAACCAACTGAGCTACCTCGCCAGAATTTCTTTTAATAATTTTTAGATATTGAATATTGTAATTAATGCCTATATTAAGACACAGTCGAAATTCAATATTTCAAGGCTGAAAATCTTTATTTTCATCCGGTAAACCTCCCTCGCGAATGGGAATGCAAATATGAGGTCTTGTACTGTTAAATGCAAGTTGACGTTCTGTAAAAAATGAAATTTTCATCTAAGAAAATTTAGAAATCATGGTTAAAAATAAGTTTGTTGCTGATTATCAAATCAATGCGTCAAGGAAAATTGTTTTCCAATATTTGAGTACCGCAAGTGGCTTGGAGGAATGGTTTGCAGAGGGAGTTCGGATCAATGAAGACAAAGTTTTCATCTTTGACTTTGACAATGAGGAGCATTATGCCCGAGTTGCTTCCTTGCGCATCAATTCTCATGTAAAATTTGAGTTTTTCGATCCCAAAGATCCATATGAAAGTGATCATGCCTATATAGAGTTCAAATTGGAAGAAAATGAATTGACACAATCTCTTTTCTTAAAAGTTATTGATTATTCGGATAGCTACGAAGAAGATGAACTGGTGGCTATCTGGGATGGCTTAATTTCCAAATTGAAAGAGATAATTGGAGGTTAATTTCAATGATTTTAGCAACTTTGAACATCCATATCTATGTTTCGTTTAGAAGCAGGGTAGAAGAGGTGTCATGAAAAAAATAGACAAACTTATACTTGGGTCTTTCATAGGCCCATTTTTATTGACTTTTGTTGTTGTTGACTTTATCCTATTAATCGTCAACATGCTGAAATATTTCGATGAAATTTTCGGCAAAGGGCTGGGCTTTTGGATTTATGCCGAATTGATCGGCTATTTCGTCGTGTCTATTTCTCCGATGGCCTTGCCATTGGCAGTATTGCTTTCAAGTTTGATGACTTTCGGGAACTTAGGGGAACACTTTGAACTGACAGCTATCAAGAGTTCTGGTATTTCACTTATTCGGGCTTTAAGGCCGATAGCCATATTTACCGTCTTTTTGGTAATTGCTGCCTTCTTATCCAATAATTTCTTGGTACCCAAAGTCAATTTGAAAACCTTCAGCTTACTTTATGACATTCGGATGAAGTCTCCTGCTCTTGATATTAGAGAAGGGATTTTTTATGCAGGTATCCCAGGTTATAGTATTAAAGTCAATCAAAAAATTGGAGACAATGACTTGAAAGATATCATTATCTACAATCACAATGATGCCTTGGGGAATTTGGATGTGACCATTGCAGATTCCGGTCGCATGGAAAAATTTTTTAACGAAAATTACATGAGACTCACCTTATATAAAGGTACCAATTATAAAGAGGCAAGAGCAACTCGTGGGATTTCAGAAAAACCGGTGGAATTCAATCGAACCACTTTTGATGAAAACGTCATCATTTTCGATATGGACGCTTTTCAGTTGAGTAGAACACCTGAGGATCTTTGGTCTACTAATAGAGCAATCAAAAACATTTCGGAAATAAAGGTAGGATTAGATTCCATCTCCACCTTGGTTAATGACGAGCAATTTCAAAACTACAGAACAGCTTCTAGTATATATCCATTCTTTACCCGAGATCGTAATTTAGATCCACTGGATAACATCATGGAAAGAAAAGCGGAGGATGATTCTCTGAGGGTGCAGAAGGCAAGAAAAAACAGAGAATTGGCTGATTCCTTAGAAAACCTGAAAAATAAACCTGATACCAGTACTATTTTGGCTACCAAACCTGAGTCTAGGTTAGAGTTCAAACCGGATAGCTCAAAAACTCTTTCAGTTAGAAACTCAAGCTCCATATCCAAATCAGATTCACTTTTTCAGGCTAAAGTTTCCAACAGAAAAATTCAGAGGAGAAATCTAGAAAATATCGAGTTAGATGCTGAGGAATTGGTTGAGAACCCTCAAGAAGATATTCAGGAGCAGCCAAAGAAGATACGAAGAACAGATCCTTTGTCAGAGGAAGAAAAGGCTAAAATCGACTCAGTGGTTTTCAAAAAAGGCTATCAGTCAAATGCTCTTACTATGGCATTAAATAATGCTAGAAGCCTGAAAAATAATTTTAACATCAAAAAAATTCAGATTGAAAATCATCAGAAGGAGTTTAGGAGATATGAGATAGCTTGGTATCAAAAATATACTCAAGCTTTTGCATGTTTTGTGATGTTTTTGATAGGTGCTCCGCTGGGTGCCATTATCAAAAAAGGAGGCCTAGGGATGCCGGTCTTGGTTTCAATCATTTTCTTTATAGTCTATTACATGCTGACCATCACGGGAGAAAAATGGGCGAAGGAAGGCGTTACTGATCCTTTCCTGGGAACATGGTTTTCCTGTCTGATGCTACTTCCTTTCGGATTGTTCTTTTTGAAGCAGGCAAGAAAAGATGCCAGATTATTTGAACCGGACTTTTACATAGAATGGTGGAAAGGAGTAAGAAAACGCTTCAAAGAAAAGAGAACTGTTCATTCTTGATATTTTATTTTTAGAATAATAGCCTTACCTTTGTAGCTGTTTTAATTAATTTAGCTAAACATGTATTTAACATCAGAGACAAAACAAGAGTTGTTTAAGAATCATGGAAGGTTAAAATCTGCTACTGATACAGGATCTCCTGAATCACAGATTGCCCTCTTCACTCACAGAATCAAGCATTTGACTGAGCATTTGAAGTCAAATAAGAAGGATCACTCCTCAAGATTAGGTTTGTTGAAGTTGGTAGGTAAGAGAAGAAGCTTACTTGACTACCTCATGAAAAAAGACATCGAGCGATACAGAGCGATCATCGCCGAGTTAGGAATCAGAAAATAACCCTTTAGTAAGGTTCTCTAAACTGAGAACCTTACTTTTTTCTTTTTTAGCTGGATGCGTTTATTTTTAAAACGAAAGAAGTATTACTAATCATAATTTATGTTACCAAACTTAATCACTAAGACCATCACCCTTCAGGATGGTAGAGAAATTACTATTGAAACAGGAGCTCTTGCCAAGCAGGCAGACGGTTCTGTTGTTGTGCGGATGGGAAAAGCCATGTTATTGGCTACAGTTGTTTCAAAGAAAGAAGCTTTAGAAGGTGTAGACTTTTTACCGCTTTCTGTTGATTACCAAGAAAAATTTGCTGCTTCCGGAAAAATCCCGGGAGGATTTTTGAAAAGAGAGGGTAGACTTTCTGACTATGAGATATTGATCTCAAGAATTGTCGATAGAGCTATCAGACCAATTTTTCCAGACGATTATCATGCAGATACTCAAGTAGCTATTACTTTGATGTCCTCTGACGAAGAAGTATTGCCGGATGCATTGGCAGGTTTAGCAGCTTCCGCAGCTTTAGCTGTTTCAGATATTCCTTTCAACGGACCTATTTCTGAGGTAAGAGTTGCTAAAGTGGATGGAAAATTGATCATCAACCCTAAGCCAGTTGAATTAGAGAAAGCTAGCTTGGAATTTATAGTAGCCGGATCATTGGATTACATCTTGATGGTGGAAGGCGAAGCCAACGAAATCTCAGAAGACGAGATGGTAGAGGCTATGCAATTTGCCCATGAAGAAATCAAAAGACATTGTGAAGCTCAGATGGAGCTTACCAAACTGGTAGGAAAAGAAGAGAAGCGTGAGTACTCTCATGAGAAGTCTGATCCTGCTTTGTATGACAAAATGAAAGCTGAATTGTATGATAAATTATACAATTCTGTAAGCAAGCAAATTGCTAACAAATCAGAGAGATCTGAATTGATCAAAGCTATTAAAGACGAGTTCGTAGAAAGTTTAGGTGAAGAGCATGAGTTTGAAGCCTCTCTGATCGGGCCGTATTTCCATAAAATCCATAAGGAAGCAGCGAGAAACCTTACTTTAAATGAAAAGAAAAGGTTGGATGGAAGAAAACTCAATGAGATCAGACCTATTTGGTCAGTCGTTGATTATTTGCCATCTGCTCATGGTTCAGCTGTATTTACCAGAGGGGAAACTCAATCAGTAACTACCTGTACGCTCGGTACCAAGATGGACGAGCAAATGGTGGATGGAGCTGTGCTTTCAGGATTCAACAAATTCTTTTTGCATTACAACTTCCCAGGTTTCTCTACCGGTGAGGTGAAACCAAACAGAGGTCCAGGTAGAAGAGAAGTAGGTCACGGTAACTTGGCGATGAGAGCCTTGAAGAAAGTGTTACCTCCTGAAAATGAGAACCCTTACACCATCAGAATCGTATCAGACATTCTTGAGTCAAATGGATCATCATCCATGGCTACAGTTTGTGCAGGTTCGCTTGCCTTGATGGATGCAGGTATTCAAATCAAAGCTCCAGTAACAGGTATAGCAATGGGAATGATCTCTGATGCCAAAACTGGAAATTATTCCATTTTATCTGATATTCTCGGAGATGAGGATCACTTGGGTGATATGGACTTCAAAGTGACCGGTACTGAAAAAGGAATCACTGCATGTCAGATGGACCTTAAAGTAGAAGGTTTGGATTATAGTGTTTTGAAAGAAGCATTATACCAGGCAAAAGAGGGAAGGCTACACATTTTAGAAGAAATTTCTAAGACTTTGGCTACACCTAAGTCTGATTTGAAGCCTCATACTCCAAGATCTTATACCATGATGATTCCTAAAGAATTGATTGGCGCTGTGATTGGACCTGGAGGAAAGGTGATTCAGGAAATGCAAAAGGATACAAACACTACTATCGTGATCGAAGAAATCGATAACCAAGGTAAGATTAATGTATTCTCTGCTAACCAGGACAACTTAAATGCAGCATTGAGCAGAATCAAAGCAATCGTTGCTCAGCCAGAAATAGGAGAGACTTACACTGGAAAAGTAAAGAATATTCAACCATTTGGAGCGTTTGTGGAATTTATGCCGGGTAAAGATGGTTTACTTCATATATCCGAGATTAAATGGGAGCGTCTTGAAAGTATGGACGGGGTGCTTGAACCAGGTGAAGAGATCGTGGTGAAGCTGATCGATGTCGACAAAAAGACAGGTAAGTTTAAGCTATCCAGAAAGGTTTTATTACCAAAACCTGAAAAACAGGAACCAAAAGCTCAGTCCTAAGCTTCTATTTATTAAATTCATTATCTTAAATTCAATTACACCAATAATATTTCTGAATGAGGCAGCTAAAAATTAGCAAACAGATTACCAACAGAGAAAGCCAATCCTTAGATAAGTATCTACAGGAGATTGGTAAGGTAGATCTGTTAACAGCAGACGAAGAGGTAGTTTTAGCAAAAAGAATCCGGGAAGGCGATCAGCTTGCACTGGAAAAATTGACTAAAGCCAACCTTCGATTCGTAGTTTCTGTAGCCAAGCAATATCAGAACCAAGGGCTTTCTTTGGGAGATTTGATCAATGAGGGGAACTTAGGTTTGATTAAGGCTGCCCAAAGATTTGATGAAACACGTGGATTTAAATTTATCTCCTATGCTGTTTGGTGGATTAGACAATCTATCCTTCAGGCATTGGCAGAGCAATCCCGTATTGTAAGACTTCCTTTGAACAGGGTAGGTTCCTTGAACAAAATCTCCAAAACTTTCAGTGAATTGGAGCAGAAGTTCGAAAGAGAGCCTTCTCCTGAAGAGCTTGCTGAAGTATTGGAAGTGACTGCATCTGAAGTTGTGGATACCATGAAAATTTCTGGTAGACACGTTTCAATGGATGCTCCTTTCGTTCAGGGTGAAGAAAACAGCCTTTTGGACGTATTGGAAAATGACGGAGATGAGAAGCCGGATGATGGCTTGATGAATGACTCTTTGAGAAAAGAGGTTCAAAGAGCACTCTCTACGCTTACTCAAAGAGAAGCTGATGTGATTACCTTGTACTTTGGTTTGAACGGAGAGCATGCAATGACTTTGGAAGAGATTGGTGAAAAATTCAATCTGACCCGAGAGCGTGTAAGGCAAATTAAAGAAAAGGCCATTCGAAGGCTGAGACATACATCCAGAAGTAAGACCTTGAAGCCTTATCTGGGATAAAATAAAAAGGGGTTTCAAGCCCCTTTTTTTATTTTTAGATGTTTGTACTTCAAAATAAATTGAAGTGATTACCAATAATATAAAATCACTTTTGGGAATTTTAACTTATCCCGGTTTTGTTGGCAAACTAGAAATATCAAAATTTACCCGATTTAACACAATTCGTTGATGAGTCAAGAAATTGAAAGAGTCAAAGTTCTGATTATTGGATCAGGACCGGCAGGCTATACAGCAGCCATTTATGCTTCCAGAGCAGGTTTAAACCCGATTTTATACACCGGAGGACAACCAGGAGGACAATTAACCATCACTACTGATGTAGAAAACTATCCAGGTTATCCAGATGGAATCATGGGTCCTGAAATGATGGAAGACTTTAGAAAACAAGCCGAGCGTTTTGGAACTAAAGTTCGATATGGTATGGTGACAGATGTGGACTTTTCTGTCAAGCCCCATGTGGTGACAGTAGACGATCAAGTAAAAGTGCTAGCAGATACTGTGATTATTTCCACTGGAGCCTCAGCGAAATGGTTAGGACTGGAAAGTGAAAATAGATTGAATGGAAAAGGAGTTTCTGCCTGTGCTGTCTGTGATGGATTTTTCTTCAGAGGTCAGGAAGTGGCGATTGTAGGAGCAGGAGATACAGCTTGTGAGGAAGCTTCTTATTTGGCTAACATTTGTAGCAAAGTTTACATGTTGGTGAGAAGAGGAGAGATGAGAGCATCTCAAATCATGCAAAAACGTGTAATGAATAATCCTAAAATTGAAATTCTCTGGAATACTGAAACAGATGAGATTTTGGGTGAGGATGAAGTGACCGGAGTAAGAATTTTAGATAATATAACAGGAGAAAAAAGGGAAATTAAAATTTCTGGCTTCTTTGTTGCTATTGGTCATCAACCAAACACCGAGGTATTCAAAAAATTCATCCATATGGATGATGCTGGATATATCAAGACCATTCCTGGAAGTACCAGGACTAATGTGGAAGGTGTTTTCGCTTGCGGAGATGCCCAGGATAATATCTATAGGCAGGCAGTCACAGCAGCGGGAACTGGCTGTATGGCAGCTTTGGATGCAGAGCGGTATTTGGCCGAAACTGAAAATCATTAAATGAATTCATGAGGTATCTTAGACTGATACTTATTTGCGGAATATTTTTGAGCATTGGACTTACCCAGTCTAATGCTCAAATTTTTCCTAAGATTATCAAGAGAAATTCTAACACAACTCCTGTGGTTCCTCAAGAAAGGAAAAACATTGAGTTGAGGGGATTTGACCAGGAATCTTATCTGAGAACACTTTCTACAGTGACGGATTCCATGATTTTTGAAAATAATGTGAACCTGGGTAAGGTTCGATCAATCATAGCAGAAGATCAAAATGTGATGATCTGGGCACCTACCAACCGATTAGTGAAGGTGTCTGAACAAATTCAAATTGACAGTATTTGGGTAACTGCTTACGAATATTTTTCTGCTTGGGACTCTAAAAAAATCGATATCTACGACTTTGATATCAAAAGCTTTCAAGACTCTGTAAAAATCCGATTATATGATCCATTTTTTGGTTACAATTGGAGTATGCCTTTGGATCAAACACCCATTACTTCTCCCTTTGGCTATAGATGGAGAAGATGGCATTACGGGACTGACCTAGATCTAAATACCGGCGACCCTGTATATAGTACTTTCGATGGCATTGTTAGAGTTCGTTCCTATGATCGATACGGCTATGGTTATTATTTAGTAATCAGACATAAAAATGGACTTGAAACCCTTTATGGGCATTTATCCAAGTATTTAGTGGAAGTTGGTCAAGAAGTAAAAGCCGGTGAATTAATTGCCAAGGGAGGAAATACCGGTAGAAGTACAGGATCTCACTTACATTATGAATTAAGGTATAGAGGTCAGCCTTTTGACCCTGAAAATGTATATGATTTCAAGGAATACCGAATTCTTAACCAAGAATTTTTGTTGACTTCAGATACATTTTCTCACGTTGCTCAGGCTAGGGCTAGGGCCTATCACAGGGTGAAAAGTGGAGATACTTTAGGCTCAATTGCTAGAAGGTACGGCGTTTCAGTTAGTACATTGACTAAATTGAATGGGATCACTTCTAGGTCAATATTAAGAATTGGACAAAATCTAAGAGTGCGATAAATAAGATGAAGCTGGATATTTTGGTAATAGCGGCGCATCCGGATGATGCGGAATTAGGTTGCTCGGGAACAATTGCTGCTCATATTGCGAAAGGGTACAAAGTAGGTATCGTTGACCTTACAGCAGGAGAGATGGGGACCAGAGGTACTCCCGAATTGAGAATTGAAGAGGCCAACAAGGCTGCTGAAATATTAGGATTATCTGCTCGGGAAAATATGGGCTTTAAGGACATTTTTTTCCAGGATAACCAGGAGCATCAATTAGAGCTTATCAAGATCATCCGAAAATATCAACCAGATATAGTTTTAGCTAACGCAGTTACCGATCGGCATCCTGATCATGGTAAAGGCTCTGATCTAGCCACAAATTCCTGTTTCATGAGTGGATTGAGAAGGATTGAAACGGAATTAGACGGAAAGGCGCAGCAAGCTTGGAGACCCAAGTTTGTTTATCATTATATTCAAAATAATTACATAGAGCCTGACTTTGTGGTGGATATCACAGATTACTGGGACACCAAAGTGGAAAGCATTTTAGCTTTTCAATCTCAGTTTCATGATCCCAACAGTGAGGAGCCTGAAAGCTTTATTTCAAATCCTGATTTTTTGCCATTTATTGAAGCCCGTGCTAGAGAAATGGGACACAGGATCATGACCACTTATGGAGAAGGGTTTACTGTAGAACGGATGATTGGAGCTACTGATTTATTTGATTTAAAATAATCAGGGAGCAAGTCTGGAGATTATCCAACTTCCACTTTCAGTTCTTTCAAATAAGATTCTATCATGTAATCTGCTAGGTCTTCCCTGCCAAAATTCAATTTTGGATGGTATAACTCTGTATCCTCCCCAGTGAGGTGGACGGATCATTTTTTCTGATTTAAACCTTTCCTCAACCGCCTCTTGGTTTTCATCCAAAACCTCTCTGGAGCTAATTTTCTTACTCTGAGGCGATGTCCAAGCTCCAATTTGAGATCCCTGGGGCCTGCTAAAGAAATACTCGTCTGATTCAGCTTCGCTGATTTTTTCCACTTTTCCAGTCACTCTAACCTGCCTTTCAAGCTCTGCCCAAAAAAATGTCAGAGATGCTTTAGGGTTATTGGCCAACTCTTGACCTTTCTCACTCGAGTAATTAGTGAAAAATACAAAGCCATAATCTAATTCCTTGAGCAGGACCACTCGGCCATTTGGATACCCATCCAAACCTACTGTGGATAAGGTCATGGCATTTACTTCAAGTACCTGAGATTCAACAGCTTCTTCTAACCAAGTCTTGAATTGCTTAAAAGGATCTTTATTTATATCGCTGATATCCAGAGACTTTAGGGTGTAATCTTTACGTATTGATGAAATATCCATAGGAGGGGACTGGTATAAATTTTAACAGAATAAAAGTACAATGAGCATTGCATTTATAAAATTTAGGCATATATTTTTCCTGAAATAATCTTTTTGCGGAAATGAGTGAATCCAACCTTCCAACACCTCAAGCGGGAGATTTGTTAATCTCTGAGCCTTTTTTGCAGGACGAGAATTTTTCTCGTTCGGTAGTTCTGTTATGCGAGCATAATTCTGAAGGGAGCTTTGGATTGGTGTTCAATAAACCATCCATTCTTCGGTTGAATGAAATTGTGGAAGGTTTTGATTTTCTGGACCTAGAAGTTTACGTGGGAGGTCCGGTTGAACAGAACACATTACATTTTGTTTACTGTGGTGATAAACAGTTAAGCGAAAGTATTCAAATTGGAGAAAAGCTCTGGTGGGGAGGTGATTTTGAGGAGTTGAAGTCCAGATTGAAAACAGGAACCTTCGATTTAGAATCAATTCGATTCTTTTTGGGATATTCCGGTTGGGCACCTGGTCAACTGACAGATGAGCTTACAGAAAACACCTGGATAGTCTGCAAAGAAGAATTAAATATCACAGCATTCAATTATTCTTCGGAAGAGCTTTGGAAAAGCCTTTTAAAAAATATGGGAGGGGAGTTTAAATTGATTGCAAATTATCCCACTGACCCAAGATTAAATTAGGCAAAATCCCTACTTTTGCCCATATTGCCTTGAAATAGTAGTGTTTTTATGACTGAGAAAAGTAATGATTTGTCCGACAAGGACAAGGTGACCTCAGCTTCCGAATCTCCGGAAGCCAAGGGTAAAGAGAAAAAAGTAGAAAACTCATCTGAAAAAGAGAGTTCAGATGTAGAAAGCAAAGAAGCGGCTCCCGAGTCTAGTGCTGAGGAGAAGACTTCTGAACCTGAAGTAGTTGAAGCCAAAGAAGAAGATGCAGCAGTCACTTCTGAATTGGATGAAACTGATGAGGAGGAAGAGGAGGATCATCACGATGAGGATTTGGATATAGAAAATTTATCCAAAGCCGAATTAGTAAAGCTTCTTAAAGAAAAGACCAAAGAGAGTTCAAGCCCACTGAAGCTTGAAAAGATGGTGAATACTATCAAAGCTGCTTTCGACGAATATACCCATAAGGAGCGTGATGAGGCTTTAGAAAAATTTAAAGCTGAAGGTGGAACTGAGGACGATTTTGACTTTAGACCTTCCGATGAGGAGAGAGATTTCAATACCTACTATTACGAATTCAAAAAGCAGGTTTCTTCCATTCGAAAAGAAGCCGAAAAGCAGAAAGAGAAAAATCTAGACGCTAAGACCGAAATTCTCAATAAACTTCGTGAATTGGTGGATGGGGAAGAAACTACCCTTAGCATCAATGCTATCAAATCGATTCAGGAGGAATGGAAGTCTATAGGACCTGTTCCTGCTGCGCAAAACAGAAGCCTTTGGGCCAGCTACAATGCCTTGATGGATAGATTCTATGATAATAGAAGTATCTATTTTGAATTGAAAGAGCTGGACAGAAAGAAAAATCTGGAGAGCAAACTAGAGCTATGTGAGAAGGCTGAAGCCCTGAAAGATATGCCGGATCTAAAAGAGGCTATCAAGGCGCTTAATGAGTTACACGAAGAGTTTAAACATATAGGACCTGTTCCGAGAGAGGAGCAAGAAGAACTTTGGAAGCGTTTCAAGGCTGCCTCTGATGCTGTTTACGACAGAAGAAAAGAGTTCTACGAAAGCCAGAAAGAGGTTTTCAAAAAGAATCAGAATGAGAAAGAAGCTTTGATCGAAAAGTTAAATGCTTTCTCTGATTTCAAAGCTGAAAGAATCAAAGACTGGAATACTAAAACCAAAGAGATTCTTGATATCCAAAAAAGCTGGGAGAAAATCGGCCCTGTTCCTAGGGAATCGGGACGAGAAATCAACAAAGCCTTTTGGACTGCTTTCAAGAAATTCTTCCATAACAAAAACCTTTTCTTCAAGGAGCTCGATGAAATCCGTGCTACAAACCAAGCCAAGGCTGAAGAGTTAATTCAAAAGGCAGAAGAGTTAAAAGATTCTACAGATTGGCAAAATACGGCCAATGCTATGATTGCCTTACAGCAGGAATGGAAGAAGTTGGGGCCAACTCCGGAGAAAAGCAGAGATAATCTATACAAGCGATTCAAGACTGCCTGTGATACTTTCTTCGATAACAGAAGGAATTCCAATAAGCAGGCAAATCAGGAGTACGAAGCGAATTACAAGGCTAAGCAGGCTGTTTGTGATGAAATTATCAAAGCATCCAAAGAAAATCCTAGCGAAGAAGAACTGACTGAGTTTGTTGGGAAATTCAACGAGATTGGTTTTGTGCCAAGAAAGAATATGAAAGATATTCAGGCGCAATTTAAGGCTGCTGTAGATGCTTATTTGGAGAAACTGGATGATGACTTCGATCGTGAAGACTTCTTGTTCAGATTGAATTTGAATAGAATTCAATCCGATCCAAATGCTGTGAAGACCTTGAATAAGAAAGAGCATGGCATCAGAAAGCAGATTTCTGATTTGGAAAATAATATCACCTTGTGGAAAAATAACTTGGAGTTTTTCGCTGCTTCAAAAACTGCAGACAAATTGAAAGATCAGTTTGATGTGAAGATTCAGAAAGCAGAGGAAGAAATCGAAAAACTGAAGAAGAAGCTTTCCATTTTAAGGGAGTTTTAAATTAATCTCACTCAGAATAAGTGAGATAGAGAATATAGCTAAATTTTAATTCCTGAGTGTTTGGAGTGAAAAGATGATCAGGCTATATTTGCATCACAATTAAGGAACGCCTCTTTAGCTCAGCTGGTAGAGCAACTGACTTGTAATCAGTAGGTCGCTGGTTCGATCCCGGCAAGGGGCTCAAAAACCACCCAATAATGGGTGGTTTTTTTATTTTGTCAGAATCTATTTTTTTTGTTTACGTCATTTATTCTCCTTCCTACGATAAATTTTATATTGGTCAAACGGAAGATATTGACAGACGACTGATTGAACATAACAATCATTTTTTTTCAAATGCCTCAACCAAATTCGCAGATGATTGGGAAATTTTTCATTTGATTATATGTTCGTCTAGAAGTCAGGCAATCAAGATAGAAAGCCATTTAAAAAAGTCAAAGAATAAAGTTTACCTGGAAAACTTGAAAAAATATCCAGAGATTTCAGAGAGATTAATTGAAAAATATAAAGATAATGATCAGTAGGTCGCTTCCCCGATAGCTATCGGGGCGATCCCGGTAAGGGGCTCAAAAACCACTCAGAAATGGGTGGTTTTTTGTTTTATATTAACCTTGTTTTTTGATTGAGTCTTCAATTATTTATTAAACCTTAACACAAAAAAAGCTGACCTTAGAAAGATCAGCTTTTTACAATAGGTTATTTAGGTTTAGGTCTTTTTGAGTGTGAACTCAGGTAAATATTTGATTTTTCCCCCTTCCATAGCAGATTCATGAGCCAAAATACCCACACAGGTAATATTTGCTGACTCTCTTGCATCAGGATAGGGAGCTCTATCTTCTTGAAGGGCGCTTAGAAACTCATGAACCAAATGGGGATGAGAACCTCCATGCCCAGATCCTTGGGTGAAGGAAAGGTGCTGGTTCTCATCAGAGTCATAAACTCCATGAGTCGTAAATTTTTGAATGCCTTCTGGTAATAAATGTGCGTAATCAGGAATTTTAATTTTTTCAGGAACTTCTCCGGTATGAATTACAGAATCCTCATGCTCAATCAAGGTCCATTCAAAGGACTTTTTTGAACCATATACATCGAAACTTTCTCTATACTGTCTAGCTGTATTGAATAGTGATCTAGTAACCTCGGCAGCTAGATCACTGTTTTTTAACTTGATGTGGCAGGTTTCAATGGCAAATGGAGATCCATATTTTGGGATCAGATTTTCATCGATTCGACCTGAACCCAGGCAAGAAACATACTCGGCCTGAGCTTTTGGTAATGCCAAAACCGGTCCCACACAGTGAGTTGCATAATGCATAGGAGGGAGGCCTTCCCAATATCCCGGCCATCCTGCCATTTCCTGCTGATGAGAGGCTCTTAAAAACTGGATTTTTCCCAACTCACCTTTTTCGTAAAGCTCTTTGACAAATAGAAACTCACGGCTGTATACCACCGTTTCCATCATCATATAGGTTAAACCGGTCGATTCAGTCAATTCAACGATCTGCCTACACTCTTCTACCGTGGTCGCCATGGGAACAGTACAAGCCACATGTTTTCCTGCCTTAAGAGCTTTGATTGACTGTTCTGCATGATTTTGAATAGGTGTATTGATATGTACTGCATCAATGTCAGGATCCTTTAGCAATTCATCATAATCGGTATAGACCTTTTCAATACCAAAGGCTTTTCCAATGGCCTCAGCTTTTTCCTGATTCCTTTGACATATGGCATACATATTCGCCATTGGGTGTTGCTGATAGATGGGTATAAACTCAGCTCCAAATCCAAGTCCTATGATGGCTATGTTAATAGGTTTTTTACTCATGGGTTTATTTTTTAAAAATTCTTATTTCAGTTTTCAAGTGTTAGAGACCTGATTAAATATTTCTTTTTTCTACTCAGAAGCCCATTTTTTTAGGAATTCCAGACCCTCTTTTGCAAATCCATCTTGGCTAGGAACCAAAGGCTTCCAAATACAAACAGCTCCTGCCAATTCCTTCACTTTTGGAGTAAAGCTTTCAATGGAAATTGTTCCTTGGTAATTAATAGACTCCAGACCTCTTTTCCAGGCGGCCCAATTTGTTTGTCCAGTTCCCGGTGTACCTCGGTAATTTTCAGAAACCTGCACATGAATTAGCTTATCCCCAACTCTCTGAATGGCCTTTTCAATATCTGGCTCCTCAATGCTAATATGAAATCCATCTAATAAGGCTTTGGCTTCTTTTTCATTGATATCTTGGATTAATTGAGCCAATTCCTCAGCAGTATTAATTAAATCAGTTTCAAAGCGATTCAAGGTTTCAATCGCGATATCTAATCCATGATTTCTAGCTTTGCCACAGACTTTCCGGAGGTTTTGAACAGCTCTGTCCCATTCGAGTTTCTTTTGCTCAGGAGACACAAGCCTAGCTTTACCGACCGCAGAGTACATAGGACCGGCCACAAACTTTGCTCCCAATTCACTGGCAATTTCAAAGCATTGATCCATGTACTTAAAACAAGTATCGTGGAAGGCAGGATCATCATGAGTAAAGTCTCTGCTGGGTCCAAAAGCTCCACAAATGATGGCGCTTAAACCATTATCCTCTAAAGCCTTTTTTACCGCAGCTAGATCCACCAATTCAGGATCTTCTACAGGAATTTCTACTGCATCGTATCCATAATTCTTGATTTTTGGAAAAAGGGAGACTGTTTCCATGTTAAAAGGAGAAGTCCATAGCCAGGTACTAACACCGAATTTTACATTCAAGGCCATACTATTCTACTTTCATAATTCCGTTCATTATTCTCCAATGCCCCGGCACAGTGCATATAAATGGATATTCACCCGGCTCAGTTGGAGCTATGAATACAAGAGATTCTCTTCCTTCGGGGTCTACCAATCGCGTGGCTGCTATCACCTGAGGGATTTTAGGAACATAATTCTGTTCAGCTCCTTTTGGATCCCTAGCCAATTCATCCGCAGCCTTTCCGATCTGTTCCATAGATCCTTTCTGGCCTATTACCAGATTATGCTGCATAAAATCAGGGTTCTCAAAGTCTATAGTCACCTGCGAACCAGCTTTTACAGTGAATGTGGCTTTGTCAAATTTCATTTCATGAGGAATGACCCCCAGTTTAATGATAGAAGTTCCATTTGCCTGTTGGCTGGCTACAAAACTCTCCTCTTCCATCAAGGATGTCCCTGGCTTATTCAATGATAGAGTAGATTTATTGCTGAGTCTACCGCCAAACCACCAAGTGCCTTCGTATTTTCCAACCACATTTCTACTATCATTCTGACCAACTCTCACTCGGTTCGGAGATAAGGACTCCTTAAATAATCCATTGGTCTTTCCTTTGGCTATTTCCTCACCATCGATTTTTAATGTCATACTGCCGTCCTCTTTCAAACTCGCATCGATGGTAAACTGAGTTTCAGGAAGGGTTTTCTTAGAGCTGAGAATATTGAGTTTTTCATTTTGTGCAACTGCAAAATGAAGGGCATCTTGATAAAAATACAGGCTATATCCATTGGTATTATTTCCTTGAGCCACCAAAACACCTTCCAATGGGTTTTGTCCTTTAGACACTATAACTCGAAGTGCTATTTCTTTTCCAGCTACGTCCGGAGGAAATAAGATACTGTTCCTCTGATCAAGTGGGTATTGCTCTGCTACTAGTGAACGACTAATTCTGTCTGCCAAAGAAAGTTCACTATCTCCAGAAGCTCTTAAAGCTGTGGAATTATCTCTTTTTGCAAATTCAGTTGGGTGCGCCAAAACAGCTGCAAAAATCGCTTGAGGTAAAAAGCTGTCCTTCCCGTTCTCTTCTCTTTCTGCAGCCTGAATTAACATTGCAGCCGCCTTTTCAGAAAAAGGCATATCTGAAACTGCCAGAAATGCGTGCTTTCTGGTAGCCAAATCCGGGTCTTGAGTAATTCCGGAATTCATAATCGCATCTAAAGACGCCGGAGTATTTGGTAAAACGCGAAGTGCATTTTTTCTAACCGCGGCAGAAGGATGGGAGAGGGCTTCAGTGACAGTTTTAAATGCCTCTTCATTTTCTCCATCTAGTTCTCCCAGACCGTGTAAAGCCCATAATGCATTGACAGCAGGAGCATTTAAACCAACTGGATCTACTTTTTCGTCGGAGATAATCTTATATAAATCAGAAATAACAGATTTGTCCTGCTTTTCCACGATCAAGCGCTGCGCTGTCAATCTCCAAAACATGTTATCACTTTTTAGGGCCTCAATCAGCTCTTTTCCGCTGGCATCCTTGAGATCAAAAGTTTTGGAATCTTTTCCACCTTTATAACTGATTATATAAATTCTACCATGTTGACTGTCCCGAAGCGGATTGATGTAGGCATTTCCAGCTCCATTTTCAAATCCTCTAGGCGTAGGATTATGCTGAATAATAAAGTTGTACCAGTCAGCAACCCATAAAGCTCCATCAGGGCCAACTTCTGCATGAACTGGTGAAAACCATTCATCAGAGCTCGCCAAAATATTGAAGTCATTTTTTTCTTTATACCCAGAGCCATCAGTCTGAATTTTTGCTCGGTGAAGGACCCTTCCAGTTGGTTCTGCCACAAAGGCAATCGTATTCCAATATTCTTCCGGAAAACTTCTGGCGGTATAAAAATTATGTCCAGCAGCAGCGGTGTAGCCACCATGCCAATCTACTTGCCTTAAAAATGGTGTCAAATGAGGCATATCATAATGGCTGTCGATTCCATGAACCGTATTAGCAGAACCTTGGAAAATAGGCCTTTTGACATAATTGTTGGCCATGGAAAAATATACGCTATGCTGTCCATTGGCAGTGGAAATAAATGTCTCAAAATCTTCTGTGAAACCAAGTCCCCAGGTATTATTGGAGGTGTTTCCCAAATATTCCAGATTATCACCCGAAGGCTCAAATCTATACACACCTTGTCCGAAGGAATGTCTTTTGCCACTTACTTCTCCATTGAAGCCTGCATAGCCTAAGACTCCCCAGATTTTATTGTCAAATCCATATCTCAGGTTGGAAGGTCCTGCATGGGTATCACTTTTGCCCCAGCCAGTCATCAATATTTCCCTCACATCCGCCACATCATCTCCATCTGTATCTTTTAAGAAGAGAAAATCAGGTGCCATAGAAATTAAAATGCCTCCATTGACCGCCATAATTGATGTGGGAATATTCAAATTATCCGCGAAAACAGTGACTTTATCTGCCTTTCCATCTCCATCTGTATCTTCCAAAATCTTGATTTTGTCGTTTCCACCTTCAGTTCTAACCTCATTCGGATAATCCACGGTTTCGATGACGAAAAGCCTTCCTCTTTCATCCCAGGTCATTGCCATAGGATTGATGATCATGGGTTCGCTGGCAAATAATTCCATTTCAAAACCAACAGGTAGCTGTACCAATTTCATGCTTTGCTCAGGAGAAAGCGGTAGCTGATATTTTGGGGCTGGATCTCTTCTTTCATAATTTGGAATCTCAGCATCCCGAAATTCAGGAGTTGGAATTTCATAAGCCTGTAAAAGCTCATTTACTTTATCGCCCACCGCCCACAGTATACCATTGGCGATTAGATTTTGGAACTCGGCCTTTTGCCAGGTTTCTTCATTGTGACCATATGCAGTGTAAAATACCCTTCCCTTTCCTTCCTCCAATGTCCAAGCATAAGGTTCTCTATGATCACCCTCCACTCGTTCCATCAAAACATGCATGTCTGGGTTCAATTGAGAATGCACATAGGTTTCATCCCAAGTATCAAACTCAGAAATTCCCTGCATGATTGGGTGTGCTGCATCCACGATTTCAGCCTTGAATCTTTCAGCCCCATGGGATTTGAATTGCCCACCAACCGCCTTGACATACCAGTCAGAATTTCTAAAAGACCAAGAAGCACTATGCACCGGAATCAAAGCTTTTCCACTTTGAACGTATTTTTTTAATGCTTTTTCCTGTGAGGAGCTGATTGAATCATGATTAGCATAAATCATCAGTCCATCATAATTGTAAAGCACATCCTCATTCAAATCCTCAGGATTGGTGGTATAGGTCAAATTAATGCCTTTTTGAAAAAGGGGAGTTCCTAAATAAAGCATCAGTTGCTCGGAATTGTGATGCTCACTTTCATGCCCCAAAACCAATATTTCAACCCTTCTGGGCTCGGTCATGGAGAGAAAACTCTTAGGTTTATTGCAAGCAGTCAAAAGGAGAATAAATCCTAGGAAATATAGACTCTTGAGAAAGTAATTAGGTGATTGATTCATGATTTGGGTTTACCTTAATTGCAGGATACTATATTCCATATTTTTAGGCAGGAAATCTTACTGTTTACTTTTAAATTCTGACTGAATTTTGATATGTTTTCTTAATTTGCCTTCAATAAATAGCATAAAGTAGTGAAAAAGCCTGTTCAAAAGTCTAGAATTCCCGAAGACAAATCTTTTCTAATCCGTGAATTAAAAGCCCCATTTTTCGATGTCAATTGGCATTTTCACTCCGAATACCAGCTTTTTGTAGTCCTTAAAGGGAAAGGAACACGCTTTATTGGTAATCATATGAGCTCATTTAAAGAAGGGGATATGGTTTTGACTGGTCCAAATTTGCCTCATCTATGGAGAAATGATCAGGAATATTTTCAAATAGATAGTAAGTTAGAGACCCATGGAATTGTCATCTATTTCCCGGATCACTTCCTCCAGAATGCAGTATTTGAGTTGAATGAATTCTCATCTATTGCAAACATGCTTTATAAGTCCTCGAGAGGATTGGAAGTACAAGGAAAAACCAATCGAGAGATTACTCAAATGATGAAGGAGCTTCTTAAAATGGAAGGAGTCCAATCACTCATTCAGCTTTTGACTATATTGGAAAAAATCGCTCAATCCGAAGAGTACCAAATCATCGCTGATGCAGCCTACACTAATACCTTCAAGGAATCTGAAAAAGACAGAATGGGATTAGTTTATGAGTTTGTCATGCATAGGTTCAATGAAAAAATAGCTTTAAAGGAAGTTGCGGATATCTGTAATCTATCGGAAAGTGCTTTTAGTCGCTATTTTAAAAGTAGAGCAAATCAATCCTTTAGTGATTTCTTGTCTTCTATCCGGATTAATCATGCCTGTAAGCTTTTGCAAAATGAGCAGTTGAACATTAGTCAAATTTGCTATGAAAGTGGATTTTTCACCCTTTCCAACTTCAATAAGCAGTTTCGTGAAAAAATAGGAAAAACTCCTTTAGAATATAGAAAGGAGTTTGTAACCAGTTTTTAAAGATTGTTTTTGAAAATTTCGTTCACTTCATCAGCATAACTGGAACTGATAGGCACAGTATGCCCTTTGAGGTGAAGTTGATGCTTTTCTATTCTATTTACAAGATTTCGATTGGCTAGAAAAGAACGGTGGGTTCGAAAAAAGTAGGAGGGAAGCTCTTTCTCTACTTGAGAAAGAGTCATTCGACTTACAATTTTATGATTTTCCAGCTGGAAGTTGACATAATTCCCCTGAGACTCGCAGTACAGAAGTTCGTCGAAATCCACTCTGGCGATTCCCTCAGAGGTCTTGATGAATAGATGGGAATCTTTATCCGATTCATGTAGTGAGATCCATTCCTGGGCCTTTTGACAAGCTTTTAGAAATCGCGGAAAAGAGAATGGCTTCAATAAATAATCCATGGCGTTCAACTCAAAACCTTTGACTGCAAAATCCGAATAAGCCGTGGTGAAAATCACCTGCACATCAGAAGGTAGAAGTTCCGCCAAATCAATTCCCGATAAATCCGGCATATTGATGTCCAGAAATACTACTTGCACAGGATTGGATTTAATGTATTCCAATCCCTCAATAGCATTGGTAAAATATGCACTGACTTCTAGAAAAGGCACTTTTGAAGCATGTGCTTTGATTACTTCCAGCGCATAGGATTCATCGTCTATTGCAACTGCTTGCAGCATAGGTTTACTTTAATTGGATGGAAAAATGTACAAAGAAATCATTGTCATTGGAAACGATATTTAATTGATGTTGATGAGGATATAGTAACTCCAATCGCTTTTTAACATTTTCTAGTCCTATGCCTGATTCCTCCTGTTTTGATTCTTTAGTTGAACTTTTAGGGTGAACGCTATTGACCACATCCAGGTGTAAAGAACCGGAAATACATCTGAGATTTATTTTTATCCAGGATTTTTCTTTGGCACTTATTCCATGCTTGAAAGCATTTTCTACAAATGGAATAATCAGCATGGGAGCAATCTTTCCGGAACATTGATTCTCATTGATTTGAATATCAGTTTCCAGGTTTTTCTGTGCGCCAAATCGTAGCATTTGTAGATCCAGGTAATTTCTGAGATAGGTAATTTCTCTAGATAATGGAATTTGAGGCATTTGATTTTCATGCAGCATGAAGCGCATCATATCGCCAAGCTTCTGAATTCCATCTGATGTTTTTTCTGCATTTTCTATCAATGAACTCGCATATAGCGTATTCAAAGCATTGAAAAGAAAATGCGGATTAATCTGAGATCTTAGAAAATCAATATTAGCCTGTCCCTGATCAATTTTAGTGTTAAGGGAAGTAATCTGGCCTATATAATTGTCATACTTTTTGAAAAGAAAAGTTGTGAGAGGAAAGAAGATCAATTGAATAAAGGCAACTGTTCCCAATCCACCAATCACAAAAATCTCCTCTTGACTTTCTTCTAAAGAGATGACAAGAAATATTAAAAGTATGATAGCAGACAAACCCCAATTATACCATCTTGATGCTTTAATTTTGCCTTCTCTTCTTTTTCCATAAACCAAAAAGAAATTAAATAAGCCTGCAATGAAAATAATTGGGATGAAGACTCCAAAAATAATGGAGGGACCGAATCCTGTAATGGGATCCAGCTGAATTAGGAAGAAAAAGGTAAATAAGAAAGCTACAATCAGACGAGCATAATTATACAATTGATAATCTCTGACTCTTGGCGGAGTTAAAGCCTGATTTAAGAGACTTCCGGCAAGAAGATAGCAGATGAATAGGACTAAAATTCCAACCAAAAAAGTAGGGAAGCCCGTTTTGACTAATCCTGATTGATAGCTGAAAATAGCGCAGATGACAAAAGTCAAAACCCCGGTTAAAGCCATTAGTAAGATTGAGGGCCATTTGTTGCTATCATTTTGAAACTTGGGGATCAAAATCATCTGCACCAAATGGAAAGCAGTGTAGATTGTTCCCAAAATGACAAGTCTGCTGATAAACTTGAAAATTTCCTGACCAGAGTCATTATAAAACTGTGGTCTGTATCCAAAGAGGATAAATAAGAATGCTGTTAGGGTAGCGCTGCTCACTAGCCACCATTCGATTTGCCTGAAATCAAAGCTTTTTACCTTCATAGGTCTTAGAATTGGGTCAAAATGGAATAAATGTGATAAAGCAAGGCCACAATCATCAGAAAATAGAAACCTGATTTCCCGTTTTTCTGCCTAATTGAATTTTTTGTTTCCCTTGCTTTCATGGATACAAGAATACCATGTTAGCTAATCAGCGTCAATTTGTTGGGATGAATAGGTTAGTTTATGGGATGGAAAGGCTATTTAATTAATCAAATGGGTTCTGAAGCAAATTAATATCCCAGAACAAAGGAAGAAGGAAATAGACCATAAGCGTTACAAGCAGAATTGATAAAATATTAAGCCAAAACCCAGCCTTGACCATATCTTTCATTTGTAGAAAACCAGATCCGAAAACGACTGCGTTGGGAGGGGTGGCAACAGGGAGCATAAATGCACAGCTGGCCGCCAGAGTAGCGCCAACCATCAAACCGAAAGGATGTAAGTCTAATTTGATCGCTACAGAAGCGAGAATCGGGAGAAGCATGGAAGCAGTTGCCATATTGGAAGTAACCTCTGTTAAAAAGTTGACAGATGCTATGATGACCAAAAGCAGGAAGAAAAATCCCACACCTTCAATTAGGGTGAATCTTTGACCGATCCACTCGGCTAAGCCTGTTTCTTTAAAACCTTCTGCCAAAGCCAAACCACCTCCAAAGAGGATTAAAATTCCCCAAGGAATTTGCTCTGCTGTTTTCCAGTCTAGAATTCTTTTAGTTTTAGTTGAATCGGGGAGGAGAAATAAAATTACCACTCCGGTTAGTACAATTATGGTGTCGTCAATACCGGGTATAAGTTGATCTAACAGGAAGCTTCTGGATATCCATGCAAAGCATACTAAGGAAAAAACGACCAATACATTTATTTCTTCATAGGAGATTTTTCCTAGTTTTTGGAGCTGCTCAGACACGATGGTTTTAGCATCGTTTAGCTTAAACCTTTTTGGGAGAGGATTGGCGTAAGTTACTAAATACCACCAACATATGAAAATAAGTGAAATGGATAAAGGAAAGCCAAAAAGCATCCATTCATTTAATCCGATTTGATAATCATATAGGTCTGAGACTACAGCGGCTAAAATCGTGTTAGTAGGAGTTCCGATAAGAGTTGCCACACCTCCGATAGAAGCGCTGTAGGCAATTCCCAACATGATATTTTTCCCCAATTTTTGAGAGAGGCTAAAATTTTCGGAGCCAAATGAATCCTCAAATTGCTTTACTACAGCCAATCCAATGGGTAACATCATCAATGAAGTGGCTGAATTTGAAATCCACATGGATAGAAATCCAGTAGCTAAAATAAATCCCAAAACAATAGTTCTAAGATCAGTGCCAATAAAATTAATAATGGATAGGGCGATCCTGCGGTGTAGATTCCATTTTTCTATCCCTGTAGCCATTAGAAATCCACCCATATATAACATCACCGTAGGATGCATGTAATTGGAAGAAACCTCAGCAATAGGAAGAATATCCAATGTGGGCATAAATATTAAAGGAAGAAAAGCCGTAGCTGCAATTGGCAAAGCTTCAGTGATCCACCAGATTGCCATCCAGGATGCTAAGGCCAGCATGGCTAAAGCTTGAGGATTTAAATCCGGAGACTGGACAAAAGATAAAATAAGAAAATAAGAAAGCGGTCCTGCAAATAAACCGAGGGTAGACAGATTGATCTTCATTCAGTGAATTCTGGGGTAGGGATAAATTTTGCAAAAGTTAAAAAATTATAATGGAATCGGGGTATCAAAATTTATTACTTAACATAATGTAAATTATGTAACAAATAATGCATATCCCAAATTCCACCCAGCAGCCACAGAGAAAGAAAATCCTGAAAATTTTGATTTTAGTCAATCCATACCCTAAAAGCACTTCGTAGCTAAAAAGGTAGATCAAAGTTCAGGAAACCAATCCTGCTATTTTAAATTTTAACTAACCTCAAAAATTATGTACTACACAAGACAAATTTTGGGAGGATTACTCTTATTATTCTCCGCAGTTTTGGTCAGTTGCGACCAAAACATCGATCCAATTGACCCCATGCCAATGCCTACGGGTCAAACAGCAACTTTTCAATTAAGCTCAGTATCTGATCCTTCGATTTCTGGAACAGCTGAATTCATTGAAAATGACGATAACACAACCACTATTAATCTTCGTCTGTCAAGCACACCTTCTGGTGGTATGCATCCAGCTCATATTCATTTTAATACTGCAGCTGAAGGTGGTGATATTGCATTAACCTTAGGAACAGTTGACGGTACAACCGGAATGAGCAGCGTCACAGTAAATTCACTAGACGATGGTAGCGCTATTACCTATGAGCAGCTAATCAATTTTGATGGTTATATCAATGTGCATTTGTCAAGTTCAGATTTAGCAACCTTGATCGCTCAAGGTGATATTGGTGAGAATGCCTTAACTGGTGAGTCTAAAACTTATGCCCTAGGCTCTGTAGATGTAGATGGAATTAGCGGTACTGCTACTTTCAGTCAAAGAGTCAATGGTGAAACATTAGCGGAAATTATGCTGATGGGAACTCCAGAAGATGGCATGCACCCAGGACACATTCACTTTAATACAGCAGCCGAAGGCGGTGCAATCGCAGTTTCTTTCAACCCTGTTGTTGGTGCATCAGGAATGAGTGCAACCAATATTTCAACTCTAGATGACGGTACTCCTATTACCTATACTCAATTATTGGATTTTGATGGATATGTGAATATTCACTTGTCAGCTGAAGACCTAGGAACATTAGTGGCCCAAGGAGATATAGGTCAAAATGAGCTTACTGGAGAAGAAAAAGTTTATGAGTTAGGAGAAAAAGATGTGGATGGAATTAGCGGTACAGCTACTTTCAAGAAGCGTGTGAACGGTGAAGCTTTAGCTATGATCGAGTTGATGAACACTCCTGAAGACGGAATGCATCCAGCACACATTCACTTTAATACGGCATTAGAAGGTGGTGGAATTGCCTTCACTTTTACTCCAGTCAATGGTGCAACTGGTGTAAGTGTGACCAACGTAGCCACGCTAGACGATGATTCTATGATCGGGTATGATGATATTTTAGAATTCAATGGATATATCAATGTGCACCTTTCTGCAAGTGAATTGGGAACCATCGTTGCTCAAGGTGATATAGGATCTAATGAATTAACCGGAGAGTCAACTACCTATGTATTAGGTGAAAAAGATGTAGTAGGAATTAATGGTACTGCGACTTTTAGAAAAAGAGCTAATGGTACTACCCTAGCAATTTTAGATGTAGAAAACACAATAGCAGGCTCTTCTCATCCAGCTCATATTCACAATAATACAGCCGAAATGGGCGGAAGCATTGCATTTACCTTTACGCCAGTTGATGGTACTACAGGAATGAGCATGACCAATATTGTTGCTTTAGATGATGAAACAGCAATTACTTATGAGCAACTATTGGAATTTAACGGATATATCAATGTACACCTCTCCATGGCAGAACTTGCAACAGTTGTTGCCCAAGGAAATATTGGGGTGAATGTAAATTAATAGTAGATGGTTGGTTTTAAAAAGTCCGGGTAATTTGCCCGGACTTTTTTTATAGTTTCTCCAGTCGAAATTGAAAATCGTATTGTAAATCTTCGTGTAATCCACTTACTAACTTTTCAACTTTTCCTTTCTGGATCTCATACAGATTTTTGATCACAGAGTTTCGGTGCTTTAAAAATCCCATTTCCTTTATTTTTTCACAGAAAAAAAGAATGACCTCAGCCTGATCGGGTTTGGACTTTAATAATTTTAAAAGCTTATTCATTTTTCTTCGAATACTTTGAGCTGATTTTTTCGCATAATAACCATGCTCTACCCTAGCCTTTTCAAATTCAACTAACAAGTCTTCTTTAACCATTTCTACAAATAATCCTGGCTGATCCCTTTCATAGAGTTTAAAAAATAAATAGGCCTTATTGTCTCTGCTAAACTTGATTAATTCGATCAAAAGATCTTTAATTTCCTGTTCAGAAAGATAGCCAAGGTCTTTTTTCAAGGTGGCTAAACTGGGAATGTCCATATACTTTTTTAGAATTTAATCAGAATAATAAGCTGCTTGCTTCAGAATTGTTGGAATAAATAAATAGTGAGCATCCCCCACCCTGTTCCGGTAACCATACTCAAAATGGCTAATAGCACCGCATGAGGCATTAAATCTTTCCTATATGCAGCTGTAACGGCCGGAGCAGTAGAAATTCCGCCCAAATTTGCCATGGATGCGATGGGAACCCAAATAAGATTAAGCCTCAATACTTTGGAAAGAGCTAGCATGAGAATAAAGTGCAAAATCAACCATACCAAAACCAAACTTACAAAGCTCCAAGGTAAGGTTAGGTTGCTGAAATCTAATCGCAATCCAAGGATGGCCATGACCAAAACAATACAGACTCCTCCCATTTTTAGGGAAAATGAGGTATTCCAATGTGTAATCAAGTTACCCAAAAGCATTCCCAAAATTGATAAACTTATAACCAGCATGAGGAATGATAGATTTAAAAAGTAACTGATACCTGTGATCAGAGCAAAAATTAGAATGATCACCAGCGGTTTAATTTTCCTTCCAGAATTGAGTTTGGGGTCAGCTAGGGTGCTTGGAAGAGGATCTTTGATTCCTATCAGTTTGCTGAGAACTTCTCCTTTTTTGATAAACTGAAACATTAAGATTGTCCAGATATTGACCAAAATATTATCCAATACCAAAACTGAGAGAAAGATATTTTCAGGGGTTTGGGCGAGCTCTTTTAAAATCAACTGAGAGGTACTTCCACCAATCCAGCCTCCAACTATGGGGACGAGGCCTTTCCAATATTCCTGTTCGAAAAAGATAACATCATTACCTGGTTCGATTAAAAGCACACCTGAAACCAATAGCACGGGTAATGTTGCTATAAAAAGACTTCCTCCAAAAAATAAAACCAAAGGTCTAAATCCTACTACTGCCAACTGCTTGAAAGGTAATGCGGACATAACTGCCAAAAGGGTGATTGGGATAATCCAGTTTCTGCTGAGGCTGTGTAAATAAACACTGGATAAATCCCATCCAAAGAGGTGCGTAAATCCTGCCGGGATCACATAAGCAAATAAAATTGCAGGAAACCAGTTGAGAATTTCTTCGATTATTTTATTATTTAATGTATTGATTTTCAATACAAAAGTAACTGTTAATAAAACAATTACTAGAGATATGATTTCATCAAATGAATTCATTGAAAAGGTTGGGAAAGAATACTTAAACAAGTTTGAATTCCTTCCAGATAGTTACCAATTCTGATATTCTCATTAGGTCCGTGAATGTTGTTATCTGGATTTGGAATCCGTACGGAAACTGCCGGAGCATTTAAAATATTGATGAAGGGTGCCATTGGTTGGGAACCACCCGTTTGTCTGGTTTTGACATAATCTGATCCAAAAACATGCTTCATTCCTGCTTCCAACCATAGTGCAAAATCAGAATCCATGGAGGTTCTGAAAGGCTGGGAACCGATGCGAAAATCAAAAGAGGCAAGTTTAGAGTAAGCCTTTCGCTCTTCCAAGCTTGGCTCCTCTCCAGCTATTATATGATAGCCTTGATCGGTGATAAATTTTCGCAAAAGTGCTATTTGTCTCTCTCCGGGAGTCTCTTTGACTGTCCGGATATCAATTTCTGCTATGGCCACAGAAGGTATCAAGGTCCTTACCTCCTTTCCTACCCAACCTGCATTGATTCCCCTAATATTTAATGATGGATACTGCATGGCTTCCTGATAGCTCCCTCCCACTTGATCTGCTTTAGCTATTCCAAGTTCATACAGTATTTCTTCCATAGATTCCGGCACTTCGGCCATAGCTTGCATGTCGGATTCACTTAAATTGACTCCTTCATAAAAGCCCGGGACTGCTACTTTCCCATACTCATCTTTCATTGCTGCCAGCAGTCTGGATAAGCCAAAAACCGGGTTCGGAGAGAAATTCCCATATTGTCCGGAATGCAGATTTTCTTTTGCTCCAAATACTTTGATAGTGGCAGTAGCTATTCCTCTTGCACCAAATGCTAGATTGGGGAGGTTGGATAAGTGACGGGTACCGTCCATGATCAATATCCCATCGGCTGCAAATAATGCTTGATTAGCCTGCACTATTCCAGCTAATTCTGGAGATGAGAGTTCTTCTTGAAAATCGAGAATCAGCTTCAGGTTCACTGCCGGCTCAAGTTGATTTTGCTGAAAAATCTCCATTGCTGTCAAAATGCTCATGGCTGGACCTTTGGAGTCTGAAGCCGACCGGGCAAAAATTTTCCAATCCAAATCGATCCTGTCATTCAATGAACTCCAATCTATTTCCTGCAATTTCCCATCAACTTCTTTTTTCGAGGCAGGAATAAATGGACTTTTTTGGTTCCATGCTGAGGTATCCACTGCTTGCCCATCAATCTGCATGTAAACCAGAATAGTTTTTTTTGCGGGGTCAAACTTTCCTTTTGCAAATAAATGAGGAACTCCCCCTGCGCTGAGTACTTGCGTTTCAAATCCAAGTTTGTTCAATTCTTTTTGACACCAAATTAGATTTGCTTGAATTTGATTTGGATAACGTCCGTTATTCGGGATTTTCAGGAATTCATTAAACTTGTTTAAAGACGGGAGTAAACTTTCTTCTGAAAGGCGCAGGATCTCAACTTTATCTATTTGAGCAAAAGTTGGAAACCAGACCAAAGAAAATAAGGTTATTAGTAGGTATAATCGATTCATGCCTTGGATTTAGAGAGTAGAAAAATAGAAATATTTTTCTGGTATCTTTTTAAAAGATATTCTTTGGTTGATATGTATCAAAAAAAGCTCCTCAAATCAATGGAATTTGAATGGAATCAGCATAATTCCTAAGTTTAGTATTGGAATATAAACTCAAATGGAAACCTACGGTAAAATCTTATTAATCGCTATGCCAGCATTTTTTGTGCTGGTGCTGTTTGAGAAGTTTTGGGGTGTATGGAAAGGAAATGATACGGTTCCTGTCAACGATATGATTGCCAGTCTCAGCTCTGGAATAACCAATGTGACCAAAGATGTCTTGGGTTTAAGTATTGTAGTTATCTCTTATGAATGGATGGCTGGAAAATTTGGATTATTTCAAATCGATGCCTCTTGGTTGACATACGTAATCGCTTTTATTGCTTTGGATTTTGCAGGCTATTGGGTGCATAGAATTTCCCATGAGTATAATTTATTTTGGAACAACCACATCATTCACCATAGCTCAGAGGAATTTAATCTGGCCTGTGCATTGAGACAAAGCATCTCCTCAATTGTCAAAATATTCGGAATTTTCTTGCTTCCGGCTGCTTTATTGGGGGTTCCAGCCCAAGTAATTGCCATTGTAGCTCCCTTACATCTCTTTGCTCAGTTCTGGTATCACACAAGACATATTGGCAAAATGGGTTTCTTGGAAAAAATCATCGTTACTCCTTCCCATCACCGGGTTCACCATGCCATCAATCCGGAATATTTGGATAAGAATTATGGACAAATTTTTATCATTTGGGACAAGCTATTTGGAACTTATCAGGAAGAACAGGAGAATGTCCCAGCAGTTTATGGGGTGACAAGACCTGTTCGAACCTGGAATCCGATTAAAATCAATTTTATGCACCTTTGGCTTCTGATTAAAGATGCCTGGAGAGCTCAAGATTGGAAAGACAAGCTAAAAATTTGGTTTATGCCATTGGGTTGGAGGCCCAAAGATGTGGCAGAAAAATACCCAGTCTTTAAAATCGAAGATGTTTATCACTTTCAGAAATACAACCCATTCCTCAGCAAAGGAATGTTGATTTGGAGTTTTGCCCAGTTAATTGTGCTTTTGCTCCTTCTAAGCTATTTGTTTGGAAATTTAGCCAGCATTGGAGTGCCTGATATCTTTTATTACGGAGCCTTTGTCTTTTTGACAGTTTACTCCTACACCGAATTAATGGATAGAAATCCCAATGCATGGGTTTGGGAAGTTTTGAAAGTGATATATGCCTTTTACTTCATTTTTACTTCAGGTGATTGGTTTGGGATCAATCAAATTTTACCCGGAGCCTTGACTTTCTTCATTGTCTATTTATTTTCATCTTGTTTGCTTTCTGTATGGTTTTGTTTGAAAAATGAAAGGATGCAGTTAGCCAATTGAGTTAACTTAGGCGCATGAAAGAGTTCAAGCAGATTATTCAGGCTTACGAAGTTTGCAAGGAAGAATCCATTTCAGCCGCATTGGCTACTGTGGTAAAAGTAGATGGATCTGCCTATAGAAGACCAGGCGCGAGAATGCTCGTAACCCAAGATGGACAATTAACAGGTGCCATCAGTGGGGGCTGTTTGGAAGGAGATGCCTTGAGAAAGGCCCAAACAGTAATTTTTCAGCAAAAATCTATGTTGGTCACTTATGATACTACGGATGAAGATGATCAAAAATTCGGTGTAGGGCTAGGTTGCAATGGAATAATCCACGTATTGATTGAACCATTGGAATTTTCTAACCCAAGCAACCCCGTTGAATTAATCAAGGAAGCCATCCAAGAGCGTGAATCCAGTCTTCTGCTTACTGTATTTTCTATTCCTAGATCTAAATCAGAGCAGATAGGTACCATCTTTTTGAAAAGAGGAAATCAGGAATTCGGCAATTCTGGAAAATTGAATCCTCAGCAATGGCTCAGGATAAAACATGAAATCAATGGCTTTGAAGAAAATCAGAGTCAAATCAGGGAATACGAAGAGTTGGATCAGATTTCCGTATTCTTCGAAAAAATACATCCTGTGACGAGGGTATTACTTTTTGGTGCGGGAAATGATACTCGACCTGTTGCCCAAATGGCTGAATTATTGGGAATGGAGCTATTTCTTTTCGATGGAAGAAAAAATCAGGCTACATCTGCACGTTTTCCATCGGTTCAAAATATTATCGTTGGTTCTGCAGAAGAAGTGCTGCCAAGCATAAGTACTGATTCCAATACTGTTGCTCTTTTAATGACCCATAATTTTGAATATGAGGTGATTATTTTGGAAAAACTTTTGAAATCAAACCTTCCCTATATCGGAATTCTTGGTCCTAAGAAAAAGACTGAAAAGTTGGTACAGCGATTGGAATCCATAGGATTGCAAGTCAACATGGAGAATATTTATGCCCCTGTAGGTCTTGAAATCGGAGCTGAAACTTCTGAAGAAATTGCGCTTTCTATTATGGCAGAAATTAAAGCAGTTCTAAATCAAAAGAGTCCCATTTTCCTTCGGGACAAAAAAGGTCCCATTCACGAGTCTGGGCTATGAAAACAGGCATAATTCTTTTGGCCGCAGGTTCATCTTCCAGATTAGGTAGACCTAAGCAATTGGTGGAGCTGGGAGGTAAAACGCTGATTCAAAACGCTATAGAAGAAGCTAAAAAATGCCAAGCGGATTCAATGGTAGTTGTTTTGGGTTGGAATCCTGACTTGATCCAAACTGGTTTTGAAAGCAAAAACGTAAATGTTGTATTCAATAAGAGCTGGGAAGAAGGTATGGCTTCCAGTATGCAGACAGGGCTCAAATTTTTGATAGAAAATAGCCAAACCGATCAAGTGATTTTGATGCTATGCGACCAGCCATTTGTTGATGCGGTTCTTTTGAATAGATTGATTGAGGAGAAAGAAAGCTCTGGTAAAGGAATCATTGCTTGTTCTTACTCTGAAACCATGGGAGTGCCTGCGCTTTTTGATGCATCTTATTTCAATGAATTACTGAGCCTCAAAGGTTCAGAGGGTGCCAAAAAGGTAATTTTCAATCATTCTGAAGATGTTTTAGCGCTTGATTTCCCTGAGGGTTCGATTGATTTGGATACTGAAGATGATTTGAAAAAGATCAAGAATCTCAAATAAGATCTATTCTCTTAATTCCTTTACTACTTTTTCTACCCAATCTATGGTTTGTAGAATTTCGTCTTCGCTAGTTTTTCTTCCCAAAGAAAATCGAATTGAAGCTCTTCCTAAATCTGGATCCAATCCCATGGCTTTCAATACATGACTAGGTTTTGGGGAAATGGATGTGCAGGCGGAACCCGAACTCACCGCAACTTTTTGATTCACTCTTTTCAATAGCTCCTCTCCTTCTACACCTGAAAATGCGATGTTGCAAACATGGGGCAAACGATTATCTTGACTTCCGTTCAATTGTGTTCCGGAGATTTTTAGTAATCCTTCTTGCAACCGATCTCTAAGCTTTTGCAATCGATTAGCTTCTTCATTCATTTCTTCCATTCTCAGCTCAGCGGCTCTTCCAAATCCCACTATTCCAGGTACATTCAATGTCCCACTTCTAATTCCTTTTTCATGGCCTCCTCCATGAATTTGAGCAAGTGGTTTGGGTAATTCATGGTTGTGTCGCACGTACAATGCGCCTATACCTTTGGGGCCGTATAATTTGTGGGAAGAAATAGCCATCAGGTGAATTCCGGAGGTAGAAACCGGGATCTTGCCAGCCGCCTGTACAGCATCCGTAATTAAAATAAGATTTCTATCCTCACATAAATTTGCGATTTCCTCTATGGGATGAATGATTCCAGTTTCATTATTTGCCCACATCAGGCAAATCGCTTTGGTAGTCGGGAGAATGGCTTTGACTAGTTGATCTATGCTTATTTTACCCATCTCGTCTACGGGTAAATAGGTCACTTCTCCTCCCCTTTTTTCAATTTCTTCAAAGCAATCCAAAACGGCTTTATGCTCTGTTTGACAGGTGATAAAATGCTGTTTTCCCGGCAAAAATGCTTCAAAAGTACCTTTTATAGCTAAATTTAATGCCTCTGTAGCTCCAGATGTAAAAATTATCTCCTTAGACTTAGCACCAATCAATTGAGCAATTTTTTCTCGGGCTTCTTCTACCGCATTCTCTGCAACCCAGCCAAAGGGATGACTCTTACTCGCCGTATTTCCAAAATGAATCGAAAAAAATGGAAGCATGGATTCCATTACTTCTTCAGTGCAAGGAGTAGTGGCATTATAGTCTAAGTAAATGGGGTATTTCATTGGTTAAGAATTAATGGTTTTCATTTACATTGAACTCCTCCATCAACTGAAGTCCATAATTTCTGATTGTTTCAATAATTGGTACAGCACTTAAACCCCTCTCAGTGATAGAGTATTCAACTTTTGGAGGCACTACGGGATAGACTTTTCTATCAATAAACCCTTCGGCTTCCAGTTCTCTCAATTGACTGGTCAACATTTTATGAGTGATATGCGGTATATCTTTTTTAAGTTCTCCATAGCGCATTACCCGGTCTTTTAATCTCCAAAGAATAGGCATTTTCCAAGTTCCACCAATCCTGCCCATTGCAAACTCTACAGGATTGTAATAAAGCTTTTTGTCAAACAAGAAATCAGGCATATCGTATCAATTTTCCATTTCTTTCCTAAAAGTGTATATCCTAACTATAAGTAAGTATATTGTTAAAGGTACTGTTTAATTTCAAATTTGTCTTGTTCGCTAAACCAAAATTTTATGAGCAAGATTCAAGAAAAACAAAGCTACGTGCATTTCCATGGTGCACCATTTAAAGGAAAAATATTAATGGTTGCCAGTTCTCCTACAAGATCAAAACAAACTGGTTGGCCAATTGGATTTTGGGCGGCAGAGTTGACACATCCTCTTCGAGTTTTCCAGGAAGCAGGCTATGAAGTGGAGTTGGCTTCTACCGAGGGAGGAAAACTGGAAATGGATGCTTACTCCAATCCAAATGATTCCAGTGGCTATTCCGCACATGATGTGATTTCATTGGGCTATATGCAAAAACCTGAATTCAATGAAATGCTGAAAAACACTAGAAAATTGAGTTCTGTCAATCCTTCGGATTTTGATGCTATATTTCTCGTTGGAGGTCAAGGTCCCATGTACACTTTCAGAGGAAATACCAACTTGGAAAAGCTATTTGTGACATTTTTTGAATCAGGTAAACCCAGTGCCGCTGTTTGTCATGCTACTACTCTCCTATTGGAAGCAAAAAAGTCTAACGGTGAGCTCCTTGTTACAGGAAAGACATGGACGGGATTTGCAGATGCTGAGGAAGAATTTGCAGATCAGGCAGTAGGTATGAAAATTCAGCCTTATCGAATAGAAGAAGAAGCAAGAAGATTGAAAGGAACAACTTTTAAAGTTTCTTCTCCATTTTCTTCCTATGCCATTCAAGATGGAAACTTGATTACAGGTCAACAGCAAAATTCTGGTGAAGCAGCAGCGAAATTGGTGGTGGATTTGTTGAATTTAAAATCAAAAAAGTAAGGATATGAAAATAGCAATTATAGGAACGGGCAACGTTGGTGGTGCATTAGCCACTAAATGGGCAAAATCAGGGCATCAAATTCATTTGGGTGTTCAGGATAGCTCCAATTTTAAGGGAGATAATTTGGTCTCAAATCCCAATACAACAGTTCATTCAGTATCTGAAGCTGTAAAAATTTCTGAGGTGATCTTAATAGCAACTCCCGCAAAGGCAGCAATTGAAGTAGCCCAAAGCTTGGGCGATACTTCTGGAAAAATTATCATAGACGCCATGAATATTATTATGGGAAATGGCCCCATTGGATATAAATCAACTACAGCCGCAATACTTGATCATACTGCCTCCAGAGATGTAGTCAAATGTTTCAATACCACTGGCTACAATAACTTGCAAAACCCTAAATACGGACCCCATTCATTGGACTTGTTTGTCGCAGGAGATAGTGAAAAAGGGAAAACTGTCGCAATCCAACTTGCAAAAGATGCTGGATTTGAAGCTTGCTATTCAATTGGTGGAAATGACAAATTTGAATTGATGGAGCAATTCGCTTGGTTTTGGATTAATCTTGCCATGTTTCAGGGACAAGGAAGAGAAATTGGATTTAAGTTACTGAAACGGTAAAATTCATTTTAGATAGTTAAATTGCAGTATGCAAGAAACTTGGACATTTGACTATCCCAAATCTCAAATAAAAGACGATTCATTGAGTTCTTTCTTGAAAGCCAAAAAAAAAGATTTGGGCATTTTTCTTTCTTATTACTACAAAAAAGATGGCGCAGTAGCCGAGGATGTAAACTTAAAAACCGAGCCTCAATTTTCTGGTTCTAATTCAGGCAGTTTTGAGGTAGATTTTTCTTTGGTTCATTTTAATGCCTGCCTGGCCATTCATGAACAAGTGAGAGAATCTTTAAAAATTGATTTTGAATTTGATTCAAAATCTTCCAAATTAAAACTGATAGGGCCTTATTGGCCAAGCAGAGAAATGGATGAGATCTGATTTTTTTCTCTTTCTATAGAACCTGAATTATTCTCAAATTCATCTGCCTCATTTTAAATGAAAGGTTGCAATTCCTTTCATTTGAAGTAATTTTGGCATTCAGTTTTTCAATTATGAAAGAATCACCAGAGACACTCAATTTTATTGAACAAATTATAGAAGAGGATTTAGCCAAAGGTCTTCCGAAGGAAAAACTCCGTTTTCGCTTTCCTCCGGAGCCGAATGGTTATCTGCATATTGGCCACGCTGCTTCCATCTGTTTGAATTTTGGATTGGGAGAAAAGTACAATGCTCCTGTAAATCTTCGCTTTGATGACACCAACCCTGCCAAAGAAGAGCAGGAATATGTAGATGCAATCAAACGAGACATTGCATGGCTTGGCTTCAAATGGGCTAATGAATGCTATTCTTCTGATTATTTTCAGCAGCTGTATGATTGGGCTGTTCAATTGATCAAAGAAGGCAAAGCCTATGTAGATCAACAGTCATCCGAACAGATTGCAGAGCAAAAAGGTACACCTACCAGTCCAGGAAAGCCAAGCCCTTTCAGAGATCGACCTGTGGCTGAAAGTCTGGAGCTTTTCGAAAAGATGAAGAATGGGGAGTTTCCTGCAGGATCTTATCTCCTTCGAGCCAAAATTGACATGGCCTCTCCGAATATGCATATGCGTGATCCTATTCTTTACAGGATTATCAATGCTCCGCATCACCGTACAGGAAGTGATTGGTGCATTTATCCAATGTATGATTGGGCTCATGGTGAATCGGATTATATTGAGCAGGTATCTCATTCATTGTGTACCTTAGAGTTTAAGCTACACAGAGAGCTTTATGACTGGTATCTGGATCAGATCTATGATCCTACGCTTCTGCGCCCAAAGCAGCGGGAATTTGCCCGAAGAAATTTGAGCTATACCGTGATGAGTAAGCGGAAATTATTAGAATTGGTACAGAAGAAAGTCGTTTCAGGTTGGGATGATCCTCGTATGCCAACTATTTCAGGTTTAAGAAGAAGAGGCTACACTCCGGAGTCTATCCGAAAATTCTCTGATTTATCCGGTATTTCTAAGCGGGACAATGTCACTGACGTTTCCTTATTGGAATATTGTATCCGGGAAGACTTGAATAAAACTGCTACCAGAGTAATGGCGGTTTTGGATCCTGTGAAAGTGGTTTTGACCAATTATCCTGAGGGTAAGGTAGAAATGCTTTCTATGGAAAATAATCCTGAAGATCCTAATTCAGGAACTCATGAAGTACCATTTTCCAAAGAACTTTATATTGAAAGAGAAGATTTCAAAGAAGAAGCGAATAAGAAATTCTTTAGACTTTCTTTGGGTAATGAGGTTCGTTTAAAAAGTGCCTATATCATTAAAGCAGATTCTGTGGTAAAAGATGATGCTGGAAATATTACAGAAATTCATTGTACGGTGGATTTGGACTCCAAATCCGGAAGCGGTACTGAAGCAAGTTTAAGAAAAGTAAAGGGAACACTTCATTGGGTTTCAATAGCCCATGCTATCACTGCTGAAGTAAGGGAGTATGATAGGTTGTTCCTTGATGAGGCTCCTGATGCACATGAGGACAAAAACTTCATGGAGTTTATCAATCCGAACTCTTTGAATATCATCAAAAAGGCCTATTTGGAGCCCTATTTAGCTCAAGCTACTTTGGATGATAAATACCAATTTCAGCGATTGGGTTACTTTACTTTAGACACAGATTCCAAGGAGGGGCAGTTGATTTTCAATAAAACTGTAGGCTTAAAAGATTCTTGGGCTAAGCAAAATACAGCAGCGCAGCAACCAAAACAGCCTGCTGTTCAGCAGAATCAGGGTAAAAGAAGTCCTTTGAACGAGATTCAGCAATTGAGTAAAAAGCTAACCAATCTTCCAGAAGAAAAGTTGGCGAATGCTAAAGCATCTATACTCAAATTAGCTGAAGAAGTGAGCTATGAGGAAATTGAACCTTTATTCAATACGGCTGCTAAAAAAGTGGGTACTCGAATTGGTGTCATGTTAGTCTTGGGCGTTTTACTAAAAAATGGCCAGGAGAAAACAGAGGCAGCTCAGGAATTTATTAATGCTGGTCTGAATGATGATCATGAAATGCTAAAAGCTGAAGCAGCAGCTATTCAATAATTCGGTATTTATTTAAAAAAAAAAGCCGCCAATTCACATTGGCGGCTTTTTAATTTAACACCTTATTACCTTAAGCTCTTCGGATATCTAATTTGATATCTGAAAATTCTTTCTGCTCAATAAATGGTTGACTTCTCAACCTTCTACCTGTCGCAGCAAATATCGCGTTTGCAATAGAACCACCTGTTGGAGGTAGTGCAGGTTCTCCTAAGCCAGTAGGATCAAAGTCAGTTGTTAGGAAATGAGTTTCAATTTCAGGAACTTCTTTCATTCGAATTAAGCGATAGGTGTCATAGTTTTTCTGCTTTGGCACACCATTTTCGAAAGTTAGATTTCCATACATTGCGTGGCCCATTCCATCCACAATGCCACCTCTTACCTGATGGTTTGCTCCAATTGGATTGATAACCATTCCACAATCTGTAACCGCAGTTATTTTCTTAAGTGTCGGAGTACCTCCTTCCATAGCGATATCAGCTACTTGAGCAACATAAGATCTATGAGAGAAGTACACAGAGAATCCCTGTTTCACGTTTGGATTTTTACCCCAATTGGATTTTTCCTTGGCGGCTTGAACAACTCCAATCATTCGATCTACATCATAGCCTAGCTCTCCCACCGGATTGGTTTTTGCCCTTTGAAGCAAATCCAATCTAAACTGAACAGGATCTTTGCCCGCTTCCAATGCTACCTCATCCAAAAAACTCTGCTCTGCATAAGCGAGGAAGTTCGTAATTGGAGCTCTCCAGGCATTGGTTGTGATACTTGATTCATAATTCACTGATTCGATCAAGACATTGTCCACAGCTCCTGAAGGAAAATTATGCTCCCGGGTTGTATTACCAGCATTCATCCCTACTCCACGGAGTTTATATGCAATCATATTTCCCGATTCGTCCAAGGCCGCTTCAAATCTGTATCTTACAGCCGGTCTATAAGCGCCTCCTGTGAGTTCATCTTCTCTACTCCAAGTTACCTTGACTGGTGCATTCATAGCTCTGGATACTTCCACCGCTTCCTCTACATAGTCGGCGCGAAGTCTTCTTCCAAATCCTCCTCCCAGACGTGTGATTTCCACTGTGATATTTTCAGCTGGAATTCCCAAGATTTGAGCAGCCGACTGTCTAGCTCTATCTGGAGTTTGGGTAGGACCAATTAATTCGCATTTATCTCCTTTTACATGGGCAAAGAAGTTTTCTGGTTCCATAGGAGAATGCGCCAAGAAAGGACATTGATATTCAGCGCTCACTACTTTAGCGGCATTTTTAAAAGCTGCGTCTACGTTACCGTCTTTTCTTCGAACTTCCGCTTTTCCAGAAGCCAATAACTCTTTGAAAATTCTATCGTGGTCTGCTGAACTTTCTACCTTGCCTTCTGGCTCATATTCAATTCGAAGCAGCTTTTTAGCTTTCATCAATGGCCAAGTTGATGAACCTACCACAGCGACTGAATTTCCAAAAGTTACCACCTCCTGAACTCCAGTCACTGCTCTTGCTGCAGCATCGTCGACAGATTTGATTTTCATTCCAAAAGGTGCTCTTTGAATCATGGCATGAAGCATTCCTTCCCTGTAAAAATCTAATCCGTATAATGGCTGCCCGGTATACATCTCCTTGGCATCCACATTTTTCACCGGAGTCCCGATGATTTTAAAATCTTTTTTGTCTTTGAAAGTCACTTGCTCAGGAGCAGTCATGGTGGCAGCTTCTGTCACGAACTCTCCAAAGTGTGCACTTTTCCCACTTCCTTTGTGTGAAATGATGCCTTTTTCTACTGTAATTTCCTCTGCTGGAACATTCCATGTTTTCGCAGCAGCAGCTACTAATACATATTTGGCTGTTGCCCCTGCTGTACGTAATCTCTCCCAGCTGTGTGGCATAGCCCCTGAACCACCAGTCAATTGACGATCATATTTTTCTGTATCCAAATTGGCCTGAATTACTCTGACTTTTTCCCAATCAGCATCCAATTCTTCGGCTACGACCATTGGAAAAGAAGTCTTGATGTTTTGCCCCAATTCAGGATTAGGAGAATAGATCACCACATCGCCAGTTGGAGAGATGGATAAATAACTATTGAAGTTTTTAGCCTGAGATAAAATTTCCTCAGTACTCAATACCTCTACTTTCGGGGAATCGCAACTGAACCAGTTGAAACCAATAAATAATCCACCTGCCGTGGTTCCGGCAATCTTCAGAAAATCTCTTCTGCTCGCTCTTGTTACTGTGCTCATGATTATTTGGTTTTAGCGGCTAATGCTACTGCTTCTCGAATTTTGTGATAGGTGCCACAGCGACAGATGTTTCTATTCATCGCATTGTCAATTTCATCCATTGAAGGATTGGGGTTGCTTTTCAGAAATGCTGCAGCTTGCATTATCTGTCCAGCCTGACAATAGCCACATTGGGCTACATCGACTTCTTCCCATGCTTTTTGAACAGGATGATCTCCATCTTCCGAAAGACCTTCGATGGTGATAACTTCTGAATTGCCTACACTGGAAATAGGTGTGACACAGGAGAAAGTGGAATTGCCATTTATGTGAACAGTACATGCCCCACATTGAGCTACACCACAAGAAAATTTGGTTCCGACTAATCCCAGGTGATCTCGCAAAACCCACAATAAAGGGGTATCATCTTCCACATCCACCTGATGATTTTTACCGTTTACTTTTAAGTTGAAAGTTGCCATGTTTCTTTTATTTGCTCATAAGTTACAAAAAATCATCCCTTGATAAATGCCATTTATGGAAATCTGACTTCCTAATTGTCTGATCGGCAAATAATGAGGCCTAATTGAAATAAATGATAAAAAAATCAAAGTACTCGGACCTTTTTTCTCCTTTTTTGGTTAATAAAATAATTTTCAAGTTCTGGCTCAAACAAAACCTAAAATCCATTTTCCTGTGCTAAAAAAAATATTACTCTTCGTACTTATCCTTTTTTTGGCACCTCTCCTTTTCGGTTTTCTTTTTATCAGTTTTAGCCCTCAGTTTGGAGGTAAGCCTTCACCAGAGCAACTTCGCGAATTTGAAAAATTGGATCATTATTCAGATGGCAAGTTTCATAACCTTCAAGCAACTGAAATGGGAATGGATTTAGCGAAAGCCATCAAGCTACTTCCTGAGTTCTTCAAAAATGATCCAGGCAGAAAACCGGATTTCGATATCCCGATAGTAAAAATTGATTCTCTTGAACTACTCAATAGTTCATCCACAAGGCTATTTTGGTTTGGCCATTCTGCATTTTTACTTCAAATAGACGGCAAAAATATCTTGTTAGATCCCATGCTTGGGGAAGTTCCCTCTCCCCATCCTTAGTTGGGAAACCCCAGATTTTTCAAAGAGCTTCCTATAGAAATTGAAGAGTTGCCGGTGATTGATATGATTCTTTTCTCTCATGATCATTATGATCATTTAGATTATGGGTCAGTCAAGAAATTAGCTGGAAAAACAAAGCAGTTTGCAGTCCCTTTAGGCGTGGGAGCTCATTTGGAAGCTTGGGGAATTGAGAAAGCTAGGATAACTGAGTTGGATTGGTGGGAAGACTTCAAGGTTCAGGATATATCTTTGATTTTTACTCCCAGCAGGCATTTTTCTGGCCGTGGATTGAATAATCGCTTTAGTACACTTTGGGGATCATGGGTGATTATTGGTAAAGAAGAAAAGCTATTTTTTAGCGGAGATGGTGGGTATGGTCCACATTTTCAAGAGATTGGAAATCGTTTTGGGCCATTTGATTTTGCTATGTTGGAATGCGGGCAATACAATGAAAATTGGAAGGAAATCCATATGATGCCTGAAGAAACGGCATTGGCTGCTCTGGATCTGAAAGCAAAAGAGTTTATGCCCATTCACTGGGGAGCCTTTAGCTTAGCTATGCATTCTTGGACAGACCCCGTGGAGCGTGTTTTGGCCAAATCTCAGGAATTAGGATTGAAAATCAGGGTGCCTAAAATCGGTTCTATGATAGAAATTAAAGAAGAAAGTCAACCCGAACTTTATCCTTGGTGGATCAATCCTGACTTGGTAGATCTCTCTGATTTTCAGGAAAGAAAGGCTAGTATTTTTTAATACATTCTTGATCATAGTCTTTTAGGGCTTTCTTAAGACTTGAATTTGTGATCAAAAGTCATGAGTGAAATTGATTCATTTTTCCTAATTTGAAACTTTATTCAAACACATAAAACCTACATAACCTATGTCTCAAACGATTAAAGCAGCCATCGTGGGTACCGGATTTATTGGACCGGCTCACCTGGAAGCACTTCGAAGAATTCCTAATGTAATGGTCACTGGCTTAGTAGAAGTCAATCAAGAATTGGCTGAAGAAAAGGCCAGACTTTTAGGTATACCCAATGCTTATACCTTCGAGGACATGCTTAAAGTATCTGAAATCGATGTTGTTCATATTTGTACTCCAAACTTTCTGCATTATGCGCAAGCAAAAGCAGTTTTAGAGGCAGGAAAGCATGTCATTTGCGAAAAGCCTTTAGCAGTAAAAATAGATGAAGCAGAGGAGTTAGTGTCTTTGGCTAAAAGCAAAGGGTTGGTTAACGCAGTGCATTTCAATCTCCGTTATTATCCTGTGGTAAGACAAATGAAAACCATGAGAGAAAGTGGCGACTTGGGTGAGGTTTATGCAGTTATGGGCTCTTACCTTCAGGATTGGCTCTTTTTACAAACAGATTATAATTGGAGATTAGAACCTGATAAATCCGGTGATTCCAGAGCTATTGCCGATATCGGGTCTCACTTATTGGATATCACAGAATATGTGACTGGTTTGAAAATCACGGAAGTTATGGCAGATTTTTCTACTGTTCACAAAACCCGTTTGAAGCCTCTTAAAGCGATCGAAACATACTCAGGTAAAATGCTAAGTATGGATGATTACGAGGAGGTTCCAATCAATACAGAAGACCACGCCACTGTGATGCTTCGTTTTGACAATGGAAGTAAAGGGTCAATTACTGTTTCTCAAGTCAATGCGGGTAGAAAAAACAGATTGAATATTGAAATCGCAGGCTCCAAGTCGAATTTTGAATTCAATTCAGAAAGACCGAATGAATTGTGGATTGGAAAAAGAGAAAGTGCTAATCAGCATTTGATGAAAGATCCAGCTTTATTTACTCCAGAAGCTGCCGGATTGATTAGTTTCCCTGGCGGACATAATGAAGGGTTCCCAGATACTTCTAAGCAGATGTTTAAAGAAGTTTATGCAGCTGTAAGAACTGGAAAACAGCCTGATAGCCCAAGCTTTCCAACCTTTTCAGATGGTTTAAGAGAATTAATTATCGGAGAAAGAATCATTGAGAGTAATAAAAAGCAAGCTTGGGTAAAGATTTAGCATGCTTTAACAGAGTTGGGAAAATAGAATCTGAAATATTTCTGAATTTTCTGTAAATTATCCAATTCAAAAAAACTGAAAACCATGAATTTAAAGAGAAAGATTTTTGCTTTGGCAGTATTTGCTGGATTTGCTTTTGCAGCCCAAGCCCAAGAAAAAGCCAGCCCAGCTATGACCGCAGAGGGCTCTGTTGGTGATGCTAAAATTACTGTGAATTACTCCTCTCCTGCTGTTAAAGGCAGAATGATCTGGGGTGATTTAGTGCCTTTGGGTCAAGTTTGGCGTGCTGGTGCTAATGAAGCCACTACCATTACCACTACTAAGGATATTTTGGTAGAGGGTCAAAAGTTACCAGCTGGAACCTATAGTTTCTTCATCATTCCTGGAGAATATGAATCCACTTTCATCTTCAATAAAGTAGCTAAGCAATGGGGTGCTTTCGATTACGATTCCTCCCAGGATCAGTTGAGAGTAAAAGTTGCCTCTCAGCAATCTTCCTCTCTTCAGGAGCGTTTGAAATACGAAGTTGCCGATAATAAGCTAAGCATTATGTGGGAATATGGAAAAGCTGAAGCAAAGCTTGCTCCTAGTATGTAATTAGATTTTAAAGTTTTTGGAGGCCATCAGGAAATATCTTGATGGCCTTTTTATTTTTGCAAACTCATGTCAGATTTTGATCTTTATTCCTTTCAGCTTCCAGTTGCGGATATAATCCCCAATGTAAAAAGCCATTTTCAATCCAATAATTCCTTGATCGTTCAAGCTCCTCCAGGGGCAGGGAAAAGCACACTCTTGCCTTTGGCATTACTTCAGGAAAATTGGCTTAAAGGAAAAAAAATAGTGATGCTGGAGCCCAGAAGATTGGCTACCAAAAGTATCGCGACGAGAATGGCCTCCATGCTTGGAGAAGAAGTGGGAAAGACAATAGGCTATAGAATTCGCTTTGAATCTCAGGTAAGTGATCGGACTAAATTAGAGGTGATTACAGAAGGCATTCTAACTAGAATGATGCATTCTGATAATGAATTGAAAGATGTTGGACTGGTGATTTTTGATGAATTTCATGAAAGAAATCTGCATTCTGAGGTTGCTTTGGCTTTATGCCGAGAAGTTCAGGAAGTACTAAGACCTGATTTAAAAATCCTATTGATGTCAGCTACCATCAACTCAGAAGAGCTTTCTTCTTTGTTGAATTCGAAAGTAATCCAAAGTTCTGGTAGGCAATATCCAGTAGATATTCATTATTTAAATCCTGTTGATGAATATTCAATTGGGGAAGATACAGCGAGAGCTATCATCCCATTGACCAAGAAGCATGAGGGAGATTTCTTGGTATTTTTACCCGGTCAGGGGGATATCAAAAAAGCAGAATCACTTTTAAGAAAAGCCTTGCCGCAGGACCTTATTTTACCACTCTATGGGCAGCTAAGTCCAACAGAGCAAAATAGAGCTATTCAGCCTCATGCGGGCGGTAAAAGGAAAATTGTCCTATCTACAGATATTGCAGAGACATCCCTAACCATAGAGGGTGTCAAGGTGGTTGTGGATTCTGGGTATGCTAAATCCAATAGATTTGATCCTCGTTCAGGCCTTTCTAAGTTGGTTTTACACAGAATTAGTGCTGATTCTGCGGATCAGAGAAGCGGACGTGCTGGAAGGTTAACAGCAGGTACGGCCTATAGGCTTTGGTCTATAGCGACGCAAAATCAATTACAGGAATTTAGAACTCCTGAACTGATGGAGGCGGATTTGACAGGTTTAGTTTTGGATATGAAAGTTTGGGGAAAGGATGAAATCAGGGATATGACCTGGCTTACACCTCCTCCGGCTGGAAATCTAAGCTTAGCAGAGAAGACTTTGGAATCTTTGGAAGCATTAGACCATGGTCAACTCACCTCTCATGGAAAAGAAATTCATCAGCTGCCATGCCATCCTAGAATCGCGCATTTATTGCTCTATGCAAAAAAACAGAACTTGTTGGGTTTTGGAACAGACATAGCTGCAGTTTTGGAAGAGCGGGATCCATTAGGACCAGAGGCTGGAGTTGACTTGAATTTAAGAATTGAGGCCCTAAGAAGGTTTAGAAGTAGAGGTCATAGTATACCGAGGATCAAGAAAATAGAGAAGGTAGCAGCTCAATACAGACGGATGTTTCAGGTTGAAGCGGAAAATGGTGCTGTAGATCCTTGGCAAACAGGAATTCTTTTGGCCTTCGCTTACCCAGAGCGCATTGCATCAGCAAGACCGGGAAATAATGCTCAGTTTCAGTTAGCCAATGGTAAAATAGCTCAAATAGGCCATAGAGATGATTTAGCCCATGAGTCTTGGATAGCTGTGGCAGATATAGATGCTAGAGAAGGTATGGGGAAAATATGGCTTGCAGCTCCATTAAATCCACGTGACTTGGTGCCTTTGGTAAAAACCAAGGAGGTTTTGCGCTGGGATAGAAAAAACGGTGGTTTGATAGCTCAGGCAGAACATAGAATTGGAGCCATTATTTTAGGCTCCAGACCTTTAAAAAATTATGATCGTACAAAGGTCAAAGAAGCAATTTTAGAAGCTATTCGTGAAGACGGTGATTTACTTTTGAATTTTGATGAAGAAACGTTGCAATTGATCCATAGAGTGAATGCTTTGAGAAAATGGAATCAAGATGAAAAATGGCCCAATTGGACAGTTGATGGCCTTTGTGAATCAGCTGAGGAATGGTTAAGCCCTTATTTGAATGATATTCAAAAAAATGAGGATTTGAAAAAAATCAATCTCAAACAATTGTTGATTCATAGTTTAGACTACGAACTCCAGGGAGAATTGGAAAAGTTAGTTCCCGAAAAGTTGGAAGTTCCCTCCGGTAGTAAGATCCAAATTCAATACAGATCACCCGATGAGGCTCCTCTCCTTTCAGTCAGGCTTCAGGAAATTTTTGGTATGCTGGAAACACCAAAAATCAATCAGGGAAAAATCCCTTTGTTGATAGAGTTATTGTCTCCGGGATATAAACCTGTTCAGCTTACCCAGGATTTAAAAAGCTTCTGGAGCAATGGATATTTCGAAGTGAAAAAGGAATTGAAAAGAAGATATCCCAAACATGAATGGCCAGAAGATCCCATCAAAGCAGAGGCTGTTCGAGGTGTGAAAAGGAAGTTCTAAACTTCTTGATCAAGGTGACTGAGAAATTGTAGATAAGAAGCAATAGTGAAAGGTGTAACTTGTTGCTTTTCTACCATATTTAAAAAGTTTTCTCTCACAATTAGATAATCCTCAGGCTTGTATAATTTCGCCAAAGCTGTAGCTCTAAAGGCATTATAGATAAAGTTCTGACTCTTAAATGTATAATTTTCTTTGGCTACAAAAGCGTTTTCTAAAGTCAAAGGATGGCTCATTTTATCCAGCCATTTGAAACCGTTTTTGATAAAAAACTTCTCCGCTTTGATTAAAGCTTCTTCCATTTCAAAATCACTGGTAATAGCAAACCGATTTGGGATGCTTGGATCAATTTTGTTGGGAGTTTGGATAAGGGTTAAGGACCTTGAAGAATAATCACTGAGACTAGGTAAAAATCGGTGGATCAATTCTTCAACAGTATCTATTCTTACCCCTAAATTGTATTCCAAATAATTGGTATCTGGATACTCTGTAAAATGGACAAAAATTGCCTGCTTACCCAGGGGAAATGATTTCTCATAGGTGGAATAATTGGGATTGAATTCAAACCCAAAGTCAAGAAAAAATTCCTGATGCCTTTCTTTAATATCTATATTCAGCATATAGTAAAGAACTCCGGAAAATAAGAAAAGTTGCAAATTATTATGAAAATAATTCCCTCATTTCCAGTAACATAGGTTCTACTTCTGATTTTTTTATTGCTACACTTCCCTCATCCTCAGGATTATGTAAGTAGTGGTTCCAGTGTTTTTCAGCTTTACGTATCGTTCGAGGAGTAATCTCAAACTCTACCTGATCCAAAAGGTCCTTGGCTAAAGTAGATGCTTTGAAATTGCCAAAAAGATAAACTCTGAATACATCTACAAATCGTTCGGATAGGTTATACTCTTCTAAAATTTGTACAAAAGCTCCTTGAAGGTTTTTATTCTTTTTATCAAAAATCACTTCGAAAATGGCATCCAATGCTTCTTCTTGCCAATGGGTTTTAGATAATGCTCTGCAGGCTAGATAGGCAACTTCCCAATTATCGCCTTTAATCATTTCTATCAGCCTATTTTTAGCTTCTTCATCTGCCTTCAGTCCCAATTTATCTGCAAACAAATATGCCTCGGACTCATTGGGGTCACACATTTTTTCAAAAAGTCTTTCTATATCCTGATCCATTCTTTTTCCTTTATTTTGCAAATATACTCGAATTGCCAAGGGGATCACATGATTTAATCAGGAGAAGTCAATTGGTTTATTCCATTTATTATTACGTATGCTTTAGTCTGCTGAATCGCTCCATCTAAAACTCCTGAAATACCAATAACAGAGATGAAATCGAGCATGTCGGAGCCGATACACACTGGTATGATTATATCCTTTGCGAGATTCCATGTGACCTTCGAAAAACAAATTATAAACACATGAAAATACCCAATTCCGAAATACTTACTTTTTCTCAGTTTGAACAGCTGTTGGGATTGGCAGAGGCTAGAAGTTGGCAGAAATCCTATAATTCAGAAAAACACCAACTTATCCTTGATGGAGAAGATTCTTGGGAAGCTAAAGTTTTTCTGCCTTGGGATCAGAAATGGGATGGAGTGCGCTTAAAGCGATATGATGATTTTCGGGCTGCTCTAGTAGCAATTCGGGCGGGACAAGCGGTGACTGGACTTTTTCATCAGGGAGAATTGATTGATCATAAGGTTTTTAGAGCTTACATGGTTCGACAAAAACAAGGAAAGTCTCAAATCAAGTATTTGAAAACCAAAGGTAAATCCAGAGCTGGTTCCAGAATCAGATTAGGTGAAACCAATCGATTTTTTGAAGAAATAAATGAGAGGTTAAATTCTTACCAGGCTGAATTTGCTATTGATCGGTGGGGTATTTCCTGTGCTAAGACACTTTGGCCTTATTTTTTTAATTCTGATGTTGCCCCACCCTTTGATTCTAAAGACAGTAATTTATATCAAATTCCCATTCATTTTCAGCAGGCCTCTTTCGAGGAATTACAAGAGGCTGGAAAAATTTTGTCAGCCTTTCACCTGCTTAAAAATCCGAATTCCAGCATTTCTTGGGAGCTGAATTCCGATGATGAGGAAATGAATTCTGATGAAAATTGGTAAAAAAAAGCCCTGACTTTCGTCAAGGCTCTCAGGTTGGTGTTAAGTGGTAATCAAGTTTAATTATTTTTCCTCTATGATATTCGGATAAGAATTGGATAGCATGGCCAAAGTTTCATGAGCCATTTTTACATTATACTCATAAGCCAAACTTTTATAGTTTACCAAATCCACAATAGTACCGATGAAACAAAGTCCTACTGTCAAGATATAGAGTATACCCAATCCAATTTGACCCAATATAAAACGGTGTAATCCGGCAAATCCAAAGAATCCAAGTAGCGTAAGGATTAGAATCATTTGGGAGTCTTTTCTTCTTGCTCTGTAAACTTGTGCAAATAGAGAAGCCTGATCTTCATCCATATTCTTCATCAAGCCCTGGATATATCCAAGTTCCATACCTTCCAATTCAGGAAGATGTCTCAATACATTAGCCATAATTGTGTGTTGTTTTTAGGTTTTTAATCAAATTCCAAATTCTAGAAAGAATCACCACGTAAGCCAACATGGCTAGTGGATGCATGGACCAAGAGGCTTCAAACTCTCCCCGCGCGAGAAGATTCATTGCTCTTCCTAGACCACATCCGGGACACCAAGTGATTCCTAAATTTTCTAAAGGACAAAGGCTGAAGTGATTAGCCGAAGAAGGATCTATCATCAAAATTGCGATGATACTTCCAATCCAAAAGAAAAGCTCAAGAGGTAGTCTGCTGAACCGTTTGCTGATTTCTTTCATGATCGGTAAAGTACGAAAAAGGTGCCAGTAGACAAATCCTGCTCAAAAAGCCTATAAAGGGCTATTACTCTCTTTTCATGCCTGATATTCGTACAAAAAAGTGTTCGTTTATGAACGGTTTCGCGCAGGTAATTGGATTTTCATCACCTTTCCAAACTGTTCTTTCTGCTGTTGCTCCATCATTCTTCGAATGGAAGCATAGCTCTTTTTTCCTCCATAGGATTTCCATCCGGAATATTGGAAGATTAAGCCCAGTATCCCTCCTTCCAATTGATTTTTTGGTACTATCCCCAAGGCATCTGAGGCTTCTTTTCCCAAAAAGAAATATAAAATATCTTCGACTCTTTCAGTTAATAATGGTTCTGGAATAGATTTCTTGTAATAAGTAATCAAAGCCTGAATTAACTGCTGGCCTGCAGTAGAAGCCCTCAATTGTCTTTTTCTTATCAGTCGATCCACTTCTATTGCCTCTCTTGCTGTATTTGGCCAATTTTTAGTCTCTAGGCCGATTAAATAACCAATCCACTTCCAGTAGGCTAGTATGGCTTCACTTTCTTCCCTGTCTATTCTTCTGCCCATTTTGATCAACCCTCTCAACACAATATAGGAGAAGGCTAAATTAGTACCCAGCATATCTTCCTGATTAACTGGCTTCCCAAATTTTGGATCCCAGTCTTTTGCATAAGCCTCGACAAAATATCTGCTAAATGCATGAATCAATCTGACCTTAGCACAAGTTAAAATCGCCTTCTTATCCTCGTAAAACGCCCCCGGGGCGAAGATATCCATAAGGAAAACAGCAGTTTCGCCCAACCTCTCTCCTATCTGATTGACAATCCGATTAGATCTCACCAGCACTTCGGCTCCATCTGCAAAAGCATAACAATAGGGCAAGGAATAAAAACCCAGCATTCCTAAATAACTATCCCCTTTTTTCTCAAAAAATAATTGGCCTTTTTTTAATACTTCCAGATCGTAGTGGTCCGTTGAGGAATTGAAGAAATTGAAATATTTTTGAACAGAAGAGTCGAAAATCTCTGGAATTTCTTCAGGAATTTCTTCCCATGAGTTAATAATTTCAATCCATTCAGGTTTGGCCACGAGACTTTTCACTGCTTCATCAGCTAATAGGTCACCCTGACCTCTCAGCGCTTGAAAATTGGAATTTGTATAAAGCTTTAATTTATCCACAGCATTCTAACCTTCATTTTGTAATTTGGTTGGCTGAGAAAGTAAAATCAATGAATAAAAAAATTTACCCTACCGCATTAATTCTCCTAGTCACCTGCTCTTCTCTATTTGCCCAAACCTCTTTCGACTTGTGGCAAATCAGCACCAAAGGGAAAGGAAATAAGATTCACCTAATCAGCGGATCCGAAAAGGCAATAACTGACCGAAAAGAATATGATAATCAGCCCTCATTTATCAATGAGTATCAATTGGTTTTTTCAGCAGCTGACGATAAAGGAAATCATGATATCATCGTTTATAATTTTGAAAATGGAAAATTTACTAATCTGACAAAGACTGCTGACAGAAGTGAATTTTCACCCTCGATTACAGATTGTGGTCAATATATTGCAGCGGTGGTAACTGAGCCAGATAGAAAGCAAAGAATATGGTTGTATCCAACCAATTTTGGAGAACCCGAATTGCTTTATGATGATATTGAACCAGTAGGCTATTACGATTGGTATGATAATAAGGCTGCCATGTTTGTATTGGGAAATCCCAATCAATTGATCTATGCCAAGGGCCGAAATGATTTGTTGGAAATAGATGAAAATGTAGGAAGATCCATTAAAAAAAGGCCCAAAACATCTCAAATGACTTATTTATCCAGAGATATCTCTGCTAAGCAACCTGATGGAGAGGCCTTTGAGTTAAAGTATATGGATTTGGAATCCCAAGAAAAAGGTGATTTAGGATTAAGCCTTGCAGGATCTCAGGATTTCATTTGGCTGGATAAAAAAACCTTGTTGATGGGAAGAGGAAATTCTCTTTACATTCGCAAGTGGAATGAAAAGAATTGGTCTCTTCTGGGTACCATTCAAACCGAAACACATCAAAATATTTCAAGACTGGCTTACAGCAAAGATCTAGACGTCATTGTCGTGGCTATGGAAAGAAAATAATATTCAATTATGAATTTGACCAAAAAAATGCTGTTGGGCTCAGCTTTAGCCTATTCTCTAAGTATCATCCAAGTGCAAGCTCAAATAGAAGACAAAAGAGGAATCGTAGAAAAAGGAGCCGAATTGGTGAAAGTACAAGACGGTTTTTCATTTACGGAAGGCCCTGCAGTTAATCGATTTGGAGACGTATTCTTCACTGATCAGCCCAATAATAAAATCTACAAATGGAATGCAATTTCGAATGAAGTTTCACTTTTTAAAGATGAAGCGGGAAGATCAAATGGAATGTATTTCATGCTTGATGGAAACCTTCTGACTTGTGCTGATGAAGACAATCAACTTTGGTCTATTGACTCTGATGGAGATGTGCAGATTTTAATTTCAGCTTTTAAAGGAAAAAAATTAAATGGACCCAATGATCTGTGGATTAGACCAAAAGGAGGTTTGTTCTTCACAGACCCTTTGTACGTAAGACCCTATTGGGAAGGCATTAGAGGGAAGGAAATGGAACAGGATGGCGAGCACGTTTATTTCTTATCCGAAGATAGAGCGGAGTTATTTCGGGTTGCAGAGGACCTCGTGAAACCAAACGGGATCGTAGGTTCTCCAGATGGCAAATACCTCTATGTAGCAGATATTGGGGATAAAAAAACCTATAAATATGAGATTCGGGAAGACGGTTATTTAACCAATAAAGAACTCTTCTGCGAAATGGGTTCTGATGGGATGACTATAGATAGCCGAGGAAATTTATACCTGACAGGCGATGGAGTCACTGTTTTTGACAGAAAAGGAGAGAAAATCGCCCATATCCCAGTACCTGCAAAATGGACCGCAAATGTAGTTTTTGGCTCATTGGACAGAAAAACGCTATTTATTACTGCCATGGATGCTGTTTACACCCTTCGTATGAAAACCCAGGGAGTTTGGTAGAGATAATAAAGCCGTTTCATCAATACTATTTCACGATTGATGAAACGGCTAATTTTTTTTAACAATTACCTTCCATATCGCAGCTATCTCCCGAATCAGCTGAATTCATGATAATAGGATTGTTTTCTTTGGAGTATTCTGACCAGGCCTTTTCTAAAGTTTGATCAAATACCTCATCAGGTTGCGCACCGGAGATTCCAAACTTCCTGTCAAAAACAAAGAAAGGAACCCCGCTTACTCCTATCAATCTAGATTCATAGATGTCTTTTTCTACATCTTCAAACAGTTGATTGCTAGATAGCATTTCCAGAATAGTTTTTTCATCGAGTCCTACTTCTTTTCCCAAAGCAGCCAACGTATTTGCATCGTCTATATTGAGACCATCAGTAAAGTAAGCTTGCAGTAATCGCTCCTTCATTTGGTCTCCTTTTCCCTGCTGCTGAGCTAAGTGAATCAAACGATGTCCATTTTTAGTATTGGCAACCACTGTCTTGTCATAATTAAAGACTAAACCCTCTTGAGCAGCCATGTTTTTAACATAAGAAACAGCTTCATTAGCTTGAGTCATTGACCAACCTTTGTTTTTCGCCAAATTCTCGATAGTGGAAATGGAAGGGTTAGTTTTCTCATCAGGATTCAATTGGAAGCTTTTCCATTCTATTTCAATGAAGTTTTGATGTGGAAATTTGCTCAAAGCTCTTTCCAATTTTCTTTTACCAATATAGCAGAAAGGACAAACGATGTCCGACCAGATTTCAATTTTCATAGATTTTGACTTAATTACTGGTAGAAATCAAATTTGAATCAAAAGAGTTCGCTAGCCATTTTGAAAAAGAAAGAATGCCCCTCCTGTGCCATGGAAATAGATGAGAAGGCAAAAGTTTGTCCCATCTGTCAGTTTGAATTTCCAAAAAGATCTCCTTGGATCACTTGGGTTGCCCTACTCCTTCTTTTTATCTGGATTATCAGCTATATCCTTTAAGACATACCCTATGAACAAACGCGCATTTCTAAAATCCTTGGCCTTTTTAGGGATTTCTTCCGGCTCCATATTTTCTGCAAAAGCCCAAAAACAGGGGTTTACCGAAATTGACTTTGAGTCTGACTCTTTGTGGGAACAGATCAGAGCTGGATATAAACTCAAACCAGATTATATCAATTTGGAAAATGGGTACTATTGTTTTTTACCGGAGGAAACTCTGGAAAAGTATATAGCTCATATTCGGGAAGTTAATTATCAGGGCTCTCACTATATGAGGACTGTTCAATGGGAAAATAAAGCCAAAAGCGCTGCCATGCTGGCTGAATTGGTAGGTGCATCTCCTGAGGAAGTTGTAATTACCAGAAACACTACCGAATCTCTGGACTTGATTATTTCTGGTTATCCATGGAATTCCGGAGATGAGGCCATCATGTCCAATCAGGATTATGGGAGTATGCTGAATATGTTTGAATTAGCATCAAGGAGACACGGTGTCAAGATCAAAAAAATAGATATACCCATGCACCCGGAGACAGATGAAGAGGTCGTGGCAGTGTATGAGCAAGCCATTACTCCTGCCACCAAATTGATGATGGTACCTCATATAGTGAATATCACCGGCCATATTCTTCCTATTAAAAAAATATGTGATATGGCTCATTCGCATGGCGTGGAAGTGATGGTGGATGGAGCTCATGCTGTTGGGCATTTCCAGTTTAATATGAATGAGCTAGATTGTGATTACTACGGAAGTAGCCTTCACAAATGGCTAAGTGTGCCTCTAGGTGCTGGGCTTCTTTATGTTAAAAAGGGGAAATCCAGTAAAATAAAGCCTTTATTGGCACCTTACGAATTGGATAGAGAAGGAATCCTCAATTTAAACCATACAGGAACCCATCCAGTAGCAACTGACTTGGCTGTGATTAATGCGATTGAGTTCCATAATAAAATAGGTAGTAAAAGAAAGGAGGACCGCTTGAGATATACTCAGCGCTATTGGTCGGATCAGGTCAGAGATCTCCCCAATGTTCAAGTCAATACACCTCAAGCAATCCAAAGGTCCTGTGCTATCGCTAATGTAGGAATTGAAAGCATGAAGCCCGCTGATTTGGCTAAACGTCTGATTGAGGATTTTCAAATATTTACAGTTGCAATAGATGGTGCCGGAGTAAAAGGATGCAGAATTTCTCCGAATGTGTATACTTCCGAAAAAGAGTTGGATCAATTTGTACTGGCTATCAAAACTTTATCAGGAAATACTTAGAATAAATGCCAAATAATATTTGGTAATTTAGGATAAGAGGGAAGAAAGGCTTGTTTGCCTATGTCATTTTTAAAGAAGTTCAAGAAATTTTAAATTTTTGAAAAATTTTCTTGCAATTCCTTTTCAAAGCATTCAACTTTGCGACCCTATTCAAATGATTAACACTGTAAAAATAGCGCCAAGAACCAATCACACGTTACCACTAACGTTGTGTCTTGCTGCGAATTTACTTTTTTCTCCATCAAGGAGGCACAGGTTCTTTTTCAGGGTTTGACCCTGTAGTATTTCTGGTTTTCCTACGCGGAAAGCTACCCCGGCAAATTTTCCCTCTTAATCATTTATTAAAACCAATCCGGCCTATCGGATTTTCAATTCATGCCTAAAGCCATGGAAGAAATTTCATTTAAAATCCTTGTTGCAGACCCTTCTCACAAAATCTATTCTGAGGTGATCACTGACGAGATGGCTAATTCAGCCAAAGCTCGTGGAACAGGAATAGCGAAAAGAAGTCCAGCCTATATAGAAACCAAGATGGATGAAGGGAAAGCAATCATTGCTCTAACTTCAGACGGAGTTTGGGCGGGCTTTTGTTATATTGAAGCTTGGGGACATGGAAAGTATGTGGCCAATTCAGGGCTTATAGTTTCTCCTGAATTCAGAAAATATGGGCTAGCCAGAAAAATCAAGCAGGAGATTTTCAAATTAAGCCGTTTGAAATATCCCGATTCCAAAATTTTCGGATTGACTACAGGAGCTGCTGTAATGAAAATCAATTCTGAGTTGGGCTATATCCCTGTTTCTTATTCTGACCTGACAGATGATAATGAATTCTGGAAGGGGTGTCAGAGCTGTATCAATTATGAGATTTTGATGGCTAAAAACAGACAAAACTGTCTTTGTACAGCCATGCTTTATGATCCACATGCCAAGAAAAATCAAATGGCAGAATTGGCTTTAAGACAAGATTTTAAAAAGAAAATCAAATTATTTGACCGCTGGGTCAGATTAAAAAAATATGTGATGCTCAAGCTGAATAAAACCAAAAACGCAGCAACAAGCATTTTCCTTTAATCATCTCAAACCTATTTGGAACCCCTTATCTTATGAAAAAAGTTGTTTTAGCTTATAGCGGAGGCCTTGATACCACATTCTGTGCCTTACATCTATCCAAGGATTTAGGCTATGAAGTTCATGCGGTTTTGGTAAATACTGGAGGCTTTTCCCCTGAAGAGCTTCAGACAATTGAAAGCAGGGCAAAAAGTCTGGGCATCGCTTCATTTAAAATATTAGAAGTAGTTGATACTTATTATCAAGAGGTTATCAAGTATCTGGTATTTGGGAATGTATTAAAAAACCAGACCTATCCCCTATCTGTATCTGCTGAGAGAATTTTGCAGGCAAAATCATTGGCTGAATATGCCAAATCAATCGGAGCTAAAGCTGTTGCACATGGATCCACAGGTGCCGGAAATGATCAAGTAAGATTTGACATGATTTTTCAGACGATTGTTCCTGATATTGAAATCATCACCCCTATTCGTGATCTGAAACTTTCGCGCCAGGAAGAAATTGAATACTTGAAGAAGCACGGAGTTTCTATGAACTTTGAAAAAGCTGCTTATTCTATCAATAAGGGTATTTGGGGAACTTCTGTAGGTGGAAAAGAGACATTGACTTCATCCGAATATTTACCGGAAGAAGCTTGGCCTACACAAGCGACTGAAAAAGAAGCAAAAGAAATAAAATTGACTTTCGTTCAAGGTGAGCTTAAGGGAGTCAATGGAGAGCAATTTGAAAATCCCGTAGACGCTATTCAGAAGGTTCAGGCCTTGGCAGCCCCATTCGGAATTGGACGTGATATTCATGTTGGTGACACGATTATTGGGATTAAAGGAAGGGTTGGCTTTGAAGCAGCAGCGCCTTTAATCATTATTAAGGCTCATCAACTTTTGGAAAAGCATACTTTGACCAAATGGCAACTTTTCTGGAAAAATCAGCAGGCTGAATTTTATGGAAACCACCTGCATGAAGGTCATTATTTAGATCCTATCATGAGAAACTTGGAAGCCTTTATGCAAAGTACCCAAGAGTTTGTGAGTGGTGATGTCAGAGTATTGTTGCAGCCTTACCGTTTTACACTATTGGGTATACATTCAGTCCACGACTTGATGTCCAATAAGTTCGGTAGCTACGGAGAAATGAACAAAGGCTATACCGGTGAGGATGTGAAAGGTTTTACCAGAATATTGGGCAATCAAACAGCTATTTTCCATCAAGTAAATTCTGGCAATGACTAAAATCAAAACAGCCATTATTGGTGCAGCAGGATATACTGGTGGAGAGCTCCTGAGATTACTGGTCCATCATCCTCAGTGTGAATTGGTCTATGTGCATTCTAATAGTCAAAAAGGTCTGCCTGTAATTTCTGTTCATCCTGATCTTATTGGAGATTGTGATTTGGTATTTACAGATCAAGTTCAAACAGAAGGAATAGAAGCTGTATTCCTGGGGCTTCCGCATGGTGAAACGAAGGGCTTTTTAGAAAATCATTCCTTTTCTGATCAAACAGTAATCATAGACTTATCCACTGACTTTAGAGATGAGTCTAATGGGTTTATATATGGACTTCCTGAGGTAAACAAAAATCAAATTCAATCCTCAAAAAGAATTGCTAATCCTGGTTGTTTTGCAACAGGCATTCAATTGGCTTTACTTCCGGCTATTTCAAAAGGTTGGGTAAAAGAAACCTTACATCTATCAGGAATTACTGGAAGTACCGGAGCGGGAAAAAAGCTGGCAGAAACATCTCATTTCAGTTATAGAACAGGCAATATGTCTGTATATAAGCTCTTCAATCATCAGCATTTGAAAGAGATCAAGCAGACTTTCAATCAGGTTAATTTATCCTATGATTCTGAGATACTGTTTGTACCATATCGAGGTAATTTCTCCAGAGGAATCTGGATTACGGCTTACTTTCCATTTGAGGGAACTCAGGATGAGGCGGTAAAGGCCTATCAGGAATTTTATCAGGATGCAGCTTTTACTTTCGTTTCGGAGCAAGATATTGATTTGAAGCAGGCCGTAAATACTAATAAATGTATTCTTCATGTTCAAAAACAAGAAGGGCAATTGGTAATCTATTCCGCCATAGATAATTTGTTGAAAGGAGCATCCGGCCAGGCAGTTCAAAATTTCAATCTAGCTTTTGGAATGGATGAAAAAACCGGGCTGAATTTAAAATCCATTGCCTTCTAAAAGTAAAGACCCAACAAAGCTTAGATTACTCGAAGCTCTTTAATCAATCAAAAACAGAATGAATCTATTTGATGTATATCCCCTAATTCCAGTGACTATTGCTAAGGCAGAGGGGTCAAAACTTTGGGATGATGAAGGAAATCAATATTTGGATTTGTATGGTGGTCATGCTGTAATTTCCATTGGACATACCCATCCGCATTATGTGAAGAGGATTCAGGATCAATTGAATCAGATTGCATTTTATTCAAACTCTATTCAGATCCCTATTCAAAAAGCTTATGCAGCTAAGTTGGGAGAATTGTCTTGCTTGCACCAGTACCAATTATTCTTGTGCAACTCGGGAGCTGAAGCGAATGAAAACGCAATCAAAATGGCCTCCTTTGCAACTGGAAAATCAGGTTTTATTGCTTATTCTGGCTCATTCCATGGCAGAACCTCCGGAGCGGTGGCTTTGACAGATAATCCAAAAATTATTGCTCCCAGTAATGAAAGATCCGATTTCCATATTCTTCCTTTTGGGGATTTGGATGCTACTGAGGAGCTTTTAAAATCAGAATCCATCGCTGGAATAATCATCGAAGGCATTCAGGGCGTTGGTGGAATTCAAGTACCTTCTTCATCCTTTTTGAAGGGATTGGATAAGCTTTGCAAAGCTTATGGGGCTAAGCTGATTTTGGATGAAGTACAATCTGGGTTTAGTAGAACTGGTCGTTTTTTCGCTCATCAGTGGGTAGAGGGATTGATGCCTGATTTGATTACCATGGCTAAGGGAATGGGAAATGGATTTCCTATTGGAGGCTTGCTTATTTCCCCTGAATTCAAATCCAGTTATGGCTTGCTAGGAACCACTTTTGGAGGGAATCATTTAGCCTGTGCTGCTGGATTAGCTGTTTTGGAAGTTATTGAAAAAGAGGGATTGCAAAACAAAGCCTTGGAGCTAGGTGACAAATTGATAGAAGAGCTAAAAGCCATCCCACAGATTCAGGAAGTCAGGGGAAAAGGCTTGATGATTGGAATTGATTTGGATAGAGATGCAGGACCTGTTCGTTCTGAATTAGTATCTAAATACAAAATTTTTACTGGTTCTGCTGCAAATAAACAGACTATTCGTCTTCTACCACCCTTGTCCATTGAATGGAATCAGTTAAATTCGTTTATAGTCGCAATTAAAGAAATCCTAAGTAATTAACCTTTTTCAATGAATTCTGCATTAAATCACTTCACCAAATTTGAATCCAAAGAACTGGGATCCAAACTGATTGAATCAGCCTTATCCTACAAAGCTGATCCCAGAAAAGATATTTCTAAAGGAACTGGAAAAAGGATCGGATGTATTTTTTTGAATCCTTCTTTAAGAACTCGAGTATCAACTCAACTGGCAGCCCAAAACCTCGGAATGGAACCCATAGTCCTAAATATGGATAAGGAAGGCTGGGCATTGGAAATGAAGGAAGGTGCTATCATGAATAAAGGTACTGTCGAGCATATCAAAGATGCTGCAGGAGTCTTGGGTTCCTATTTTGATATATTGGCAATCAGGGCTTTTCCTACCTTGACCAATAGAGAAGAAGATATCAATGACTTCGCCTTTGGGCAGTTTGTGAAATATTCAGGTAAGCCTGTTATCAGTCTGGAGTCAGCGATTAGGCATCCTTTACAGAGTTTAGCAGATCAGATCACTATTCAGGAAAATTTAAAAAATATAAAAAAGCCAAAGGTTGTATTAACCTGGGCGCCCCATATTAAAGCTATTCCTCATGCGGTAGCAAATAGTTTTGCTGAATGGACTTTGGGTATGGGCCATGATTTAACTATCACCCATCCTGAGGGATACGAACTTGACCCAGTTTTTACTAAAGGAGCGAAAATTGAGCATGATCAGGCCAAAGCATTGGAAAATGCAGACTTTGTGTACGTTAAAAACTGGTCTTCCTTCAATGATTATGGGAAAATCCTTTCCACAGATCCTAAATGGATGCTAACGGAAAAGCATTTGAGAAATGCACCTGATGCCAAGGTGATGCATTGTTTGCCAGTAAGACGGAACTTGGAACTTTCTGATGAGATTTTGGATGGCAAAAGATCTTTGGTTCAAAAGCAGGCAGAAAATAGAATTTATGCTGCTCAATCAGTGATAAGCCATATATTAGGATAGTATATACTCAAACCTATGAAAATCAGTGTAATAAAAATCGGTGGAAATGTAATCGATTTTCCGGAAAAGCTCGATGAGTTTTTGGGGCAGTTTGCCAAATTTCCTGGCCATAAAATCCTGGTTCATGGTGGAGGAATTATGGCTTCTAGGTTCGGAGAGTCTCTGGGTGTGATGCCTGAAATGGTGGATGGAAGAAGGATTACAGACAAGGATACACTCGATGTGGTCACGATGGTTTATGCCGGACTCATCAATAAAAATATTGTAGCAAAACTTCAGGCTCGACATGTCAATGGCATTGGAATGAGTGGAGCAGATGGCAATATTATCCGTTCCAAAAAGAGACCTGTTAAAGGAATTGATTATGGATATGTAGGTGATATTGAAGAAGTTGATACAGATTTGATAAAGCACCTATTGAATGGAGGTCTAGTTCCTGTGCTGAATGCAATTACCCATGATCGGAAAGGGCAATTGCTCAATACCAATGCTGATAGCATAGCTTCCGCTTTGGCAACCAGTCTTGCAAAAGACCATGAGGTCAAGCTTTATTTTTGCTTTAACAAAAGCGGTGTTTTGATTGACGAGAAGAACGAATCATCAATTATCCCCAGAATCAATGAAGACATATATGCTGAACTCAAGCAAGAAAATGTCATCCATTCCGGAATGATTCCCAAACTGGACAATGCCTTTGCAGCACTTCATAAAGGAGTACATCATGTTTGGATTGGAAAGGCGGAGAATTTATTGCTTTCCACTAAAGGCAAACTTTCAGGAACAATCATAGAAAGCCATAAATACGATCTTTTTTAATGGAAATTCAGGATAGCATCGTTCAGGATTGCATTCAGTTGCTAAAAGATTTAATAGCTACACCTTCCTATAGCAAGCAAGAGGAAGATACTGCTACATTGCTTAGCCGCTTTTTCATCAAAAAGGAAATAGAATTTGAAAGAAAGTATAACAACATAATGGCTTATGCCAATGGGTTTGATCCTGATAAACCCACTATTTGGCTTAATTCCCACCACGATACTGTTAGACCAAACGCAGGATATACCAAGGATCCATTTTCTCCCATTATTGAAGATGGTAAACTTTTTGGCTTAGGATCAAATGATGCGGGAGGGCCTTTAGTAAGCATAATTGCCTGCTTTCTTCATTTTGTGGGAAAAGAGATGCCATTTAATATTCTATTGATAGCATCTGCAGAAGAAGAGATTTCAGGTAAAAATGGAATAGAATCTCTAGTCCCTATCTTACCAGAAGCTGAATTGGCTATAGTCGGTGAACCAACATTGATGAAAATGGCAATTGCCGAAAAGGGCCTGATGGTAATTGATGCAACTGTGAAAGGGAAATCAGGACATGCAGCAAGAGAAGAAGGTATCAATGCTATTTATTTAGCGGTCAATGATTTGCAGAAAATCAGGGACTTCAGGTTCAAAAGAACTTCCAAATTTCTTGGTAAGTCTAAAGTCTCAGCAACTATCATTCATTCCGGTACACAGCATAATGTTGTCCCCGATACTTGCGAATATACACTCGATGTGAGAGTTACTGATGCTTATACTTTAGAAGAGGCATTGGAAGAATTAAAGGAGAATCTCAATGCAGAACTCAAGCCTAGATCTCTCCGACTTCAAAGCTCTAAGGTTCCTCAAAAACATCCCATACTGACAGTTGGAATCAAACTAGGTATGGACACCTACGGCAGCCCAACGCTTTCAGATCAGGCCTTAATCCCCTATCCTTCCATCAAAATTGGACCTGGGGATTCTGCTAGATCTCACACCGCTGATGAATTTATTTACATACAAGAGATTGAAAAGGGAATCTTGGATTATATCCTGATTTTAGAAAAATACGCAGAATTAAAAACATCCAATTTGTCAAACTGAACTAATCATTGAAACATCTTTCCAATCCTTAATCGTATGGGCATAATTGGAAATTTATTTAAAATTGATTGACAAATACATCAAACCATAAGCACATGAAAATTTGGCAAAAAGCCACTGGAAGCAAAAAAGAAGTAGAATCCTTTACCATTGGAAGAGATCCTGAATTTGATAGTATCCTCGCTCCTTTTGATGTTTTGGGATCTATGGCACACGCTGCTATGCTCCAGAAAATTGGACTTTTGACTGAGGAAGAAAATACCACGCTTCAGCAGGGACTTAAAGAAATATATTTTGAGATCGAGAAAGGTAAATTCAAAATTGAAGCCGGAGTTGAAGATGTTCATTCTCAGGTAGAATTTTTATTGACTGAGCGCTATGGTGATGTAGGAAAAAAGCTACATTCAGGGAGAAGCCGAAACGATCAGGTTTTGGTGGATTTGAAACTATACTATAGGGCTGCTATCCGGGATTTGGTCGAGGCGAGCGCTGAATTATCTGAGCTTTTACTTTCCCTTTCTAAAAAGCATCAATCCGATTTAATGCCTGGCTACACTCATACGCAACTGGCTATGCCTTCCAGCTTTGGTTTATGGTTTAGTTCATTTGCTGAAGGTATCAGTGAGGACTTGAGTTTGATGAAAGCAGCATTTGATCTGTGCAATAAAAACCCTTTAGGCTCTGCAGCAGGTTATGGTTCGAGTTTTCCCTTAGACCGAACTATGACTTCAGAGCTATTGGGATTTGCGGACCTTCATCACAATGTGATCAATGCTCAAAACAGTCGCGGAAAAACTGAAAGAACCTTAGCCTTTGCTATGGCAGGTATGGCAGGAACTTTAAACCGCATGGCTGATGATGTGTGTATTTTTATGAATCAGCATTTTGGTTTTATTTCCTTTCCGGATGATTTGACAACAGGATCCAGTATCATGCCCCATAAAAAGAACCCGGATGTTTTTGAACTCATTCGCGCTAAAACCAATCAAATTCAGGCCGTTCCCAATACTGTTTCCCTCCTACTGACCAACTCTACCACCGGTTATCATCGGGATTTACAGCTATTAAAAGAGGAGATTTTTCCTGCAATAGCTTCACTTCAATCCTGTCTGGAAATGACTACCTTCATGCTGAAGTCCATTAAAGTTCAATCAGGAATTTTGAAAGATGAATTCTATAAGCATTTGTTTTCTGTAGAGGTAGTCAATGATTTAGTGTTGAAAGGAATGCCTTTCAGAGATGCTTATAAAAAAGTAGGCTTGGATATAGAAAAAGGAGATTTTAGCCCTGATCAAAACTCACTAAATCATGTTCATGAAGGGAGTATCGGGAATTTGAATCTGACCGAGATTCAAGAGAAAAATGAAAAAGCAGTAGCACAATTTAACTTTGAAAAAATAGACGAAGCATACAAGAAACTTTTGTCGTAGTGTGACAGAATATTTGTTAGGGTTTTTCTTTTTTTAGTAAAATTTATTTTTGTTATAAAGAAAATTTATAAACTTTAGACAAACCCATCACCATGAAAACCAATTATTTTGGTTCCACCCTTTCCGCTGATTTAAAAGCCAGTTTGGTCGTCTTTCTGGTTGCATTACCCTTATGTTTAGGTATAGCTGTAGCCAGTGGAGCCCCCCCTATGTCTGGTTTGATTGCCGGAATTATTGGAGGTATTGTGGTGGGTTCATTGTCTGGATCTCATGTCAGTGTCAGTGGTCCCGCAGCAGGATTGACTGTGATCGTTTTAGATGCAATTTCATCTTTGGGTACCTTCGAACTTTTTCTTGCAGCAGTAGTAATGGCAGGGTTAATCCAGCTGATTTTGGGATTTTTAAAGGCTGGAGTTTTAGGATATTATTTTCCCCACTCAGTAATCAAAGGAATGCTAACCGCTATTGGCTTAATTTTGATCCTAAAGCAAATTCCACATGCATTAGGCTGGGACAAAGATTTAATGGGAGATCTTGCTTTTCGTCAAATGGATGAGCAAAATACATTTTCAGAAATCTGGTATGCCATACAATATTTCAGTCCCGGAGCGATTCCAATTGTTCTAGTTGCTTTGGGACTAATTATCTTTTTTGAGAAGCCTAAGATCAAAAACCATAAAATTTTCGGTTTAGTACCTGGAGCCTTGTGGGCTGTAATAGCAGGGATTTTAATCAATCAGTTATATGGAATAATTAGGCCATCATGGAAATTAGATGAAGAGCACTTAGTATCTATACCGGATGTAGATCAACTTTCAGATTTGAGTAGTTTGGTCACCTTTCCTGATTTTGGAATGATAGGCTCACTTGATTTCTGGCTTATAGCAGTAACAGTAGCTGTGATCGCTAGTATAGAAACTCTTTTAAGCTTGGAGGCAGGTGATAAAATGGACCCACAAAAAAGGCTTTCCCCTTCTTCCCGAGAGCTTGTTGCACAAGGTGCAGGTAATACCCTTTCAGGATTAATAGGTGGTCTTCCTGTGACAGCTGTGATTGTACGTACTACTGCCAATATTACCTCAGGGGCTAAAACAAAGCTTTCTGCCATTTGCCATGGGATACTTTTGCTAGTATTAGTCATTGGTATCGCCGAATTACTTAATTTGATACCCTTAAGCTGTTTGGCTGCTGTACTTTTCTTTGTTGGATATAAACTGGCAAAGCCATCAGTCTTTGTTCACGAGTATGAAAAAGGCATGAATCAGTTTATTCCATTTATGGTCACCATCAGTGCCATCCTCTTTACCGATTTGCTAATAGGCATCGGGATTGGGATGATATTTGGAATCTTTTTCGTTATTCGAACCAATTATCAAAAGTCAGTTTCAGTGACTGAATTGGATGGAATGTATTTGGTTAAGCTGCAAAAGGACGTTTCATTTCTGAATAAAGCCCCTTTGATGAGGCATTTGGCTGAAATTCCAAATGGAAGTGATGTCGTCTTAAATGCTACAAGGGCCAGATTTATAGATCATGATATACAGGAGGTTTTAAATGATTTCATTGAGACTTCTACTGATAAAAATATCACCATTACCATTGAAGGATTTAATTATAAATTGAAAGAATCATGAACCAGTACGAGAAACTCTTATTACAAAATAAAGCTTGGTCCGAAGAAAAGACAGAGTTGGATCATGAATACTTTTCAAGAAATGCTACTCAGCAAAGGCCCAAGTTCCTATGGATTGGATGCTCTGACAGCCGAGTTCCTGCCAATGAAATCACGGGAACAGACCCTGGAGAAATTTTCGTGCATAGAAATATTGCCAATATGGTAGTGCACACTGATCTAAATTTGCTTTCAGTTCTTCAATATGCCGTTGAGGTCCTTCAGGTGGAACACATCATTGTATGCGGACATTATGGATGCGGAGGTGTGGAAGCGGCAATTTCAAATTTTCACCTTGGATTGATCAATAAGTGGTTGAGAAATATAAAGGAAGTCTATTTCAATAATCAAGAAGAACTTGATTCCATTGAGGACCATAGTGAAAAAGTAAATAAGTTGGTTGAATACAATGTAATCGAACAATGCCAAGATTTGATTAAAACCTCCATCGTACAAAGAGCATGGATGGAAAGGAAGGCACCTGAGATTCATGGTTGGGCCTATGGGTTAAAGGATGGATTGGTGAAGGAGTTAATCAATATTAAACCTGATTTTGAAAACATTAATCCTATTTTCCGTTACAATCAAGATCAATTGAAACACTTACATTAATTTGATTCGAATTGAGGAATCTCTTTGAATTCTGAGATTCTTCATTTTTATTTGCATCATCCTTTCACTTTTTAAGGTGCTAGGATTTATAAAGAAGAGGTAAGAGACAGGCTCTATGACCCTCTGGCAACCTTCCGTAACGTCGGAAAGGTGCCAATTCCTGCCGATTGAGAAGGTCTCAATTGGAACTATAAATTCTCTGCAATATGATTAAAGGATATTCCCCCCTACTTCAGGTTACTTCCCTTTTTTCTTTCAGAGCATTTATGCTTTAAGGATTCTGCTTTGCCTAATCCTGGATTACAGTTTTTATTTAAAACCCTTTAAACCCTATTACTTATGTCTACTTACAGATTTGAGACCCTTCAGCTTCATGCTGGACAAGAACCTGACCCTTCAACGAATGCAAGGGCCGTCCCTATTTATCAAACCACCTCATACACCTTCAATTCCGCAGAGCATGGAGCCAATCTATTTGGGTTGAAAGAATTTGGAAACATCTACACCAGGATTATGAATCCTACCACCGATGTTTTTGAAAAAAGATTGGCAGCTCTGGAAGGTGGTGTTGCAGCTGTAGCTACTGCATCAGGCCAGGCAGCACAATTTCTTGCATTGAATAATATTCTGCAGGCAGGTGAAAACTTCGTTTCGACTTCTTTCTTATATGGTGGAACTTACAATCAATTTAAAGTTGCTTTCAAAAGAATTGGGATAGAAGCAAGATTTGCAAAAGGAGATAACCCTGAGGCTTTTGAAAAACTAATAGATCAAAAGACCAAGGCAATTTACTTGGAAACAATTGGTAATCCTGAATTTAATATTCCTGATTTTGATGCAATCGCGGCAGTTGCCAAAAAACATGATATCCCTCTAATAGTAGATAATACTTTCGGAGCTGGAGGTTATTTATTTAATCCAATTGCTCACGGCGCCAATGTGGTTACTTCCTCTGCTACCAAATGGATTGGTGGGCATGGAACCTCCATTGGAGGAATCATTGTGGATGCTGGCAACTATAACTGGGGGAATGGCAAGTTTCCTCAATTCTCCGAGCCATCAGAAGGTTATCATGGATTGAATTTCTGGGAAGTATTTGGAGAAAATAATCCACTGGGACTTCCCAATATAGCATTTGCCATTAGGGCAAGAGTAGAAGGCCTCCGGGATTTCGGACCGGCATTAAGCCCATTTAATTCATTCTTGTTATTACAAGGTTTGGAGACACTTTCCCTGAGAGTACAAAGAACTGTAGATAATGCTCTAGCATTGGCAAAATGGCTTGAATCTCACCCAAAAGTTCAGAAAGTAAATTACCCCGGTCTTGAATCTTCTCCCTATCATCAGCTAGCAAAGAAATATCTGAAAAATGGCTATGGAGGTGTTTTGAGCTTTGAAATTAAAGGAAATAAAGAGCAGACATCTGCTGTAATCAATTCTCTGAAATTGATCTCTCACCTAGCGAATGTAGGTGATGCAAAGACCTTAATAATCCAACCTTCAGCCACTACGCATCAGCAACTTTCTGAGGAGGAACAAAAAGCTGCGGGAGTTACTCCTACCCTGTTGAGAATCTCATTGGGAATAGAGCACATCGAAGATATCAAGTCGGACCTTCAACAAGCCTTTGATTCGATTTAATTAAAAAATGAACCTTACTAGTCAATACGCATCGATTACCATGTCTTTGGAATTATTTCAGTCTACCAAACCCCTGGCTTTAGAGTCAGGGGAATATCTTTCGGAGTTTGAGCTTGCTTACACAACCTACGGCAATTTGAATTCAGACAAATCTAATGTAGTCTGGGTGGTTCATGCATTAACAGGAGACTCCAATGTGACTGATTGGTGGAGTGGGCTTATCGGGGAAGATAAATTCTTTGATCCTTCAGACCATTTCATAATCTGCGCCAACTTATTGGGTTCAAATTACGGTTCAACCAATCCCTTAAGCATCAACCCACAAAGCAGAGAACCCTATTATTATGAGTTTCCTCACATTACTCCAAGAGATTTAGCTAATTCTCTGGAAAGGCTTAGAAGTCATCTCAAGCTTGAAAAAATTCACACCTTAATCGGTGGTTCCTTGGGAGGACAGGTAGCTTTGGAATGGGCTTATTCTTTAGGAAATAAGCTTGAAAACTTAGTAGTTTTGGCTTCTACAGCCAAATCTTCTCCTTGGGTGATCGGATTTAATGAAACTCAAAGAATGGCTATAGAATCAGACTGTACCTGGGGAGAAAAAAGTGAATTTGCAGGTCTCAAAGGTCTGGAAACGGCTCGTGCGATTGCAATGCTGAGTTATAGGCATCCCTCTGATTTGCAGAAAAAGCAATTGGATAATGATCACAGACTAGATCACTTTAAAGCCTCTTCTTACCTCCGCTATCAAGGTCAAAAACTAGCTAAAAGATTTAACGCTTTGTCCTATTGGGTTCTTTCCAAGAGTATGGATAGTCAAGACTTGGGGAGAGGCAGAGGAGGTTTGGAATCCGCTTTGCAAAAAATCGAAGCAAGGGTTTTGACTGTTGGGGTAAATAGTGATTTGCTGTTTTTACCGGAAGAATCCCAGTTTATCTCCAAACATGTTAAACGCGGGACCTATAAGGAAATTCAATCAACAGCCGGCCATGATGCTTTTTTGATTGAGTTTGATCAATTGAGTTATTTGCTTCAGTCTTTCTACTTGGAGAAAAATTAGGCTTCGACTCCGCTCAGCCTGACAGGAATCAGAATCTGTCATTGATAGCTAGACCAAAGGATAATTCTCAGGAATATTGCTAAGTAGGGCTTCGATTCCGCTCAACCTGACAGAAATTGCGACTTTATATTGAACGAGGAGTCGAGGGATCCTCGACTCTACTTCTTTTGATTTAATTCTTTTACTCTAGTCCACTCCACGGTTCTATCAATCCAAGAAAAGCCCATGTATCCTTTCACCTCTAAAACATCTTTTGATTTCATCCTGATTTCGCAAGAATAGGTATTCCCTGATTTTGGGTCATAAATCTTTCCTCCCTTCCAAATTCCGTCCTCGTAAGATAAACCTTCCAAGATTGTTAAGCCCATCAAAGGCCTTTGCTGGAGTTTTTTATCATCATTTTCCACATCCTTTGCAGGCTGACCATTTTTTATAGGCTCTTTTAGCCAAGATATTTTTCCTAAAAATGAACCATCTTTTTCCATGATATCTACTTTGGCTGTTTTCTCAGTATTATACCAAGTGCCCAGGATTTCATCTCTACTTTGTCCGAATGAAGAAAAGGAAGCAATTAAAAAAAAAGTGAATAATAAAGAAGCTAATTGTCGTGATTTCATAAAAACTCTGTTTTTAAAATTTTAATCGATTTAGATTTGAACTGTTAATTGAAAATGGGAGAAAAGGATTTGAGACAGGTAAGATTAGATCATAATGGTACAACATTATTTTTGATGAAAGAAAAGGTTGTATACCATCAAAATACAAGAACTTTTTTTATTTCTGACGTACATTTTGGAAAAGCCGCTCATTTCAGAAAGTCAGGTATTCCTATTCCTGAGCCAATACACAAGGTTGATTTAGAAACTCTAAGTCTTCTATTTGATGAGTTCTCTCCCTCTTCTGTTTATTTTTTGGGGGATCTATTTCACAGCGACTGGAATGGCCAATGGGACATATTAATGGACTTTTTGGAAACTTATCCAGCCATTAACTTTCATTTGGTTCAGGGGAATCATGATATTCTTCCCCCATCTTTTTATAAAAATTGTCCCATAGCCATTCACAAACAACCTGTATTTTTAGAAAATTTAATTTTAAGTCATGAACCTTTAGAGGATTTTTCCGAAGGATATTTGAATCTTTGTGGGCATATTCATCCCGGGATTAGGCTCCGAGGAATGGGGAGGCAATCCCTCAGATTGTCCTGCTTTTATTTGGAAAACAATCAGTTGATTTTGCCTGCTTTTGGAAGCTTCACAGGATTGGCTTTGATCAAGCCGGGAAAAGAAGCTAAAGTTTATGGAATTACCTCAGAAAAAGTGATTCCATTGCTTTCTTAAAACAAATTGGCAAAATCCTTGGGGATGGTTAGCTTTGATGTGAATTATAAAAACTCCATGGCAAATTATCCAAGAAAGAAAAAAACCTTAGGGCATTTCAAATTTGGAAGTGTACTTTTTAGCACTACCCTTTCCTTATTTATAGTTGGTTTATTTGGCGCGATCCTCATCCAAGCCAAATCTCTTTCCAGCATGATCCGCGAAAATGTGGAGATTCAGGTCTTTTTGGATAAAAATCTGAATGATGATGAAATTTCAGCTATTCGAAAAAATCTGTCCAGCAGGCCTTTTATTTTGAGAAAGGCAGATACACTTGGTTTGAGATTTATTTCTGATGAAGAGGCGGCAGCAGCTTTTATTGAAAGTACCGGTGAAGATTTTACCAAATTTCTCGAGGATAATCCATTGAGAGATAGTTTTGTGCTTTCCATTGCCGAGGAGTTTCAGACGAGCGAACAAATCAATGAAATCAGTAAAGAGTTAGAGGGCGTTTCAGGTGTCTTCGAAGTTTCCTATATGACTGATTTGGTGGATTCTATCAATAAAAACCTCTTGAAAGTTAGCATCGTGATGGGAGCTTTTATCTTGATCTTGGTGATCACTGTGATCATGTTGATTAATAATACAATCAGGTTGGCACTTTTCTCACAGCGATTTTTGATTCGATCTATGCAGTTGGTAGGAGCTACTAGAGGGTTTATTAGAAAACCATTCCTACTAAGATCATGGATATTTGGAATGCTTGCAGGTGCTTTTGCCTCCTTGATCCTTTTTGCCTTAATCACCTATGCTAAATCAGCCATTGAGGGGTTTGCCTTACTACAAAATCAGGAATTGATGTTGATCCTATTTGGAATATTGATAGTAGTAGGCGGAATTCTTTCTGTATTAAGTACCTTGCGGGCAGTAAATAAGTATTTAAATATGACTTTAGACGAATTATATTGATATGAGCAAAGCATCTTTTCCTTTTTCGAAAAAGAATTACAAACTGATGTTCATTGGGATCGGGATGATCGCTTTGGGTTTTATTTTAATCGGTTTGGATCCAGAGCCTCATGGTAATGGTGTTCTAGGTTTAACCGTTGGACCAATCATTACCTTAGCTGGTTTTATTTTTCAATTTTATGCCATTTTGGCCAAAACCGAGAAAAACAGCTGAATTTATATTCAGTATAACTTATGCAAGAAGTACCCTACGGCGAAGTTTTCTTAATCAATAAGCCGCTCGAATGGACCTCCTTTGATGTGGTGAAAAAAGTGCGAAATGCACTGAAAATTAAGAAAGTGGGACATGCCGGAACATTAGACCCTCTAGCTACAGGCTTATTGATTGTTTGTGCTGGGAAAATGACTAAGCAAATAGAAGGCTTCATGGGGCAAGAAAAGGAATACGAAGGCACCTTTGTATTAGGGGAAACCACAGAATCCTTTGATCTGGAAAAGCCTGTTGAATTTGTGGCTGATGCTTCTGAAATAAAATTAGAAGACGTAAAAAGAGCTGCAGCTGAGTTGACAGGTAATATACTCCAAATCCCTCCTATGCATTCAGCTATCAAAGTTGATGGAAAACGGGTGTACGAGTCGGCCCGAAAAGGTTTGGAAGTTAAAATGGAACCTAGACCAGTGGAAGTTCGGGAATTTGAAATTTTAAGCTATCAGGATCGGAAAGTTAAGTTTAGAATTTCTTGCTCAAAAGGAACCTATATCCGAAGCTTAGCTAGAGATCTTGGCGAAATTTTGGAAGTCGGTGCTTATATGAGTTCACTTTGCAGAACCCGTATTGGTGATTTGAAACTTTCGCAAGCAAAAGAGCTTTTACCTTTAATAGAAGAAATCAAAGCCCGGAAAGCGAATGAAAATTTATGAAGGTCTAAATGAATTTTTACCGGTTACTAATCCGGTTGTGACCAGTGGCACTTTTGACGGGGTGCATTTAGGGCATCAGAAAATATTACAAAGAATACGGGAAATTGCCCGCTCCATTGGAGGAGAAACGGTGATGATCACTTTTTGGCCTCATCCTAGATTAGTCCTTTATCCTCAGGAGCACAAATTGAGACTACTGAGTACATTTGAAGAAAAGGCAAAACTTCTAAGACAATTTGGCATAGACCATTTGGTGACTATACCTTTTACCAAAGAGTTTTCCCAGCTGAGTTCCAGAGAATTTATTGATCAAGTATTGGTAGAAAAAATTCAAACCAGAAAGCTGGTAATTGGCTATGATCATAGATTTGGTAAAAATAGAGAGGGCTCCTTTGAGTATTTGAAACAAAACAGCGCTGAATTTGGCTTCGAGCTAGAAGAGATCTCCAGGCAAGATGTGGATGAAATTGGAGTTTCCAGCACCAAAATCAGAAAGGCACTAGAGTCAGGAGACATAGAAACCGCCAATTCCTATTTGGGCCGGTCTTATGAATTAAATGGCTTGGTGATAAAGGGCCAGCAGATTGGAAGATCCATCGGATTTCCCACTGCCAATATTCATATCCCAAATGATTATAAACTCATTCCAAAAGATGGCGTTTATGCAGTAGAGACTTCTGTCAACGGAAGTATTTATAAATCTATGCTGAACATCGGTAATAGACCAACAGTGGATGGAAACAAAAAAACAGTTGAGGCTCACCTTTTTGATTTTCAGGGAGACCTGTATGATAAACAGCTGACCATCTATCTAAAGGCCTATTTGAGAGAGGAGCAAAAATTTGAGAACTTAGATGCATTAAAAGAGCAGCTGCTCAAAGATCAGCAGCAGGCAAAATCAATACTATAAACCCAATATAATGATCAATAAAACCGTAAAAGACGCTAAAGAGGCAGTTGCCGATATTCCCAGCGGAGCTTTCCTGATGATGGGAGGCTTTGGATTGAGTGGAATACCTGAGAATTGCATTTCAGCCTTATTAGAAAGAGACATTAAAGACTTGACGATAGTCTCCAATAATGCTGGGGTTGATGACTTTGGTATTGGACTTCTTTTGAAGAAGAAAATGGTCAAGAAGATGATTTCCAGTTATGTGGGTGAAAATGCAGAGTTTGAGCGACAATTATTGAGCGGAGAGCTGGAAGTAGATTTGATTCCTCAAGGTACTATAGCAGAGAGAGTTCGTGCTGGTGGAGCTGGCATTCCCGCCTTTTTTACTCCGGCAGGAGTTGGAACAGAGGTAGCCGAAGGAAAAGAAATCAGAGAATTTGATGGGAAACTATATTTAATGGAAAGATGGCTTCGGGCTGATTTTTCTTTGGTAAAAGCTTGGAAAGGAGATACTGCCGGTAATTTGATTTTCAAAGGAACCGCCAGAAACTTCAACCCTATGATGGCAGCGGCAGGAAAAATCTGTATAGCAGAGGTAGAAGAATTAGTTCCGGCGGGTGAATTGAATCCAAATGAAATCCACACACCGGGAATTTATGTGCAGCGGATTTTTGAAGGTAAGAACTATGAGAAAAGAATAGAGCAGCGCACAGTATCTCAGGCCAAATCTTGATATAAACCCATTGAAATCATGCTAAGCAAAGAACAGATAGCCCAAAGAATAGCCAAAGAGGTAAAAAACGGACAGTATATCAATCTAGGTATAGGCATTCCAACCCTTGTGGCAAACTATATTCCTGATGAATTGGAGGTTGTGCTGCAATCCGAAAATGGTCTTTTAGGAATAGGCCCCTTCCCTACTGAAGATAAAATTGACCCTGATTTAATTAACGCCGGTAAGCAAACCATTACCATGGTAAAAGGATCTGTGCTTTTCAATTCTGCAGAGTCTTTCGCGATGATAAGAGGTGGTCATGTGCATCTGACAATATTGGGAGCTATGGAAGTTTCAGAAAACGGAGATATCGCCAATTGGAAAATTCCTGGAAAAATGGTTAAAGGAATGGGGGGCGCAATGGATCTGGTTGCTTCTGCTGAAAATATCATTGTTGCAATGCAGCACTGCTCCAGAGATGGCGCTTCTAAATTATTGAAAGAGTGTTCTCTTCCAATCACAGGTATCAAGTGCGTGAAAAAAATAGTCACAGATTTAGCTGTATTAGAAGTTAGCCCAAAGGGTGGCTTTGTTCTTAAGGAAAGAGCTCCCGGTGTGAGCGTGGAAGAAATTCAGGAAAAAACAGAAGGTAAATTAATTGTGGAAGGCGAAATACCAGAAATGGTTTTCTAAAAATATGAAGTTCTGGGAACCTGAGTTCGATAGCTATGGTTTCCTTCAAAATCTTAAAAAATGAAAAAGTCAGATATTAAATTTCAAATCAATTTAGACGATTCTAACATTCCAAAAGATATAATCTGGGATGCTTCTGATAAAGAAGGGGAAGGTGCAGAGTCTACCAAGAGTATCAGTTTGAATGTTTGGGATAATTTGAATCACAGTACACTCCGAATTGATCTTTGGACGGAGGAAATGTCCGTAGCTGAGATGAAGCGATTTTATATTGATATCATAAGAGGAATGGCCCAAACCATTCTGACCAGTACAGGAGACGAATATATGTCTGAAGAAATGAAAGAATTATGCGATAGGCTGGTGAAGCATGTGAATGAAGAAAATGCCAAGAGCAGCTAAAAAAAATGATAGCCTGATTTGATCAGGCTTTTTTTTTTACTACCACATGTCCTATATTTTTTTTTAGGAATTTTTAATATTTATATGCTTTGACTTAAATTTTAATAATTAAAAGAATCTTATTTTTCAGGATTTTCATAAATAGAGTCTGAGTTTCCATAGGAGGTATATATTTTCCATTTATGGCGGAAAATGATTTTTTAATTGAACCCATTGTTTATTCAGTTTTTACCTTAATTTTCGACAAAATATGCAGACTCACCCATCTCTGTGTATACTATTCACTTAAACACCAAAATAGCCTATGAGCAATTTTACACGCAAAATCTACGGAGCCTTTGCAACCTTGGCTTTATTAGTTTCCCTAGGCCTAGGGACAGTGTTTGCACAAACCACAATTTCGGGTACTGTAACTGATGCAGATACTAATGAAACTTTGGTAGGTGTAAACATCCTAGTTAAAGGAAAGGTAATCGGAACCATTACTGATCTATCAGGAAAATTTTCCCTGAACGTCAATCAAGCTCCACCTTTTACCTTAATATTCTCCATGGTGGGATATGTTTCAATGGAAATGGAAATCACTAATGCAAATACTTCTAACCTTAAAGTTGCATTATCAGAACAGACTATGCTTGGTCAAGAGGTTGTTGTTTCTGCGTCAAGAGTTGAGGAAAATATTTTACAGTCCCCGGTTTCTATAGAAAAAATGGACATCTTGGCTGTAAGAGATACTCCCTCTGATACATATTATAAAGCAATAGGAAACCTAAAGGGTGTTGATGTAACTAGTTCTTCTATTAATTTCCAAATCATCAATGCCCGTGGTTTTAATTCGACAGGTAATACAAGGTTTGTTCAGTTGACTGATGGAATGGACACTCAAGCTCCTGCCTTAAATTTTCCAATTGGAAATTTAAATGGTCCTTCAGAGCTTGACGTGGAGAGTGTCGAATTTATTCCTGGAGCAGCATCAGCACTTTATGGTCCTAATGCTTTTAATGGTATTTTGTTAGTTAATAGCAAAAGCCCATTTGAGTATCAAGGATTAAGTGCTTTTTATAAGCAAGGTGTGAATCATTTTGGAGGAAGAGCTGGAGAGCCAACGAGTCCTCAGCCTATGTACGAAGGATCAATTAGATACGCGAAGGCTTTTAATAATAAGTTTGCTTTTAAATTAAATGCTTCTTACATGCAAGCTCTCGACTGGTATGGTACTGATCAGACTGACTTAGGAGAAGCAAATCAAGGCGACCTTAGCTTTAATCCTGGATCAAATAGAGTACATGTTTTCGGAGATGAGGTATCCAATAATATCGGACTTTTAAGAAATGTTGGAGCCTTACAGCAAGCATTTGGAGCAGGTGTTAACTCTTTGCCAGATCAAATTGTATCAAGAACTGGTTATGATGAGCGGTTTTTGGTTGACTATAATGCTAAAAACCTAAAACTAAACGGAGCTTTACACTACAGGATCAATGATCGTTCTGAGCTTTCATACACAATGAACTATGGAGCAGGCACCTCAGTGTATACTGGAGCACAGCGATATTCTTTAGCTAATTTCTCCATTATTCAGCATAAACTAGAATTGAAGGGAGCTAATTATTTCTTGAGAGCATATACCACCATAGAAAACTCTGGTGATTCCTATATTGCTGATTTAACTGGTGTCGCTATCAATGGGATCTGGAAGTCAAATACGGATTGGTTTGGCCAATATGCTGGTGCATACTTACAAAGTTTATTCGGACAGGGAGTAACACCTGGGCAACTAGGTACTTCAGCACAACAGGCTATTGCTCATCAGTTTGCGAGAGGTGCAGCTGATCAAGGAAGGTTCATGCCCGGTACTCCCGAATTTGAAGCAGCAAAAACAGGTGTTAGAGGTAATGTAATCCCTAATGGCTCTCTATTCAATGACCAGTCTAGGATGAATATGGTAGAAGGTCAATATAATTTCAATAATGAAATTGAATTTATGGATTTGCAGGTTGGCGGCTCTTACAGAGTTTATGATTTGAGATCTAACGGCACCATTTTCGCAGATGTTGAAGGAAATGATATCACAATTCAAGAAGTTGGAGCTTTTGCTCAAGCATCTAAAAAGGTAATTCAGGATAAATTGAAACTAACTGGTTCCTTGCGATATGATAAAAATGAAAACTTCCAAGGACAGCTTAGTCCAAGAATATCAGGTGTATTTTCGCAAGGAAACAATAATTTCAGACTATCTTATCAAACTGGATTCCGTAACCCTACCACGCAAGGACAACATATTGATTTGAATGTAGTTTCTGCTAGATTAATAGGGGGTTTGCCTTTTTATAGAGAGAAATACAATATCTATGAGAATGCATATACCTTGAATTCTGTAAATAAGTATGTTGCTGCCGTGGGATCAGGTTTATCTCCAGTAGACCCTAGAGCAACCGGATTGTTAGAAAGAGCTACCCCAGATTTGATTCCAGAATTGAGACCTGAGCGTGTACAGTCAATAGAAATAGGTTACAAGAGTTTGTTAAGTAATAATAAATTACTTGTAGATTTTGCTTATTACTACAACATCTACAATGACTTTATTTCTCAAACTGCTGTTAGAAAAGCTCCAGGTCCTGTATTCCCTGGTGCAATGCCAGATACAGACCAAGGAGCATTAAATGCGATCAATGCACCTACTCTTCTAACACCTATTACTACTCCTGGACAAGAAAACACATTCCAGACCTACACTAATATCGTAGGCCAAGAAGTTAGAGCTCATGGAGCTGCTTTAGGGTTGACTTACAACTTACCTAAAAACTTTACTTTGGGAGGCAATTATAACTTTAATAGATTGATATCCGATATCAGTGATGATTTCCTAAATGATTTTAATACTCCTGAACATAAAACCAATATCACTTTCGCTAACAGAAAGGTAACAGATAAGATTGGTTTTGGAATAACTTACAGATATCAAAGTAGTTTCAGATGGGAGTCGACCTTTGCGCAAGGAAATGTACCTGAAATTCACACATTTGACGGACAAATCAGCTATAAAGTGAAAGATTTGAAATCCATTATCAAAATCGGCGGTTCGAATCTTTTCAATAATCGTTATTTCCAAAATTTTGGAGGTCCAACTATTGGAGCGATTTACTACGTTTCAATCACATTTGATGAATTATTGAACTGATAATTTGCTAACATGAAATATATTAATAAATCAATATTCTTACTAGTATTTGGCGCCCTTGCAGCCTGTACTTATGATTTTCCTGAACCACAGTTAAATGAACCTACTGCAGGATCGGCAGATTTCTCTAAAATAATATCTGTTGGAAACTCTTTGACAGCAGGTTACATGGATGGTGCTTTGTATAATAGGGGTCAAGCAAATTCATTTGCAGTAATATTTGCCGAGCAGGCAAAGACTGTAGGAGGCGGAGAATTTAACGTTCCTTCCATTAATTCAGAGAATGGCTTCTTTCAAATGGGGCCTCAAGGTCCTCTTGGAAGACTCATTTTAAGGGTTAATCCTCAAACAGGAGCAGCCAGTCCCGCTCCAATCGGTCAAGGAGATCTTCCTTCTAATTTCACAGGGAATAAATCTAATTTGAATAATTTTGGAGTACCAGGAATAACTCTACTGACAGCCCTTATTCCACAAACAGGAGGTCCTGCTTCTCCTCAAAACCCAGCATATAATAGACTTTATGAACGATTTGCTTCTAATCCTGGAACCTCTACAGTTATAGGTGATGCTTCTGCTGCTCTAGCAAATGGTGGTACTTTCTTTACATTTTGGTTAGGAAGTAACGATGTGTTAGGGTATGCTACTGGAGGTGCTTCAAACCCAGCAATTTTAACTTCTAACTCAGATTTTCAACAGCGCTTATCAGCTGCATTAGGGGCACTACTTCAAGCAAATCCACAAGCAAAAGGAGCTGTTGCCAATGTGCCTAGCCTAGCAGTTTTGCCTTATTTCACTTTAGTGCCATGGAATGCTTTGCCGTTATCGCAAGCTCAAGCTGATCAAGCAAATGCAGGTTATGCACAATATAATGGTGGCTTGGCAGTTGCAAAAAATGCAGGATTAATTACAGCTGAAGAAGAACAATTGAGAAGAGTTCAATTTAAAGCTGGACAAAATGCGTTTGTAATGTCAGACGAATCATTGACAAACTTAAGTGCCTTGGGATTACCTTCATTAAGAATGAGTAAATCGTCTGATAGAGCTACATTACCATTAGCGCAAGTGTTAGGTCAGAGTGTAGGAGGAAACCCAGCTCTTTTAAGGGGAATAAGTTTTCCTGTAGAAGACCAATATGTTTTGACTCCTCAGGAACAGGCAGAAATCAATCAAAAAATTACTGCCTTCAATTCAATTATTACTGCTGCTGTACAGGGGAATAATGAAAGATTGGTTCTTGTTGATGTAAATGATTTACTTAATAAGGTTCTTCAAGGTCAGGTTTCTTCTGGAGGTGTAGCATTGACTGCATCAGTTGTTCCTCCTTCAGGTGGTTTCTCTTTGGATGGTGTACATCCAAATGCAAGAGCACACGCATTTGTGGCTAATCATTTTATTGAGGCGATTAATGCAAAATGGGGGTCAAATATCCCGAAAGCCAATCCAAATAACTTTATTGGTAATGACCTGCCAAGATAATTTCATACCGATGTAGAAAAATACAATCAACCACCAACCTAAAATCGAAAAGCCACTTCAAAAAAGTGGCTTTTCTTATTTTTCTAGATTTATCTATAATTCAAACTGAATCAAAACATACAGGAATAGAAAGCCAGATTTTATCATTCCCCTACTCCTTTCACCTCCAATAACTTTCCTCCTTTAGATTTTAATTAAGTCAAACTAGCAGTTCAAATCGTCGCTACGCCCTTTGTCATTCCCTGAAATAGGTTGA
>NZ_DFMT01000009.1:0-39943 GCF_002376385.1 Algoriphagus sp. UBA3586 | reverse complement strand
CTATCTACTTTTGAGACAGCCTCGTTTTTCATTAAGGTTATTAAAAACAATTACTCTGTTCCTTCCAATGATTCTTCAACCTGGAAGAAAGACTCATCTTTCTGAGGAAGGGAAGAAGCTCCCATCAAAAACTCATCAACCTTGACAGCAGCTTCTCTTCCTTCAGAAATAGCCCATACAACCAAAGACTGACCCCTTCGCATATCTCCCGAAAGAAATACTTTAGCATTGGTGCTTTGATAGTTTTTGGATTTGGGCAGTGTGTTTTCCATACTCTCTACCCCAAATGCTTCCAATAAGCCATTTTGGGCAGGTCCTGTATAACCAATAGCAATAAATGCTAGGTCGCAGGGTACAATTCGCTCCGTGCCTTCTACTTCTTCAAAATTCATCCGGCCATCTTTTTCCATCCATTCCAGATCTACCAGTTTTAGACCGGTAACTTCCCCGGCTTCATTGCCTATAAATTCCTTGGTCAAAATAGAAAATACTCTTTCGGCACCCTCTTCATGAGAACTGGATGTTTTCAGCGTCATAGGCCATTCAGGCCAAGGATTCAAAATTGTTCTCTGTTTAGGAGGCTTGGGTAAGAGCTCCAATTGTGTGATTGAGGCAGCGCCATGTCTGTTGGAGGTTCCGATACAATCACTACCGGTATCTCCTCCTCCAATCACGATCACATGTTTTCCTTTTGCTGAAATAGGGTTTTCCTCTATTTCTCCACCTACAACCTGATTCTGTTTTCCTAAAAAATCCATGGCAAAATGGACTCCTTTGAGATCAGAACCTTTAATATTCAACGCTCTGGGTTGAGCCGCTCCGGTAGATAACACTACCGCATCGAAATTTCTGAGGATATTTTCTGCTTTGATATTGAAACCTACCTCGGTGCCGCAAGAGAAAATGACTCCCTCTTGCTTCATCAAATCAATTCTTCTGTCTATCACCCATTTTTCCAATTTGAAATCTGGAATACCATATCTCAATAAACCTCCGGGCTTTGCGTCTTTTTCAAATACCGTCACCTCATGACCAGCTTGATTTAGCTGGTCTGCCGCTGCTAATCCAGCAGGGCCTGAGCCTATGACAGCCACGTGCTTGTTTGTTCTCTTTTTGGGAGGATTAGCCTGGATTAGTCCTAATTCATAGGCTTTTTCAGCGATACTTTTTTCAATGAGTTCAATGGCAACAGGATCTTTGTTGATACCCAATACACAGCTTGCCTCACAGGGAGCAGGGCAAATCCTCCCCGTAAATTCCGGGAAGTTATTGGTGCTTTTCAGAATGCTGATCGCCTGGGCCCAATCCTTTTCATAGACTGCATCATTGAACTCAGGGATTACATTTCCCAATGGACAGCCATTGTGACAAAATGGTATCCCACAATCCATGCACCTCGCTGCCTGATGATTTAATTTTTCGTCAGAAAACGGCTCATATATCTCCTTGTAGTCTCCCACTCTTTCCTGTGGGTCTCGACTGACTGGGGTCTCTCTTTTAAATTGTATAAATCCTTCTTTCGCTCCCATCTTACACCAATGATTTTGATTGTTCTAATGCTCTTTTCTCCAAAACTGCCTTGTAATCTCTAGGAATCACCTTGATAAATTTGAGCTTGGACTTTTCCCAATCCTCCAAGTATTGACTTCCCAAAGCACTATTCGTCAGCTTAACATGCCTTTTCACAAAGGATTTGATGGTGTTGTAATCCTCTTCTGTCAAAGGATCAATATCCACCAATTCAGGGTTGACTTCTGTGATATAATCGTGCAAAATATAGGCAATTCCACCACTCATGCCGGCAGCGAAATTTCTTCCTATCTCACCAAGATTGACGACCAATCCTCCTGTCATATACTCACAGCCATGATCTCCGATTCCTTCCACTACAGTTTTGACACCGGAGTTTCTCACACAGAATCTTTCTCCACCTTTACCATTAATATAGGCTTCACCGGAAGTAGCTCCATAAAATGCCACATTCCCTATGATGATATTTTCTTCAGGTTTGAACTTGGCATTTCGGCTTGGATAGATTGTCAGCCTTCCTCCGGATAGTCCTTTTCCGAAGTAATCATTAGCCTCTCCTTCCAGTTCAAAGCTTACACCTTTAGTCAAAAAACCACCAAAAGTCTGTCCCGCAGAACCCGTAAACTTGAATTGAATGGTATCATCCGGTAATCCTACACTTCCATAGATTTTGGAAATCTCATTGGAAAGCATAGCACCGACTGCACGGTCTGTATTTTTGATTTGAAAGTGGCCTGAAACTGCAATCGCCTGTTCTAAGGATGGAAGAGCTGCTTTGATAAGTTTTCTATCCAATACTTCCTTCAAATCCCAATCCTGATCGATCTGTTTGTGGATACCCACATGATCCGGCACTTCCACTCTATGGAAGATTGGTGAAAGGTCTACCTTATCCCATTTCCAATGATTCAAATGACCTGTGGACTGTAATACATGACTTTGGCCCACCATTTCGTCTATGGTCTTGAAACCCAAGGATGCCATGATTTCTCTCAAGTCTTGAACCAAGAAATAGAAATAATTCACCACATGCTCTGGGTCTCCCGTAAAGAGTTTTCTCAATTCAGGATTTTGGGTGGCTATACCTACAGGGCAGGTGTTAAGATGACATTTTCTCATCATAATACAGCCTTCTACTACCAAAGCGGCGGTTGAAATTCCCCACTCCTCAGCACCTAAAAGTGTTGCGATTGCCAAATCCCTTCCGGTTCTCAATTGTCCATCCGTCTGAAGCACTACTCTGCTTCTCAGGTTGTTTTTTACCAAGGTTTGATGCGCTTCTGAAAGTCCCAACTCCCAAGGCAATCCTGCATGTCTGATGGAAGAGAGCGGAGAGGCACCTGTACCTCCATCTGCTCCTGAAATCAAAATCACATCAGCCATTGCTTTAGCTACTCCGGCTGCCACAGTTCCCACTCCTGCTTGGGATACCAGCTTTACATTGATTCTAGCCTTTCTATTGGCATTTTTCAAATCATAAATCAACTGAGCCAAATCTTCTATTGAATAAATATCGTGATGGGGAGGAGGAGAAATGAGGCCTACCCCAGGGGTAGAATGGCGAACTTTTCCTATCCACTCGTCTACCTTGTGGCCAGGTAATTGTCCACCCTCACCAGGCTTGGCTCCCTGTGCCATTTTAATTTGGAGTTCTGCTGCATTGGTCAGGTAATTACTGGTTACTCCAAACCTTCCTGATGCCACTTGCTTGATCGCAGATCTTTCCCAATCCCCATTTTCTTTTTTCTGAAAACGGATTTCATCCTCCCCGCCTTCTCCGGAGTTGCTTTTAGCTCCGATACGATTCATGGCTATGGCAAGTGTAGTATGAGCTTCATGAGAAATGGATCCAAAAGACATAGCTCCTGTTGCAAATCTTCTCATGATGCTTTCTGCAGGCTCTACTTCTTCCAGAGGTACCGAAATTCTTTTCTTGAACTCGAATAATCCTCTTAAAGTCAAAGCATCTTTTGACTGCTCGTTGATTTTATCTGCAAATTTCTTGTACAGTCCGTAATCGTTGAGTCGGGTTGACTTTTGAAGCAAATGGATGGTTTCAGGATTGAAAAGGTGTTTTTCCCCCCTTCTTTTCCATTGGTAAACACCTCCGGTTTCCAAAACAGGACTTTCTGTGTGATAAGCCGCTCTATGACGGATCAACACCTCTTCCGCAAGTTCATCAAATGAAACTCCAGAGATTCTGGAGATGGTGCCTTTGAAGCATCTGTCTATGACTTCAGGTCCTAATCCAATGGCTTCGAAAATCTGAGCTCCCTGATAAGATTGAAGTGTAGAAATTCCCATTTTGGAAAGAACCTTCAATAATCCTTTTCCTATGGCTTTTTGATAGTTATAAAATAATGTTTTCTGATCTTTTACTTCCGGGAACATGCCTTTTTGGAACATGTCCAATAAAGATTCCAGCGCCAGATATGGATTGATTGCAGAAACCCCATAACCAATTGCTGTTGCAAAATGATGGGTTTCCCGTATGTCTCCTGATTCCAGTACCAAACCGGCTTTGGTTCTTATCTTCTTTTTAACCAGGTGGTGATGCACAGCACCGATCGCCAATAAAGATGGAATTGGTGCCCATTCTTCATTGCTATTTCTGTCTGAAATGATCAGAATATTTTTTCGCTCGGCAATGGCATCCTCTGCTTCCTGACAAAGCTTATCCAATGCTTCCAATAATCTGCCTGGCTGATGGTCTGCGTTAAAATGAGCAAACAACTTCTTAGCTCTATAGCCTTGGCCTTCCATATTCTGGATTTTTTCCAGAGACTCGTTGAGCAATACAGGCTGAGAGATATGGATTTGTCGAGTATGCTGAGGGCTTTCTTCTAGTATATTGTGTCCTTCACCAATTCTAGTGAAGAGGGACATCACCATTCGCTCCCGAATCGGATCAATCGGTGGATTACTTACCTGCGCAAATAATTGCTTGAAATAATTGGCGATATGTTGGCTTTGCTTGGATAAGACAGCAAGCGGTGTATCTGCTCCCATGGAACCGATGGCTTCTTGCCCGCTTTTACCCATAGGCCCTAGAACCACTTTCAGTTCTTCAGACGTATAGCCAAATACCGTTTGGCATTTCTTAATATTTTCTGTGGAATATGGATGACTCAAAGTTTCCGGGTCTGGCTCCAGCCTCAACTTGATCCGCTGTTCATTTACCCATTGCTCATAAGGCTGCTTTCGGCATATTTCTCCCTTGACTTCCTCATCAAAGAGTACTTTTCCTTTTTCCAAATCGGCCCAAAGCATTCTTCCGGGACTGATTCTACCTTTTTCAGTAATTGTAGCTTCCCTAATCGGCAAAGCTCCGGCTTCTGAGGAAAGGATTAATCGTTGGTCTTTGGTGATGAAATAGCGAAGTGGTCTCAGCCCATTTCTATCCAAAGTGGCGCCAACTGATTTTCCATCTGTAAACAAAAGGGCTGCAGGACCATCCCAGGGCTCCACTAAGGAGGCGTGAAATTTATAAAATGCCTTTCGGTCTCTGTCCATGACCTCATTATCCTGCCAAGCCTCAGGCACCAGCATCATCATGGCATGAGGCAAGGATCTTCCGCTCAATGTCAATAGCTCCACCATGGCATCCAAGTTGGCTGAATCTGAGTTCAGCTTATTGGTGATAGGCATCAGTTTTTCCAGCTCTTCATCAGAGAAAAACTGAGTTTTCATCAGCGTTTCCTTGGATTTCATTTTATTCAAATTTCCTCTGATAGTGTTTATTTCACCATTGTGAGAAAGGAATCTGAATGGCTGAGCCAATCTCCAATTAGGGAATGTATTGGTGGAAAATCTTGAATGGACGATTGCAAAAGCAGATTCTATTTTACCGTTTTGTAAATCCTTGTAGAAGGGTAAAACCTGATCAGTTCTCAACTGACCTTTGTAGATTAAGGTCAGGCTACTGAAGGAGGCAAAATAGAAAGATTGGTTGACACCAGGGATCTTGGAATTGACCTCAGAAGTAGCAAAGTTTCTTAGTACATACAGTTTTCTTTCCAAAGCAATCCCGGTGAGCCCTTTTTTGTGCTTGACAAAAAGCTGCTCAATATTGGGCATAACTTCCAATGCTCCTGATCCTGGAACTGTTTCATCTACCGGAACAGGTCTATAGCCAATGAGTTCAAAGTCAAGATCTTCAATGATCTGGTTCAGTAGCTCCTTTGATTTTTTGAAAAGTTGCTTATTTCTGGGAAAAAAAGTCATGCCTACCCCGTAGTATCCTTTTTCGGGTAGACTGATTTCTGTCCTTGCGGTAATATCTTTTAGAAAGTCATGAGGAACCTGAATTAATACACCTGCTCCGTCTCCGGTTTTAGGATCTGAACCCCGACCACCTCGGTGCTCCATATTGCTAAGCATATATAAGGCGTCACTGATTGTTTCATGAGTGGGATTCCCAGTCAAGTCCACCACAGCGCCAATGCCGCAGGAGTCATGCTCAAATTCTGAGCGGTATAACCCTTTTTGCATATATTTCAATAGATTTAATAGGTTCAAAATTTCCAAAAAATACGAAAAAAAATCTTTTTGTTAAAATAAAGGCAATGAAACCAAGCTTTTACTGATAATTTTCTGATGAATTAGATTTTTTTTAATTATTTTTTAAATAAAAATTGGTTTCAAATATTTACATTATTCGCCTTAAAAACAGTGATTCTCCAAAAATAGGGTAAAAATTAGACCTGTTTTAGCTTCAATTGTGTGATTTTTCTGCAAAGTGCCTGAAATCTGGTTTACGGAAAAAATAATAAAAAATTTTACAGCTTATTTTTCTCTAATAGCAACTCTTTTTTACTCAATCGATTTCGAAAGCCAAATAATATTTTGTAATACTTATTTAACTAAAAATGAGTGAATCAATCCGTGAATGGATGAGACCCATCTTGATGCTGATCTTTCAGATGTACTTTTACCTTTTTGATTCTTCTGGCATCTACTGCCAAGATGGTAAATTCAAAATATTCAAAATGGATTTTTGTTCCATTTTTAGGAAGCTTATTATTCAATTCTAACAAAAGACCTCCCAAAGATTCACTTTCGCCTTTGACATCATCAAAGATTTGGGAATCAAGATCCAGTTTTTTGCAAAAGTCATTTAAGGATATTTTTCCTTCAAATATGAAAGTGGAGGAATCGATCTCCTGAAAAAACATATCGTCCTTATCATCGAACTCATCGTTGATTTCGCCAATAATTTCCTCTATCAGATCCTCTAAAGTTACCAAGCCTGAAGTTCCTCCATATTCATCTACTACGATGGCCATGTGGACTCTTTTTTGCTGGAAATCCTTTAATAAGGTATCCACTCTTTTATTTTCCGGAACGAAAAAGCTTTTTCGTATTAATTCTTTCCAGGCAAAATTTTCATCCCGCTCTATATAAGGAAGAAGATCCTTGATATATAAGATGCCTTCAATATTGTCTATGGTTTCATGATAAACCGGAATTCTGGAATAACCGCTTTTATTGATTTTATCCATCAATTCATGAAAATCCATCTCGGTGTCAACGGCGGTAATTTCCATCCGGCTTCTCATCACCTGCTTTACGGATAGAGTTCCAAAGTTTACAATACCTCTTAAAATGTCCTTTTCTTCATTAGGAGCATCTTCAGTAGTAATTTCTAAGGCTTGGTTTAATTCATCAACCGAAAGTGAATAGCCTTTCTTTTCTATTTTTCTTTCAATTAGGTTACTGATTGCCATTAGAAAGAGGGAGATAGGCTTGAGGATGGTTGAGAAAAAATTGATAGTGGGGGCCATGATAAGGCTGAATTCAATTTTAGCCTTGTTGGCATATACTTTTGGTACAATTTCCCCAAAAAACACGATAGCGAAAGTGACACCGATAGTTTGTATCATGATTACCACTATGCCTGTTGCGTTCATTCCAAAAATACTCCAGGAAACGAATGTGGTCAAGGTGACTATCGCAATGTTGATCAGGTTGTTCAGAATGAGAATAGTGCTGAGTAATTGTTTGGGACTACGAAGGAGCCTGGCAACATGCTTCCCATTTTTTGTCTCTTCATCGGCAATGGACTCTAAGTCCTCATTGGAAAGAGAGAAAAAAGCCACCTCTGAGCCTGAAACTAAAGCAGAGCCAAGCAACAGGAGAATAAAAAGTAAACCGTTAAATAAAAGGTACCCTACGGAGGGCTGAGTAATTTGAGTAAGTAAATACCAACTCGGGTAAGGGTCGTCCATGTACTAAACGAGATGTTTGATGCAAAATTAAACAATTCCCCTGAAAATCAACTTCAGGGGAATCGAATCAAAACGGTAAATCGTCATCTTCTGTATCCGGACTGAGATCCGGTCCTTGATTTCCTCCTCCTGTGGCAGCAGGTGCTGGGTTGGGTCTGGATTGGCTAGCAGGTGCTCCCATTCCACCACTTTCCTGTCCTGGGTTATCTTGTTTAGAACCAAGCATGGTAAAACTTAAAACTCTGATTTTGGTCCTTTTTCTATTTTGGCCTTGATCATCCTGCCAAGTATCGGATTTGATCTTTCCCTCCACATAGATTTGCATTCCTTTTTTCAGGTACTGCTCGGCAATTTTCGCCTGACCACCCCAAAGCTCCAAATCGTGCCATTCGGTCTGATCTACCCGGTTTCCATTTCTGTCCTTGTAAGATTCTGTTGTAGCCAATCTCAAATTTGCTACTACGTTGTCTCCTTCTAAATATTTCACTTCCGGGTCTGCTCCTAAATTCCCCAAAAGGATTACTTTATTTACTCCTGCCATAGCTTCTTATTTATAATTCTAGATCTAATTTTTGAAGTTAATCAAAAGCCCTGATCGTTCAAAAAGTTCACAATCAACTTTGGCTTGGCCAAGTATTCGATTTTTTCTTCTTCAACCAGTAAAAAGCCATTGTTTTCGGCCCATTCATTGAGATGAGCGATTTTTTCTTCCGGAAATTCTACCTCTGAGAAAACAGCATTCAGTTTCTGATGTGACAAAATATGTCGGTAATTTTTTGGAAACTTGACTGGAGTCTTTGCTGCTTCCGGCAAATTGAATTCAGATTCAGAATTTTCCTTCGTTTGCTCCACATGTGGAAAATCAAATAATCCTTCCCAGATATCGCCGGAACTTCTTTTTTTCCATACCCACTTTTCTCCGCATCGGATTACATAATAGTGTAGATGTCTTTCCTTGATTTTAATCTTATTGATTTTCACCGGAAGATCCTTGACCATCTTATTATTCAAAGCAAAACAGGAGGATGATAAAGGGCAGGTATCACAAGATGGATTGGCAGGGGTGCAATGCCTTGCCCCAAAGTCCATCATGGCTTGATTGAATTCTCCGGGATGATCAGCCGGTATTAGCTGGTCAGCTAAGGCTTCAAATTGTTTTTTGCCTTTGCCGCTGGCAATATCTGTCTCAATTCCAAAATAGCGTGCCAGAACTCTAAATACATTTCCGTCTACCACTGCTTTGACTTCTCCAAAAGCGAAACTAGCAATTGCAGAAGCAGTGTAGCTTCCCACACCTTTTAATAATAGGAGTTCTTTATAGGTTTCCGGAAAATTCCCGTTTAGTTCATGCCAAACGTATTTTGCACAGCTGTGGAGGTTTCTGGCTCGGCTGTAATATCCCAGACCTTGCCAAAGGCGAAGTACTTCTTCTTCCGGGGCAAGGGCCAAATCTTTCACAGTAGGATAGGCCTCGGTGAATTTGAAATAATAAGGCATTCCCTGGGCAACTCTGGTTTGCTGGAGAATGATTTCTGAGAGCCAAATTTTGTATGGATCTTGGATTCCTCTCCAGGGAAGTTCCCTTGGATTTGCCCTGTACCAACTTAATATTTGATGGGAAAATAGTTGATTATCAGTAGCTTTGGTATTCATGTAAGGATAAAATCTTTCGTGTAAATCTGGTGAATTTTTATGGATTTGTTTTTTAATTGCATTGCATCTCGTACATTTGCAGTCCCAAAAACACTTGGTTAATAGGTCGTTAAGCTTATTTCGTAATTTCTAAATTAAAATCACAGTGACAAAAGCAGAAGTAATCACCAAGATTTCGGACAAAACCGGAATCCAGAAGGATGATGTGACACAGACCATTGAGGCGTTCTTCAAGGTAGTAAAAGACTCTATGTCTGAAGGAGAAAACATTTACGTAAGAGGTTTCGGTAGCTTTATCAACAAGAAGAGAGCTAAGAAAATTGCACGTAACATCTCCAAAAATACAGCGATCGTAATCGATGAGCACTACATCCCGGCATTCAAGCCTTCCAAAGTGTTTATTGAGAAGATCAAAAACAGCAAAAAGATCAAGGAACTAGCTCCTCAGGATTAAGTCTAAGGAGACTTTGACATGAAAAAATCACAGCTCTTTCTCATAATCATAGGTGTTGCAGCAGTAGTGGCTCTTTATGCACTGCCAAAAATTGTAGTGGATAATGAGGCTCAGAATACGGTAGGTGAAAACCAGACTGAAAATTCTCCATCAACTTCTGCCAATACCATGCATGAGAATGAGCTTTCTCCTGAAAAAGAAGCTACATTAGCTCAGTTGAAAGCAAAGGCAGTCGCCGGCTCAGAAACAATTTCTGAAGACATGAGACAGCTAGCTTCTCTATATCAGGAAAAGGGTAAGTACGACAGTGCTGCTTACTTCTTGAGTTTGGCAGCAAATCAGACAAACGATTTGAGTTTGGCTGAAGAAACCGGTAATGCTTATTTCGAAGCATTCACCTTTGCGCTGGATCAGGAAAAGGTAGCCTATCTTGCCGGACAAACCCGAGATTACCTCAATCGAGTATTGGATAATGATCCTACTCGGATGGATTTGAAATCGAAGATTGCGATGACTTATGTGTCTTCAGCCAATCCAATGCAAGGTATAGCCATGCTAAGGGAGATTTTGGCAGAAGATCCGCAGAATGAAGATGCCATATTTAATATGGGAATCTTGTCTATGCAATCAGGTCAATATAAAAAAGCGACTGAACGATTTGAAGAATTGATTCGTTATCATCCGGATAATCTTCAGGGGCAGTTTTACTTGGCTGTCAGCTATTTCGAAGCCGATCAAAAAAACAAAGCGAAAGCTCAGTTTGAGAAAGTAAAGGGGATGACCCAGGATGCTATGATTCTGGAGAGTGTTCAGAGCTATCTTGACAGATTGTAATTAAATGTATCACTATAAATAATAAGACTATGCCTTGCGGTAAGAAAAGAAAAAGACATAAGATCGCTACGCACAAGCGTAAGAAAAGACTAAGAAAAAACAGACATAAGAAGAAGTAATACACTTCTTCTTATACCCGTTTTTTGACAAAAACACACGTTCATTTACATAGTATAAGACGAGATTTTGAGTACGGAATTGTTAATTGATTCTGCTCAAAACGGGAGTCGAATAGCCCTTTTACAAGATAAAAGCTTGGTTGAGTTGCACTCTGAAGGAGTGGACAATCAGTTTAAAGTTGGGGACATCTACCTGGGAACAGTGCGAAAAATAGTCAATGGGCTGAATGCAGCTTTCATTGATGTAGGCTACGAAAAAGATGCCTTTTTGCACTACCAGGACTTAGGTCCTAATTTCAACAGCTTAGGCAAGTTCACCAAAATGGTGCGCAACAACAACTACAGCAATTACAATCTGAAAGGCTTTCAAAACGAACCTGAGATCGATAAAATCGGCAAGATTTCAAATATTCTTTCTAAGAATAACCAAATCTTGGTTCAGGTCGTCAAAGAGCCAATCTCTACCAAAGGGCCCCGATTATCCTGTGAGCTCTCTCTTCCTGGTCGATACCTCGTATTGGTGCCATTTTCGGATTCAGTCAATGTATCCAAGAAAATCCGCAGCAGCGACGAGCGAAAAAGACTTCTGAGACTCATCAATTCTATCAAGCCAGCTAACTTCGGTGTTATTATCCGAACTGTGGCCGAAGGTCAGTCAGTTACCGAACTGGACAAAGACCTCCGAAATCTTCTCAATAATTGGGAAGAAGGCATGAAGAAATTGCTGAAAGCCAGAAGCCGAGACAAGATTATAGGAGAGATGAGTATGGCTTCCTCACTAGTGAGAGACCTACTCAATGAATCCTTCGATGCAATCACCGTAGAAGAAGAATCCACTTACGATCAGATCAGATCCTACATCAGGACAATAGCCCCTGAAAAAGAAAAAATTGTTAAGCTTTACACAGGTAAAGCCAAGCTCTTTGAAAGTTTTGGAATAGAAAAGCAGATCAAAAGCCTGTTTGGTCAGACGGTCAGCCTCCCTCAGGGAGGATATGTGATCATCGAGCATACGGAAGCCCTGCACGTCATAGACGTCAATAGCGGGAACAAGTCCAATCAGGAAAGTGACCAGGAATCCACAGCATTAAAAACCAACCTGGTAGCTGCAAAAGAAATTGCCAGACAACTCCGCCTCCGAGATATGGGAGGCATTATCGTTGTCGATTTTATCGACATGAAGAGGGCCGAAAATAAAAAGGCCATTTACGAAGCGATGAAAGATGAGTTGAAAGCTGACAGATCGAAACATACTGTTTTGCCGCTGAGTAAATTTGGACTCATGCAAATCACCCGACAGCGTGTCCGGCCGGAGGTTAATATCGTGACGAAGGAAACCTGCCCGGCATGTAACGGCACAGGCAAAATCCAGGCTTCTATCCTGGTAGCCGATAAATTAGAAAAGGATTTGGATCATATAGCCACCATCCAAAACGTGGAAAAAATCCAAATCGGGCTGCATCCCTATCTGCATGCATACTTTACTACCGGTATTATCAGCCGCAGAGTAAAGTGGTTTTTCAAGTATTATAAATGGATTAAACTGATCAAAGATTCTTCCCTGCCGGTGACGGAATACAGATTCCTAGATGAATCTGGAGAGGAAATAGAACTTCAAGTAAAAAGCGAGACTGAGTAAGTCTCGCTTTTTTTTATGGCTTTAAAAATGAAGAAAAATTCACACGTGCGAATTTTACTTTTTCCTCGACTTTGCCAGATCCCAAATAGAAGTAATAGCCATCAGGTGTAGGAAATCCTTGATAGGTATTTGGTAAATTTTCTATCTCTCCCAGTTTTTTAAAATCTTCATCTAAGACGATAATTCTTGAAATATAGGATTGATTCGAATTACTTTCATTTTCTTTTAATCCGGTTATCACTTGTCTCAGATATACCTTTTGAAAAGGATCGAAAGTGATCCAAGTATACCTTGCAGAGCTGTGATCAGGTTGGAAAATAGTATACTCTCCGGATGGAACAGTTTTACCTTTTTTAAAAATCAAACTTTCCTGAGGAGATGCATCAATCCATCTGGTTTGATTGTTTTCCAGAATCATTAAACTATCCACCACAGGGAAAGAGATAATAGCCTGATTGCTTTTAGAATTATAATAATGGGAATAAGGACCCAAGTTTGGATCCTCATAAAACTCTCTCAATTTTTCAGGATACTCAAAAGAAATATATTCCCATTCCTCTGAATTCAAATTCAATCTAACCAACCAATCTTCATAGCCAATTAGTTTTTCATTCATGACATAAGGGACGTCCGAGATGATTATTTCATTCTCATAATAAGTGATTGGATTATTTGGGAAGACCGTATAATTAGAATAAAGCCTGTCAGTGGGAGTAGAAGGCAAATTCCAGGACTGGATTACTTTTCCTTCGAAATTAGCCTGATGAATTTTTCTATCTGCATCTATTACAAAAATTCCATCCTTTGTTAAGGCACGTTTATAATCAGTATCACCTAATCCGTCTGGACCTTCTCTTTGATAGAACTTTTCAAAGCCTTTGTCGCCTTCAGGATAGCGATACCCAACAAGGTGGAGTTTTCGAAAGTCTAAAAGGAATCTTCCACTATCTGTTTCAAAGTAAGCTAAGCTTGGAGAAATAGCTGCTGTGTTTAAATCCTTTGAAAGGATAAGCGTGTCTTGAATGAGATTTTCAAAACTTTCAGTAGTTAAAACCTGCGATTTTTTATCGCTACAAGCCAAAAAAATTATGAGGATAGCACCAAGCCCAAAATTTAATATTGAAAAGGATTTTTTGGTTTTTATCATAAGCAGTTAGGACGAATGGAAAATATCTAAGGTTTTAAAAACTTAAAATTTGACCAGTTTTCCAAATGCCTGAATTTTAATTTATTAGTCAAAAAATCAGGAAATACCATTACTTTCTCTACACGTAACTCATGAATTCCAGACTCAAGAGAATCTAAGTATAAAATTGTTTCAAATGATTTTTGTCCGGAGATAGAGCTTTTTAAAGGAAGCCAGTTCTTAGGATAATAGGGTTCGTCATCAATATAAATTTGATATAAGTCAGGCATAGCTTCAATTTTCCCCCAAGAAATAGAGTCGAGTTCATCCTGAAATTTCTCTCTCAATGATGCAAGAGATTTATTATCATCTACATAAAAGGGAAGTCCCAGTTTGTAGGTGGAACCCTCCATAATTTGGCTTTGGGCATAGGCTCGGGGATATCGTTTCTCCTCAGGATGTACATCCTCGAAATAGTATTCAGAAATTGGCCAATTTATATCTGTTTCGCTTAGGTTCTTTTCATTAAAGAAAAGATCAAATCCTTTTACATCATTGAGGATGATTGGAATAGATAATAGAATAACTATTAGACCATACCAAACCGTAAACCACTTTCCGATATTAGATTGATAAGTAGCCCCAACTGAACTCAGCATTGTATTAGAATACCAATTCTTAAATTTATTCTTCTTCATGGTTGCCATCAGAATCGCATATGCCATTATACTGATGAGAAAAAATGCATAGATAGCCATAAATGGCAGATTAAACAGGACTTTGATAGCGATCAGACTTCCTAGGTAAAAGGTGAAAATTAATATCAAAATGGAAATGGAAACCGGGTAAGCCAAAGTCATGGAACAAATCTTTTCCATCCTTAAAACCATTTCATCCGGATGTTGATAAGAATAGCCTTGGGCAACCTTAAATAGTTTTTCCTGATTCACTCCCTTAGGGAATGCATAACTGAGCCCTAAAAGCCCTGCCCATATAAATCTGAGGGACAACTGAACAATGAAAAATATCTTAAAAACACTTATTACAACACTTAAATAAAATAAAACTAGCGTGCTAAGTAAAAAGCCTGCTCCAAGATCCTGGACCAAATAAGCCGAGAATTCATAAATCTTTGCAGGAAAGATGAATAAAAAAGCCAAAATTAAACCCGTGATGATAATCTCTGGTTCCCAACTATTTCTTTGCAGGTTTTCCAGCCATGTCAAATCATCTTGTTTACGATTACTATCCAGTTCTGCCATTTAAAATCAATTAATTAGCTAATTATACTAATTATTGATCCAACCATTGTTTAAATTCTCCAACTTTTTCACGGCTGACAATGACATCGCTGGAATCGCAGTTTCTAAGTTTCACCTTCAGTCGGCTATTGGAATAGCTGTATACTTCTTCGACAGCTGCAATGTGACTGATATATTTTCTATTGATCCTAAAAAATTGAGAAGGATCTAACTGACTTTCTGTTTGCTCCAGTGTCTGATCGATGACATATCTTTTTCCGCTTTTGGTTTGAAGAAAAGTCACTTTTTCTTCACTGAAAAATAGGTCTACCTCCTCAATAGAAATGCTTTGGATTTTTTCCCCAAACCTTACTAAAAATCTACTCTTGAAGTTTTGTGTTTGCGGCTTTAATAAGTCCTTGATTAAGGCCAGATCTAAGCTCGGTTTTATTTGCTGAGATTTAAACTTATCCACAGCTCTGTTTAAATCCTCAGGGTCTATGGGTTTTAGCAGGTAATCCACCGCATTTACCTGGAATGCTTTGATGGCAAACTGGTCATAGGCAGTGGTAAAGATGACGGGTGTGGATAACTTAACTTTTTCAAAGATTTCAAAGCTGATTCCATCTGCCAATTGGATGTCACAAAAGATTAAATCAGGATGTGGATAAGTCTGTAGCCATTCTACCGAAGATTTGATACTATCTAAGTTTCCATGAAAGTCGGCATCCTGGAAATGTGGCTTCAATAGCTTGAGAAGCCGATTTGCTGCTGGATTTTCATCTTCAATAATTAAGATATTCATGCCTCAATTTTTAATAAAGGAAGGATTACCAAGAATTCTTCTTCATTTTGAATCACCTCTGGTTTACGATTACTCAAAAGTTCATATCGCAGGTTGATATTATTCAATCCAACTCCTGTAGAAGGCTCTTCCTTTGTTTTTTTGGGCTGAAACGTATTACTTATCCACACTTCATTTTCTTTTTGGATTATGTGGATAAATAGGGGAAGCTCCTTGCTGATGATATTGTGCTTTACTGCATTTTCCAAAATAAGTTGCAGTGACAAGGGAGGTATCCAATGGCTGTTTTCATCGAATGTTTTGATAGAAAATTGGAGACTTTCTTCAAATCTTATTTTTTGTAAGTCCAGATAATTTCTCGCAAAATCTAGTTCCTTTTTTAAGCTCACCAATTCTTCATTCTGTACTTCCAAAACATATCGATAAATCCTGGAAAGCTTTTGAATAAATTCTGCTGATTTATCTGCGTCTTCATAAACCAAGTTTGAAAGAACGTTCAAGGAGTTAAATAGGAAATGAGGATTGAGTTGATCTTTCAGTCCTTGATATTGGGAAGCCAATTTTTCGGACTTCAATTTTTCTGCTTCAATTGCGGATTTTCTCCATTCTCCAAGCCAAGACCAAGTGGTGAATATGGACATGAAAACCAATGCAATTAGCATAGGCGTTGTGGTATATTGAAAAAGCTCTTTCCAAGGTATATTATCTATAAATATTTGCCTTGAAAGTAGAGCATAAATGACAATTACTATATAGCTCGCTATAAAAGAATATGCCATGTAGGTGGCAATAGTAAGAATGACACGTTTGATTGGATATTGAATCCATGACATCCTTTTGTCAAAGAAAGAATCAACCTGATTCCCGCCGAAACTCAAAACTGAGGAAAATATAAATGCGGCTATAAAATCCGGAAAAAGTGATTTGATCCCCTCCCAAGTCAGGAAACATGTGGGACAAAAAATTACTATGAGAATCGAAGCAATGATCAAATTGACCCCAATAAACTTCGGAAAGCTTTCCCAGATACTGGTTTCTTTTTCGCATTGATTGGGGTTAGTCATTCGGCTCATTGGTTCAAGATAGTTAAAAAGGCAGATTTTTGAATTATTCAATTATTAGATTCAAAAATCTACCTTATAAATAGAGTACAATTAAATTAATTACAATTATTCATCATCTGCTGAGCACTTCTTTTTCCCCATTTTGGGAGGATATAATCTTCAGTGATAATGCTTTCCTCCTTTTCAAACTGTTCCAAACTCAACCTGACCATACCGCAGGCTTTGTCTGTGCCACTTCCGAAGAATTGGGCCATTCCATATTCCATTTGAGCCATCAAATAAAGTGCTCTTGGGTTTTCCCGGTCAAGATTGATTGCTTTTCCAAATAATTGCATGGCTTGTGGACTTAAGTTTTGACCTCTTGAAGCAGGATCCAAACTGATTTTACCCATGATTGCATATCCTTTCAATGCAGTCACTTCGGAGTTGGCTGGCGCTAATTTTTCTGCCTTGTCAATATATTCCAGTGCCTGATCCAAATATTGATCTTTGTTTACGTCAAATCGAAATGCTGCCTCAATATGGATCAATCCAGCATAATATAATGGAAGCCATTCCTCACTTTTAGCTTCTGCAATTCGCAAAAAACCATTTGCTACTTCTTTGGATTGTTCGGCATTTGCTATTTGATCCATGGCAACAATCTGTTTTTTCATAGCTTTTTCAAATGCGGGATCAGATGCCATACTAAGACTTATCCACAGAAATGAAAGTGCGAAAGTTAAGATGAGCTTTTTCATAATTTATTGGTTTATAAGTTGTTTAATTGATTTGCGTTTTTGTCTTTAGAAAGGGTCAGAAAAATCCCCAAGAATAAAAACCTGGGAGCAACCTGACCACTTGGTATAGATTCAAATACTCCTTGGGAGTTTGCCTGCTGGGCAAACCTGTATCCAAATACATTCTCTCTTCCCAACACATTGTTGACTCCGAAATGAATGATCAAATTGGGTTTGGGTAAATAGCTCCAACTGAAGCTTAAACTTTGAAAGCTTTCAGTTTTAGAACTCATTTCCTCTCCATCATTTGGGTTATGGTAAGGGTATCCATCATTCATGGAAAAGCTGATTCCAAACTGCGATTTTAAGTCCAAAATGAAATGTTTGGCTACTACAGAGAAGTTGTGTTTGGGAGCGAAGGATGGCTGAACCTCTGATTGGAACTGGTCAAACTGTCTCTTGCTATCCACAAAGCTGTAAGTGATCCAATAGTCTGTGTTTTTAATACTTTTTCTATCTCTGAAAAAGATATCCACACCCTGAGCGTACCCCTTACCTAGGTTGGTCGGGTTTTGGGGGGGTTGTGGATAACCTTCAAAAACCACCAAATTCTCATATCCTTTATAAAATCCCTCTGCTCTGAAAGTGATACCTTCTCTTTGTAGTAAATAATTTAATATCAGGTGATTGGATTCCGTGTTCTTGAGTGTTTGATTCAAAACCCGTAAGTTTTCCACAGGCATTTGAGAGAAAGAGCCTGCAGCAAAGGAGACTTGGGAGCTTTCTGAGATTTTGTATGCTAAAGAAGCTCTTGGGTCTAACCATTGTTCTTTATTCAAGGAGCTTTGGCCTGCTCTAAGGCCTGCCCGAAAAACAAGATTTTTGTTGAGGTAGTAATCCCACTCTGTAAAAAGATAAAACTGATGATCTACATAATCTCTAGAGAAGTTGAGGTCTACCAAGCTTTCGTCAAACTGGTGATTGAAGTATTCTAATCCCGTATTCATGGATAATTTATCCGAAAAATCTTTGGTAGCAGTAAATTTCCCGTGTGCCAATTGATTCTTTCTTTCCAATCGAATACTATCAATGTGGATATCATCGAAGTTGGAAGAAAGAGCTGCCCCGGCAAATAAGGTCCATCCATTTTCAAAAGCATTCTTCCAATTGGTCTGTGCAAATGAATATTTATTTCTCAGCCGAATAAGTTGACCTCTACTTTCTTGACCTGGTTCAGGCTGCCATATTTCCATTCCCCCTGACTCTGTTCTGGCGAGTATTTTCCAAAGACCTCCTTTTGCTAATTTCTTTTGTGCCGATAATTCAATATCCCATCCATTCGGTGCTCTTTCCCAATCGAAATTTTGCTTTACCAAGGACTGATAAGGTTTTAAATCAAAATAATTGGCACTGAAAGTCAGGCTTTGCTTTTCTGATGAAAGCGTATGTGCATAACCTCCTCCAACAGACATGATGCTGAGGTCACCTTGACTTCTGATCGAAAGGTCTTTGGTATTCAAAGCTAAAGCTGAGGATAAGGCCTGCCCGTATTCGGCAGAATAGCCTCCTGTTGAGAAAAATGTTCCTTTGAAAAGGTTGGGGTTAAAGCGGGTTCGAGTTGGGACATTACCTGCAGTGCTTCCATAAGCATTGCCAACTCGGATGCCATCAATATAAATTCCCACTTCACTCGCATCTCCGCCCCTGACGAATAATCTTCCGTCATTACCAACTGTGCTTGTTCCCGGTAGTGTTTGGAATGCGCCCACGATATCACCCATTGCGCTAGGTGTAGTGACTATATCTAATGGCCGAAGTATGACTGATTTTTTTTCATCCGAAGCCTCCATTGCACCTGCGGAAATTGTCACAGCATTCATTTCTGTGATTGCCTCAACTAATATCTGATCTGGGATTTGAATGGCATTTCCTTCACAATGGATGGCTATCTCAATACTTTTAAAACCCATCAGTTGAAATACTAATACTTGAGGACCTTCTTCATCAGTTTCGAATTCAAAGCTTCCATCATCTTTGGAAGTACTTCCGTCATAAGATCCTTTGATAAGTACATTCACTCCAGGCAAGCCTTTCTTTTTTTCATCCAGCACTTTTCCTGAAATCTTGGTTTGAGAAAAAGAAATTGTGGATAAAGACAGAAAAAAGAAGATGAAAATACTGAGCGTTCTCATAGCGAATCATATTTGATCCGAATATGAGTTGCTTTTTACCCTTCAAAAATTAAAGTTGACTGAAGCGTCAAAATCGGCGACTGAAATGTCAGAGATTAAAGATGAAAAAAAATGGATTGATGCAGATTCAATAAAAAAGGGAAAGACAAGATCTTTCCCTCTCTTAGACTTCAGGCTTAAATTCTTATTCTGGAAATATTGAAGCATCCATTTTTGGAACAATCCGAAGTGCATTTTTATAATAAACCTTTTTCAAGACTTCATCAGGTAATCCCAAACCGTACATTCTCCAAAAGGCATGGTATTTTTTGTAGTAAGGGAAGTATTCATCCTCGGTTTCCAAAATTCTAAAGTAAGTGTGGAACTCTTCTGGATTGTAGGCGTCTTTACCAAAAATTAATCTGTCCTGATATTTGATGAAAAACTCTCTGGCTCTTTTAGGCTGCCTTCCAAACTCTTGGATAACTGCGCCGATTCCAAAATTCACATTGGGATATTTCTCCAGATGAGCGCTGGCCTTATCCAAGTCATTAGCCATCCAACCCATATGTGCATTGACAAAAGTTGTATTTGGATGCTTCTCGAAAATGTGATGCTGCTCGGCTATGATTTGCTCAAAAGGAGCAGGGTCAGTATCAGATCTTTTTCTATTGGGATGTGTTTTCAACTCCAACCATCTTTCATTATTGGCATCCATGGGTTCCCAAAACTGAGCTGGATCTGCAGCATGAATCAAAACAGGGATTCCCAGTTCACCGGCTTTTGCCCAAACCGGATCTAAATCTGGGTGGTCTATTGGAACTCTGTTTCCATTGATATCTTTTACACTTAGGCCTAAGCTTTTGTAGATTTTTAAGCCCACAGCTCCTGCTGCTACATCCTCCTCTAATTCTTTGACAGCGATTCTACTCCAGTTTTCATCACCAAAACCGGCAAAATTCAAATTGGTGAAGACCAGAAATCGTCCCGGTGCATGGGTGTTGAATTCCCGAATCATGGTTTTGATGTATTCCTGCTGGGAGTTGCTGTCTCCTCTGCCAAATCCACGACCGCTCAAATTGACCATTACGCCCATATTGAGCTCATTCATTTCGGAAACCAACTTATTCACCTTGGCCTGGTCAATTCCCCCCTGATGGCTGTGAATATCCACAAAAGGGAATTTGGCTCTGGTAACAGGGTTTTCAGGTACCTTCAAAGTGGAAGGAGGATTATATTCTTCAAAGCTCATTTCCTGAGCAGTTACATTGAAAATCAACCCGCTGAAGAATAGGGTAATTAGGCTTAGGCTAAGTTTGTTCATGTGCTATTAAACTCAATTAAAGGTTTTGGGATGTGCCGTTCATAAAAAATCCCGAGCTAATAACTCAGGATATTCTTTTACCTGGCTGTTCCTCCTTCTATGACTTGACCGAAGAAGATGGCATTCATGTATAGTTTATTTGTTCCAAACCAGAATGCTCTAAAATTCATATTGTCTGCAAAGGCTACAATTCTTCCTCTGCCTACAGCGCCAATCTGAATCACTGACCCGTTCTTTAATCCAGGAAGATTACTAGGATGTAAATAACCGGAAGCAAGAGGGTTTTCGGTGTATACCAATGGGTTTGCGTATGGATTTGAAGAAGGCTCTAAAAACAGATTATCATTTCTGAAAGTATGAATATTAGCGGACTCGTAGCCGTAGCCGATTGGATGAGTGGTATCCAATTTTGCATTGAAAATTGCCCCACCAGTTACTTTAGCACCTGTGGCATTTTCATAGTTAGCATAAGATTTTTGAAGTCCTTTTTCTTGGTTATCCACAGTTCTGAATTTGAACTCTTTGATTTCATTTTGCGCCAGCCATCTTACGGCTCCACCTTTAGCAACCAGGGTATTTCCTCTTCCTATCCAGTTTTTAATGGTTTCCGCACCTGATTTGCCTAGGCTGTTATAATTTCCATCAGGCATTAAAATCACATTATAGCGATCAATCACGGTAGCGCTTACTCTATCCATTGGAAGCAAAGTCACGGGCATTTCATATCGCTGATCCAAGAGGTGCCAGATTTCTCCAGCCTCATAGCTATCAACTCCTCCATCCACCAAAAGTGCAATTTCCGGCTTATCCAAAGGTGAAATGAAAGTAGAACCCATATTAATTCCGGCAGTATAGCCTGTGCTAATCGCATGAATATCCACAGTTGATTTAGATGCGATTTCCTGTAGTTTTTGATAAAAAGCATCTTTGTCCAATCCAGACTCTCCCTGATCTATCAAAAGGGTTCCTCTCCCAAAGGTTTTTCCTTCCGGTGTAGTAAACTCAGCATTAGCTACTCTTACTAAGAAGCCTGCCTTCAACAATTGGTAGGCAGCTTTGGGTGAGTAATAATCAGTCCACTCCAAGGCATATTGATAGGCTCCAGAGCCACCAATTACCTGTCCGGGCTTAAGTTGGAAATCATTCTTATTGATCTCTTCTACACTAGCCAAATTTAGAATTCGGCTGTTGAGTGCCATGTAGTCCAAATTGAAGGCCATAGGGTATGTCCAGGCAGAGATGTCATAGAAAAGGGAATCAGCAAAGCTGGTTCTGGTTTCAAACATCGCCTTGATCAGACGGTACTGAGGTTGATCTGCTGGGACTATGTAGGAATTTTCCTTTTTAAATTCCCTACCATTGACGGTAATATCTTCTTTCAGATTGAAAACTTTGATATCATGCTGCAAAATCAAATCAGCCAAATGATATCCTCTTGCATCGTCTTCTTTGCTTCCAAAAATGTAAGCTTTATTGACATCGGCGTCAGTTTCGGTTTTAATGCCTACATAAAAGTCTCTCATCCATTGGTTCAATTCCTGCCTCATTTCCTTAGCCGCCTGATAGGAGGAAAGATTGGCTGTAAATTGATTTCTGATTGTAAATGGAAAACTCAGCAAACCATTGGCAGATTCCTGTAAGTGGCCCCGGGAACTTGCTTGCTCAAACAAAATTCCAATCGATCCCTGTACATCCGGGTAGGTAGAGCCCTTTCCATAGTAAAAGTCATCGTAGTTCTCTTGATTATAATAGAGAGATCCAATTTTATCCAATGCTTTGGCATGGTATTGCCCGATCTTTTCTGTGAGTTTGAAGTTTTTTTCTGGAGTTAGCGGGTGCATTCTCGCAGGAACACCTGGCTGGAAAAAGAAAGTGCTGTTGGTCCCCATTTCATGGAAATCTAAGTGAATATTGGGAAGCCAGCTTTGGAATACGCGAACTCTATTTCTGGATTCAGGATGTTGAACAGGAAGCCAATCTCTGTTGAGATCAAACCAATAGTGATTGGTTCTGCCTCTCGGCCAAGCCTCATTATATTCTCTCCCATTTGGATCTCCATTCAAATTATAAGCTTTGTGGGAGTTTACCCAGGAAGCAAAGCGGTTGAGTCCATCAGGGTTGATTGCTGGATCTAAGAGCAATACGATATTTTCCAATTCAGCCTCAATTTCATTTGCTGCCGCAAAATGGTAGGCTGCTAAAAGAGAAGCATTGGCACCACTGGGTTCATTTCCATGCACAGAATAACCCATAAACATCACCACAGGCATGGAAGCGATATTGACAGAAGCATTTGGATTTCTAAGCTTGGCCCGGTCGGCTTTGATTTGATCTATTTTGGCCAGGTTAGTTGGAGAGGAAATGGTCAAAAGCGTTTGAGGTCTTTTCTCATAAGTTCTGCCAGTTTCTTCAAATTTTACTCGGTCTGAAGCAGCAGCAACAGCTTTCATGTACATGACCAGCTGGTCGTGGCTTACGTGCCATTCTCCTACTTCATAGCCCAAAACCTCCTTAGGAGTTGGAATGGCAGGATTATAAGTGTATCCGGAAGGGAGATAATAGCTCAAGTCCACTTGAGCTTGACTAAAACCGGTGATAAAGCATAAAACCAGTATGAACGCACTTCTCATCATATCAATAGAGTGATTAAATTTTCGACTAAATTCTTACTTTATTTTACCAAAAAAAGCTATTTTGGAACAGTGGTAAAAATAATTGAAGAATCGGAATGAATTTACTTGAACCCAGTTTTCCTGTTTGGATAGCCCCTTTAACACTGGTTTTTTATCTGGGGTTTTGGATTTATGCTATTGTAGATTTGCTTAGGGCAGACTTCAAGGACTCCAGCCAAAGGATATTATGGATGCTGCTTTTAATTTTTGTACCGGTAATCGGGACCTTTTTGTATCTATCTATGTCGAGGACTATGAAAAAACGCAAGAGGTTTGAGCCTGATTTTCGCAGTCAAAAAGATTAATCTTTAAAAAAATGAGTGAACTACTATTTGTTAATAATATGGGTGGAGGTATTCTCCTGTTTTTGATCTTATTTGGAATAGCTTATTCCATCCTTTGGATTTACTGCGTGGTGGATGTCATCCGCTCAGATTTCAAAGATCCAAATATGAAGCTCATTTGGATCATCATTATTTTATTTGGACAAGTAATTGGGCCTCTTGTCTACTTGATTTTGGGAAAAGGCACTAAAACTACAACTAGCTAACAATGTTTGGGATTGGAATTATCGGTCTGGCGATTTATGCCTATACCATTTATGATGTGGTGATCAGCAACTTTGCGAACGAAACAGATAAATTAATCTGGATTTTAATCGTGATTTTGGTTCCACTATTGGGAACTGTCCTTTGGTTTTTAATTGGAAGAGGAAAAAGAATCTAGAATCAGTGCTTGAAAATATCTTTCAGGGCTTCCGATAATTCAAAGTATTCAAACTGGAAGCCTGCTTTTTGGATTTTCTGGCAAGAAACCCGATTGCCACCCAGTACCATGGCTGCCATTTCTCCTAATACTAATTTCAAAACAAAGCCTGGAACTCCAATTCCCAAATAGGTTTTGCCTTTGGCATCCGCAGCTTCTTTAGTGACCTGTTGATTAGTGCTGGGGTTGGGCCCAACAGCATTGTAAACTCCTTGTAGGGTAGTTTTTTCCAAAGCGTAGACAAACATTCTTGCCAAATCATCAATATGGATCCAACTCATCCACTGATCTCCTGAACCTAATGGTGCAGCAACTGGCGGTTTGAGCATTTCAGCCAAAGCGCCACCGTCAGCATCCAATACAATTCCAATTCGGAGCATGACTGTTCTGAGATGTAGGGATTCAATTTTCTTCACTTCATTTTCCCAAGCTATCACGACCTGAGCCAGAAAATCATTTCCAGCTGGTGATGTCTCATCTACTAATTTGGTTCCGGTATTGAAACCGTAGTAGCCAACTGCTGAGGCAGAAATAAAAGTCGTGGGTTTGGCCTCTGCTTTTTCGATTGCTTGGTGAAGAAGGGCTGTGCTTTTGGTTCTGGATTGAAGAATTTCTTGCTTTCTTTCCGCAGTCCATCTTTGATCAGCTACTCCTGCCCCGGCTAGGTGGATGACGGCGTCTGCCCACTCCATTGCCTCAGGGTCTATGGTTTGGGTATTGATATCCCAAACGAAGGATTTTCGCTTTTTGGAAGACCTACTCAGCCAAGCAACTGCATAGTCTTTTTCCTCCAATAGCTGGGTGATTTTTTGGCCAATAAGGCCAGAGCCGCCGGTGATTAATATGTTCTTCATTTTGTGTGCTAATAACCCTAAAAACTCAAATAAGTTCTCGGGAAGTGATTTTCCTAGTTTATCTCCTACTTAAAAGTCAATTTCTATTCCTATTTTGCCATTCTTGATTTAAACGGTCGCTTTGGATTACTCGAAACTGTTGAAATATTTTTTGCTTTGGCTAGTCTTAGGCCTTTTGGTTGGCTTGCTTTCGGGCTCTGCGTCCGCCTTTTTTCTGGTGGCATTAGACTGGGCAACCAACTTCAGGGAAGAGCATTTATTGGTAATTGCTTTACTTCCGCTGGGCGGTTGGATCATCGGCTGGACTTATTATAAAATTGGTCAAAATTCTGTCAAAGGCAATAATTTATTATTGGACGAATTATACCAAACCAAGAATCCAATTCCCCTCAGAATGACTCCCTTGGTGCTTTTTGGGACTATTTTCACCCATTTTTTCGGCGGTTCGGCAGGAAGGGAAGGCACTGCAGTTCAAATGGGCGGATCTTTGGCAGATCAGTTGACCAAATGGTTTAAACTTGAATCAGCTGACAGGAGATTAATCCTGATTTCTGGGGTTTCAGGTGGATTTGCTTCAGTTTTCGGGACTCCACTAGCAGGAGCTATTTTTGCTTTGGAATGGATGCACACGGGTCATTTCCGATGGAAATCTATTTTTCCAGCCTTTTGGGCTGGTTTGGTTGCTCATTGGGTTTGCGAATCGCTCTGGGGAGTGGGTCACACTATTTATCAAATCCCCGAGGTGGCGACTCATACTTTGATGAATTTACTTTGGATCATTCCTGCCGGAATTGTCTTTGGTTTATCAGGAAGATTATTTGCGGAAACCTCCCACTTTTTTTCCAAAGTTTTTTCTCAGACGATTTCTTATCCACCTTTAAGGCCGTTCATAGGCGGACTGCTGATCGCTTTATTTGTATGGATTTCGGGCAGTACCACTTATTTGGGTTTAGGAGTTCCCAGAATTGTAGAAGCTTTTGAAACTCCCTTGCCTTGGTATGATTGGTTGGCTAAAACAGGTTTGACTGGATTTACTTTGGGAGCTGGATTTAAAGGAGGAGAAGTGACGCCTTTATTTTTCACGGGAGCTACCTTGGGAAATGCCCTGCATGGTTTGATTCCGCTTCCCTTAGCTTTATTAGCTGGGATGGGATTTGTGGCCGTATTTTCCGGGGCAACCAATACTCCTATGGCCTGTACTGTAATGGGAATTGAGCTTTTCGGATATGAATCCGGAATTTTTCTCGCGATAGCCTGCTTCATCGCCTATATCTTTTCTGGTAAAGGAGGGATTTATACGTCTCAAGAGTTGGGATGGAAAAAGGCGTGGCCCTATTAAATAATCAAGGCTTAATGTCTACAGGGTGCCCGCAGTTTTTGCAGAATTTGGCATCTTTATCCAAACCATCCTGTCCGCAATAGGTGCAAGTTTTAGACGTTGCATGAAATTCAGGGCTTTTTTGCTTGGCCATTTCTGAGCTGACAATTCCGGTAGGAACTGCGATTATTGCATAACCCATGAGCATAATTAAGGATGCCACAAACTGTCCTAAAGGTGTCTGAGGAGTAATGTCACCGAATCCAACTGTAGTCAATGTAACGATAGCCCAATACATTGCTCTTGGAATACTCGTAAATCCAGCTTCCGGTCCCTCGATCAGATACATGAGAGTTCCCATAATCAAAACAATAGTCAGGACAGTGAATAAAAAAATCTGAATTTTAGTCATACTTGCTTTCAGAGACCTCCTTATAAAGTCTGCCTCAGCTAAGTATCTTCCCAGTTTTAGAATACGAATTACTCGCAAAAGTCGTAAAGCCCTCACTACAGTCAGTAATTGCACATTGGCAACAAAAAAGCTCAGGTAAACAGGAAGAATGGCAAGAAGATCTACGATGCCATAGAAGGAAGAAACATATCTAAACGTCTTACTGGTCAACCAAACCCGTAAAGCATACTCAATGGTAAAAAGAAAAGTAAAGATTAATTCAAGCGTAAAAAAAAGACGTCCGTATTCTTCTTTTAATTCTGTTACAGAATCCAGAACCGCCACGATTACAGAACCAAAAATCAGAATAAGCAGTACCACATCAAAAGTTCTTGAAGGTCTATCATTTGACTCAAAAACAATATGAGCAAGCTTTCTTTTGGTGAGCTTCATGGCTGAGTTTTTTCTTTGTCTCGGTGGAAGGGTGATGTGATTATTTTTTCTTTCAAATAGAATCGAAATCCTATCTGTCTACTTTCTTATCTGAATTTAGGAAATTTTCGGAAAGTGAAAGCCTATTAGTCAAGATAGTATACCCGCTTCACACGAGAACTGATATTTGTCAGCAGTTCGTAAGGGATAGTCCCGATTCGGTCAGCTAAGTCCTTCAGAGAGATTTGACTTCCATAAATAATGGCTTCATCTCCCGCTTTAACTTCTATATCAGTGACATCCACCATGACCATATCCATGCACACATTTCCTATGACTGGAGCTTTTTTTCCATGAATCAGTACATAGCCTTTGCCATTGCTGAACCTACGGTCATATCCGTCTGCGTAGCCAATGGATAGCGTGGCAATTTTACCTCCGTTTTCCAATCTTCCTTTTCGGGAATAGCCTATAGTTTCTCCGGGCTCTATCCTTTTTACCTGAGAGATGGTAGTTTTCAAAGTACTGATGGCCTGGAGCTCTCTGTCGTGTTTTCCGGTCACCTCAACTCCATAAAGGCCAATTCCCAACCTCACCATATCCAATTGATAGTCTGGAAATGCTACTATGCCTGCAGAGTTTAAGGCATGAAGAAGAGGCTTTTGCGAAAGGTGTGGAAGAATTTGATCCTTCATCCTAATAAAACTATCCAGCTGCTCTTGGGAATAATCTCTATGAATTTCCTCATCAGCCCCTACCAAATGGGTATAAAGGGACTGAATAATCAATTCCGGGTAGGTTTTGATCAAGTTGGACAAGGCTTCCAGGTGCCCTTCCTCAAATCCTAATCTCCTCATTCCGGTATCCAAGTCTAAATGGACTTTCAATTGGGTTTGATTGTTTTTGCACCAATTCCCCAAACTGGTAAAGAACTCCAAACTGAAAACAACCGGTTCTAAATCGTAGGTTTTGCAGAGTTCGAACGACTCCTGTACCGGATTCAAAACCATAATAGGAAGTTGAATTCCCTGCTTTCTCAGTATGACTCCTTCATCAGTGAATGCCACAGCCAGATAATCAGCCCCTAAAGTTTGAAGATGATTCGCTATTTCTACTGCACCTCCTCCATAAGCAAAGGCCTTCACCATGACCATTACCTTGGTTTCTGGTTTAATTCTTCTCTTGTAGAAGTTAAAGTTATGTGTGAGTGCGTTGAGGTTGATTTCTAAAGTTGTACCGTGAATTCTCTGCTGAAGCTGGTTAACTATTTGCTCAAAATGATAAGCTCTTGCACCGGTGATCAATATGAGATCATCAGAAAAGTTTTCTAACCCAACCCACTCTGAAAGTTCCTGCGTACTTGCAAAGGCCTTGAATTCACTTTGAATCAACTCTTGCAAAGGATGGATATTTTCCCCTACAGCAACTACCAGGTCTAAGGAATGGGAGTTGATCAGTTCGGCTACTTCTGGATAGATTTTTTCGGGTTGACCCTGCTGTTGAAACTCGGATAAAAATAAAATCTTTCTTCTCTTGGGCCTCTGTTGCCGCATAAAATCCAATGATACCCTCAGCCCTGCCAAGTCATTATTGTAGGTGTCGTCAATAATCAAAGAATCATTGATTCCCGGTTTGAGGGTCAGTCTCATGTCCACCTGTCTCAGCAAATTGATTCCTTTTTGAATAGAATCTGAAAGCATGCCCAAACTCAATGCAGATACAATTGTATGGGTCAGATTTTCTAAGGAAGCCTGATCTGAGAACCGGGTGTAAAAAGTGAAAGTACTTAAATCAGATTTTATAAGAATGATTTTGGTGAGCTCATCCTGAAATTTGATAGCTCGTGTATAATCAGCGCCAGGCTGGTCGGACCAAGCAATTAATCGTTCATTTTCGATTGCTGTCTCAATGATTTTACTCAGCTCTTTTTGGTCTTTGTTGTATACCAAAAGGGCCGAATCCTTAAAGAGTTGAAGCTTTTCTTTAATTTTTTCTTCCCGGCTTTCGAAACCCTCATCGTGCGCAGTTCCAATGTTGGTAAAGACTCCCAAATTGGGTTGGGCAATAGCTTGCAAAGCCTCCATTTCTCCTTTTTTGGAAACGCCGACTTCTAAAATAGCTACCTGATGATAGGGCTGAATTTCGAAAACGGATAAGGGTAATCCTACTTGAGAATTATAGCTTTTGGGACTTTTTGCTACGGCATAATTTTGACTTAGAATCTGTCCCAGCCATTCTTTGACTATGGTTTTTCCGTTAGAACCTGTAATGCTGACCACAGGCTTTTCAAAAAGTTCACGTTGATATTTGGCAAGTGACTGGAGCGCCTTTCTTGTGTCCTTAACAGCTATATAGCAGGTCTCTTTATTCTGGATTTGAAAGGATTCAGAAACCAAAAATACCTGTACTCCTTCTTCTATTAATTGCGGGATAAACTTAGCGCCGTCCGCTTTGGCTCCTTTCAAAGCAACAAAAAGCGTCTGTGTGGGATTCAGAATTTGCCTAGAGTCAATGCTGACCCGTGTTAATTCAAGGGATAGATTTTTCCCAAGCAATTTCCCACCGGTAATGGAGGCAATTTGCTCAGGAGTTAAGGCATTCATCATCTTATTCTTGGCTAGTTGTTTTCTTTTTGAAAAAAACCTGGCGAATCCATCTTGGAAGGAAAATCGCTCCTAGAATCAAATATGGGTAATAGGATAGAAGCCTCCAAAAAATGCTGGTTACAAAGGTGTAATTGCCTAGAAACTGGGTGAAGAACTGCCCGAAGAAAAACTCCGCAGTACCCGAGCTACCTGGAGTAGGTGAAATCATCATAACGATCCACATGATTACCTGTCTAGCGAAAACAATGATGTTATTTTCTATTGACAAAGGCACATAAGCAGATATCAGTGCATTCAGCATCAAATAACGAGAGCTCCAAATAAATATGGTAGCAGCAATTACAGGAAGCCAATAATTTAATTTTTTACCGCTTAATTCTTTGGAAGCTTCGATGATTTGATTTCCGTATTCTTGGGCATCATGCTTCCATTTTCTCAGCCATTTGATAGAGAATATTTTGATCAAAACCCACTTGAAAACCCGTGGTCTGTAAAAAAGAGCCAAAGCCATGATTAAGCTGTAGGCGGCATAAAGTGCATAACTGATCCAAAAAATAGCCTGTAAGCTATTTTCCAATTGATTTTCCAGCACCTGACTGTTGGGGAAAATATTGCCTTTAGCAAAGAACAGAATGATAGGCGCTCCTATGACAAAAAAGAGGTTGTCGAGAATGGCGGTAACCATCACAAATGAAATGGCTCTACCTAATTTGATTCCTTCTTTATTTAAGATAAAAATAGCTACAGCGGTACCTCCGACAACTGAGGGAGTAACAGCAGAGGCAAATTCCCAAAGAATGATCACATAAATGGACCTTGTCCAGGTCAGCTCCCTTTGAGTGATTTCCCTGATCCTGTAGACATATCCCGCATCTCTAAAAATTATGACCAAAATGGCCAGAATCACGTAGGGGGCAGAAGCATCGAATACCCCTTTTAAAGTTTGGGCATCGACGCTCGGATCGAAATAGAACATTCCGAAAACGATGCCCAATCCGATTAAGATCGGTACCCAAACTTTGTTTGGATTGAGGGTTTTAAAGATTTTTTTGTTGTCTAGCTTCATATTAGGCTGTAGCGACCGGCTCAGTCTTTTCTACCCAAAAGTTATTAAAACCCTCTCCAATGACGATTGTTACTAAAGAAAGTTGTAGTAATTCCAGAATTGCCAAAAATGTGTAGATAACAAATATTTTTTCAGGTTTGTAGGATATGAATTCAGTGAAAGGAACTTGTTTTTTGAAGCTGATTTTTTCCAAGATAAAATCTTTTTGTTGCTCGATGGTGTAGGGATATTGGATTACTGTATGCTTGGTATCTTCCACACGAGCGGCCATTTTGGCCATACATTTTTGAAAAACCTTTAACAGCTTGTAGAGATCCAAGTCTTGCATTTCTGCGTCTACATCATCAACCTTATTGAGGGCTTTTAGTTCCGAAGCGATATTTCCGCGCTTTTGTTTCGAAAGTCTTTCTTCCTCCAAAGAGGCTAATTCCTCGACTACTGACTTATATTTTTTATATTCCAGAAGATTTCTGATGAGTTCTTCTCTTGGATCGATTTCCTCTCCATCCTCATTTAATTCCGGTCGGGGAAGAAGCATTCTCGATTTAATCTTCATCAGGGTGGCAGCAAAGAGGATAAATTCGCTGGCAACCTCTATTTCCATTTGCTCCAAATGATGGATATAGTCCAGAAAATCATTGGTGATTTTGGAGATAGGAATATCGTAAATATCCAATTCGTCCCGCTCTATGAAGAAGAGCATGAGGTCGAAAGGACCTTCGAAGAGCGGTAATTTGATTTCGAAACTCAAGGGATATTTAAATTATTGGTTAATTTTGCCACCTTGTGGCCAAAGATATTCAATTAAGACAAATTAATTGAAATTCAGGTCAGAGAATGGAGACTTTGATTTAGTTGCTATGCTAACTAAAAAACAAACCTAAGCTAGGGAAGTTTACCATTCCAGACCATTAAAATGTAAAGATACATGCTGATCGAACCAGGAGAATTATTAGCTCAAATTAACAGCCCAGCAGACCTTAAAAAGTTTCCTAAAGAGAAATTGGTACAAATCTGTGATGAATTGAGAAACTTCATCGTAGACAACGTGTCTATTTACGGTGGGCACTTTGGCGCTAGCTTGGGTGTGGTTGAGATGACTGTGGCTTTACATTATGTATTGAACACTCCTCAGGATCAATTGGTCTGGGACGTAGGTCATCAGGCTTATGGCCACAAAATTCTGACTGGAAGAAGAGATCAATTTCATACTAATAGAATTTTCGGAGGTATCTCCGGTTTTCCTAAAAGAAAAGAGAGTGTTTATGACACTTTTGGTGTAGGACACTCCAGTACTTCTATTTCCGCTGCGCTTGGGATGGCGATCGCTTCCAAGTATAAAGGTTCGGGCATTCAGCATGTAGCCGTTATTGGCGATGGATCTATGACAGGTGGGATGGCATTCGAGGCGATGAATCATGCAGGTGTTTCAGATTCCAATATTCTGATCATTCTCAATGATAATTGCATGGCGATCGATCCTAATGTCGGTGCCTTAAAAGATTACTTGACGGATATTACCACTTCCCACACCTATAATAAGGTAAAGGATGAAGTATGGAAGTTGTTGGGTAAGTTCAGCAAATTTGGAAGTTCAGCTCAGGAAGTCATTTCCAAAGTGGAAGGAGCGATCAAGTCAGCTGTGCTGAAGCAAAGCAATTTATTTGAATCACTCAATCTTCGTTATTTCGGTCCTGTTGACGGACATGATGTCAACCATTTGGTTGAAATCCTAAACGATCTCAAGGATATCCCTGGTCCTAAAATTCTCCACTGTGTAACAGTGAAAGGAAAAGGCTATGAGCCTGCCGAAAAAGGGAACCAGACTACCTGGCACGCACCGGGCTTGTTTGATAAAGTAACCGGAGAAATTTATAAAAAGACCCCTTCAAAGCCTCAGGCTCCAAAATATCAGGATGTTTTCGGGCATACGATTGTAGAGTTGGCTGAACAGGATGAGCGTATCATGGGGGTAACTCCAGCTATGCCTTCCGGATCCTCTCTCAATATTATGATGAAGGCCATGCCCGACCGTGCATTTGATGTAGGGATAGCAGAGCAACATGCAGTAACTTTTTCTGCAGGTTTAGCCACCCAGGGACTAAAGCCTTTCTGTAATATTTATTCCACCTTTATGCAGCGTGCTTATGATCAGGTGATCCATGATGTATGCTTGCAAAACCTTCCAGTTGTTTTCTGTTTGGATAGAGCTGGATTCGCAGGTGCGGATGGACCTACCCACCATGGTGCTTATGATTTGGCGTATTTCAGATGTATTCCAAATTTGGTAGTAGCTGCTCCTATGAATGAGGAGGAATTGAGAAATATGATGTTCTCTTCCCTTTCTCATGAGGGCCCTTATTCCATCAGATATCCAAGAGGAAATGGTGTCATGCCTGAGTGGAGAACAGCATTCCAGCAAATTCCACTAGGTCAGGGAAGAATAGTGAAGGAAGGTGAAGAGGTTGCTATTTTGACCATCGGACATATTGGAAATTATGCAGTGGAGGCTTGCGAGACACTTTCTGCTGAAGGATTAAATCCGGCTCATTATGATATGAGATTTGTAAAACCTTTGGATGAAGAATTACTTCACGAGGTTTTTGGGAAATTCAAGAAAGTAATCACCGTAGAGGATGGTTGTTTGATGGGTGGATTTGGTTCGGCTGTACTAGAATGGATGATGGATCATGAGTATCAGGCTCAGGTGAAGCGTCTGGGCATCCCTGATGAAGTGGTTGAGCATGGCGAGCAAATCGAATTGCACAGAGCTTGCGGATTTGACCCGGATGGTATTGCCGATGCTGTTAGAAGCATGAGCGAAGTAGCCAAGAGCATCTAAATAATTTATGTCTTCTGTATATTTTTTTGAAAAAGGACAGGGTCAGCCTGTGGTTTTGGTTCATGGGTTCTGTGAAATTGGAGCCATGTGGGCAGATTTTGCAGAAGAGCTGAGTAAAAATTACAGAGTTATTTGTCCAGATTTGCCGGGCTTTGGAAATAGTCCTTTGGAAAAATCACACCTCAGCCTAGAGGAGCTTGCAGTGATGTTGGAGGAATGGATGGAAGAAAATGAAATTTTCGAACCGATAGTTATTGGCCATTCTTTGGGGGGTTATGTGACCTTAGCACTTTTAGAATTGATGCAGCAGAAATTAAAGGCTGTTGGACTATTTCATAGTACGGCTTTCGCAGATGATGCTGATAAAAAGCAGATGAGAAATCGGGCAATTACCTTTTTAAAGAAAAACGGAGTTGACAAATTTGTAACCTCATTTGTGCCTCAGCTTTTCCCGGAGGACAGAAGAAAAGAACTTTCCACAGCTATTGAGACAGCTCTAGAACAGGCAAAGGAATCAACTTTGGAGGGTTTGATCGCATTTACAGAAGCGATGCGGGACAGAAAAGACCGAACCCAAGTTTTGGAGCATTTTCATGGTCCAAAATTATTGATTGCAGGCACGGAGGACGGCTCGGTTAAATTAGAGGCAAGTAGAAAACAAAGCTACTTGTTCACTGATTATTTCGAACTAGAAAATACCGGGCACATGGGCATGTTTGAGCGAAAAGGCGAAACCTTGGCTCTGATTAAAAACTTTTGTCAAAAGGCCTCATCCTAAAATACCTTTCACGATTCTATCCTTGTCATTAAGGTCTTGGATCAATTCAATCTTGCTGTAGCCCTGCTTATTCAGCAAGTTCAGTACTTCCTGACCGTAATATTCATGAATTTCAAAATAGAGCTTCCCCCCCTTTTTCAGGCATTTTTTGGCTTTCTCAGCAATGACCCTGTAAAATAAAAGCGGATCCTCATCTGGGACGAAAAGCGCCAATTCTGGCTCAAAATCCAATACGTTTTTGTGCATAAGTGCTTTTCCTTTTTCAGGGATATAAGGTGGATTGCTGACCAAAATATCCAAATCATCTAAAGGAATTTCCTCTTTCAGGATATCTATTTGATAAAATTTGACATCAGTCTTGAATTCCTTAGCGTTTTCTCTGGCGATTTGCAAAGCCCCTTCGGAAATATCCAAGCCATAAACTTCCGCTGAATTCATTTCCAAAGCCAGAGATATTGGGATACAGCCTGTGCCTGTACCGATATCCAGTATTCTTAAATGAGGTTGGGGATTTTCTTTGATAATCAAATGCACCAACTCTTCGGTTTCATTCCTAGGGATCAGCGTATCTCTGCTTACTTTGAATTCTCTCCCGTAAAAAGGGGCCTTTTCTAAAATTTGCTGGATAGGTTCTCCTTTTTTCAAACGTTCAAAATCTGACAAAAGAGCCTGAGGCAGATCCTTTTCCTCTAAAAAATGCATCATATCCACTCTTCTCAAGCCTAAATGATGTTCAAATAGCCATTCCACCAAGTTTTGCGCTTCCGAGAAATCGTAAAGCTCCAGGGATTGGGCCCATTTTTTTACCAAACTATTGTAATTGATCATAGTAGCGAAAAATGAATTAGCTCCGTAAAGGTAAGCACATCCCTGACTGTGGGAAAGTTGTCCGATAATATTAATGCTTGAGGAATGATGAGAAAATTACTGTTGCTTTCTATGCTTTTCCTGATTTCTGTAAGTGCTTATTGCCAGGAGAAAAAAGGGATTTGGTTTGAATTGGATGGGGTTTATTGGGAGAAGGCTTTGAAGCAAACCCAAAGTATTGCTCCTGAAAAAGCAAGGTTTGGGGGAGGTAGGTTTTTCGCAGGAATCCCATTAGGGAAAAGCTGGTCTTTGGGCTTGATGGGTTCTCATCATTCTTATTATGAGCCTCAGGAGACAGGATATACAAACAGGTCAATTTATGGGCCTCCCGCAGAAGATGGTAATTCTTATAGTATTGTTGGAATCGCCAGAGATCCCGTTTTGGTTGGCTTACAAAATGAATTGGTGGGATTTGGATTATTTCTTCAAAAATCCATCACATTGGGAGAAAGGACCTCTGTCAATTTCAATCTTTTTTCGATGAGGGAAAGAGGAGCAAATGCCAAATTGGAATTTTATCCAGATTATAGCTATCTGTTTTGGTGGCCATGTCTGAATTGTCTTTCTATAGTTCCCGGCCCATTTCTTATTCCTGTGGAGGAGACAAATTGGAGAACGGGCTTAGATGTAAGTTTCTCTTATGCTTTGAATAATTGGGTTGATGTAGGGCTTAGAGCGAATTTTCTTGAGTTTAGAAAACAAATCATTCAGAAGGAGCCAATGATCAGCAATCATATGGGTCAACCGAATCAGTTTTCGGTTTTAGGAGATATTTACGCTGGGGATTATTTTTATTTTGGTTCAGCAGTTCCCCGGGAAGGCATCAGAATTTCATTGACCTTCAAACCCTTTTGAGTTTCTTTTCGGCTAGTCTGAGAAAGAAAAACTACCTTTGTGCAGAATTTCTTTCTGATGAAACTACATAATAATACCATACGCGGAGTACATACCGCTTTAGAATCTATTTTTCAAGAAGGTCAATACGCTGACAAGGTCATAGAGCGTACCCTTAAATCCAATCCCAAATGGGGAGCGAGAGATCGTTCTTTTATCGCAGAAACCACCTATGAAATGGTGCGTTGGTGGAGGCTGATCAATTATTTGAGTCCTTCTGAAAGCTACTGGGATTTGTTTGGAACTTATTGGCTTATGCAAGGCAATGAACTTCCACCTTGGGAGGAATTTTCCGGATTAAACCCTGACAAAATCAAAGCAAAGTACGAGAGCTTGGACAAACCAGCCATTTTGGAATCAATTCCAGATTGGTTGTATGAGTTGGGGAAGAAGGAATTGGGGGAGAAGTGGGATCAGGAAATTCACTCTTTGAATGAAGAGGCAGAAGTAGTGCTTCGGGTAAATACTTTGAAAATCACCCGGGAGCAATTGAAAAACCGATTGGCGGAAGATGGAATCCGAACTTACATTGTGAAAGGATATCCAGATGCTTTGATTTTGGAGCAAAGACAAAATGTTTTCCGCAATCCGGCATTCAAAGAAGGCCTTTTTGAAGTTCAGGATGCTTCTTCTCAGTTAGTAGCTCAGGCCTTGGCAGTGGAGCCAGGAATGCGTGTGATCGATGCCTGTGCGGGTGCTGGAGGGAAGTCCCTCCATTTAGCTGCCCTGATGCAGAATAAGGGGAAGGTGCTTTCCATGGATGTGGAGGAGTGGAAGCTGCAGCAAACCAAGCTAAGAGCAAGAAGAGACGGAGTTTCTATTATAGAAAGGAAAGTGATCGAAGGCTCTAAGACTATCAAAAGATTGAAAGAGTCAGCGGATCGTTTGTTATTGGATGTGCCTTGTTCGGGTTTAGGAGTGCTGAGAAGAAATCCGGATACCAAATGGAAGCTGAGTCTGGACTCTATCGCTAAAGTGCAGGAAACCCAGCAGGAAATCATTCAAAGCTATTCTTCCATGTTGAAAAAAGGAGGTCAGATGGTTTATGCGACTTGCAGTATCCTGCCTTCTGAAAATCAAAAGCAGGTTGAAAAATTTCTGGCTTCTGAGGCAGGGAAAGACTTCGAATTGATCGAAGATCAAAAAGTATTGGCTCAGGAAAGCGGGTTTGACGGATTTTACATCGCGAGATTGTTGAAGAAATAAAGTAGAATTCCAAGGTTTAACTTTCCCATTTATTACTATAGGAAAGTTAAACCTATTCTTTTATTAAGCCCTTGCTCAAATATCCTAATCAACGTTGACAATTGGATATTTCCCTTACCATTTTCAAGTTTAGAGATATAGCTTTTTTTCGTTCCGGCCTTTTCAGCCAATTGTTCTTGTGTAAGTTTTGCCTCCTTTCTGGCTTCTTTTAGCATTTCACTTATGATAAACATTTGGGCATTTTCATCATATCTGTTTCTGCTTTCAGTGCCAACCTTTCCATGTTCTAATTCAATTAGTTCATCGAAGGTTTTGATTTTGCTATAGTCCTTCATCTCTCATTTTTTTTAATTCAAAATAATCTTTCATCAGTCTTTCAGCTTTTTCGATTTCCTTTTTGGGAGTTTTTTGAGATTTTTTTTGAAACCCATTAAAGAGGATAACTAATTTACCTTCGTCAAAGCAACAGAAAATTCTATAAATGTTTGATTGATACTCTATTCTTATTTCATAAAGGCCATTAGTTCCTTCTAGATGTTTTAGAAACTTTTCAGGCACCCTTTCGACCTGCTTGATAAGTTCCAGAACATATTGAACTTTATTTTTTGCCTTGATATCTAGGTTTTGATAAAATTCGATGAAATGATTTTTATGAAAAATAATACTCCTAGTCATCCATTCAAAGTTATCTCATAAGATAACATTTTCAAAAATAATAAGTTTCATTTTTTTAATCACTTTATTCTCTAATTCTACCATTTAATCAGATTTTTCTTGACGAGGCAATTCATTCCTCTAGGCAAATTGAAAGAATAGGAAAATTGTGTGTTTTGGCTAGATTTTCTGTTAGGCTTGGGTTGAAGAATTTGGTTAATCCTGATTTTTCTGTTTTAGCTAAAGTTAAAATATCTGGTTGATTGTTTTCTGCATAGTAGATAACTCCATTTTCGGCATCCTTTGCATTGATCAAGAAATGCTGTGTGGTATTATCTGACTCCAACATCTCATTGAACATTTCATCAATCTCAGCACTTTCATGGAAATCATAGGGAGTATTGATAAAAATTAAATCCAGCTGTGCTCCTAATAAGTCTGCCAGTTTTTTAAGTTTTTTAAAAATAGGCTTTTGACTTTTTTCCAAGGTAGATAGAAATGCAATCTTTTTGATCTCCTTGTGAGCTGGTTCTTCTTTTACAATCAGGATAGGAGTTTTAATATTTCTAAGCACCTTTTGGGCAGTAGAGCCAAGGTAAAAGGGTTTTTTTGCTCCTCTGCCTTCGGATCCCATTATCACCAAGTCCGGTTCGGCATTTTGAACATGCTCAAAAACCGTCTCCGAACCAAAACTGTAGATTAATGAAGAAAGGGCATTAATGCCCTGCTTTTCTAAATCATGGACTATTGATGAAAGATTGGATTTGGCATTGGCAATGGCATTCAGTGTCTCCGGATAAAACTTTTCCTTATCCTTGTCCAGCCTAACCCAGTCCACTGGAGTGCCGAGAATATGCATTACCTCTACTTTGGCTTTGAGTTTGGATGCCAGTTGCTTGGTATAAAAAAGGGCATAACCTGCTACCTCTGAAAAATCTGTCATCAAGAGTATTTTGGCATTGATTTTCATGGTCTTCCTTCATTGATGTCCTATAAGTTACGAATGATTCTGATCATATCCTTTGATCAAATTGGTGTTTGGAACTGATAAAAGTCAGTGCTTTGTGAAAAAATCCTGAAATGATTAAACTTAATGGAGTAACGAGTTCAACTCCTTCAGAGTTGGGATGCATCACGGTATATGGACTTTCTTTTACCACCAGTTTCACTGGCGGCTATTGAGGAGTTCAACCACTTCGTGGTTGGGTTGGCGGTTTCTGCAGAGTAGTGTTAGGCGTTTAAGAATTTAAGAGGATCGCTCCCAACACCTCATTGATGACTTGGGTAATATTAATCCTGAAAGGATTGAACCTTTCAATAACCACAGGCCTGCCTTTGCCGGTAGGCAGGTATAACCCGTGGAAAAGGAAGGAGCCCGACCTTGCTATCCTGACCCTGAATGGGTCAAACTTTATGGGGTACAGAGTTCAACTCCTTCAGAGTTGGAATGCTCGATGGTAGATGGACTTTCTTTTACCACCAGTTTCACTGATGGCTATTGAGGGGTTCAACCACTTCGTGGTTGGTTATAGGTTGGTGATTTCTCATCTGATTTTTATCTTGAAAATTTGAGCTGGAGTTGTTCAATTTTTTCTCTTTTGAAGAAATCGGATCTGCAGCATAGTTGACAATCCTGAAAGGATTGAACCTTTCAATAACCACGGGCCTACCTTTGCCGGTCATAGCCGTCAG